>JBDRGD010000076.1:0-14586 GCA_043818095.1 Chloroflexota bacterium
ACCGATTTCGGTGAAGGTGCCCTTATCGAAAAAGTAGTCGATACGCTCGCGCGCCGTCCACTGTCCGCCCTTGTGCCGCTTCTCGACGGCCTCGGGGCCGCCCATCGCCTCGATTTTCGCTCTTTTCCGCTGGAGCTCCTCAATCAGTTCCCGGGTCGTCGCCATGGCTAATTCAGACCTCCTGTTAATCGCTGGGCAAACCTGTCTATTATATCATCAATACGGGGGTGAGACAAAGAGAGGGTATGGGTAAATCCCTCTGTATCTCCCTTTACGAAAGGGAGACGAACCATTGTAGCAAGGCTGTCTCCCCCTTTGGTAAAGGGGGAATAAGGGGGATTTATTCACACCGCGGGGCGGGTGGGAAAGAAAAAGAAACTGAGGGATGAGGGAGGGATGGGGAGGCTAATTGAAAATCATGAATTTACGCTTCTCTATTTGATTTTTCTAATGTACATCCTAATTTTTCTAGTCATTCTATTTCTCATCATTTCAACACTGTGGTCGCCTGATTTAAAATGAAACATAGCATATCGATTGTAGATATTTAACAGCGCTTCAATAAATTCATCAAAATCATCCCTGCCAATCAAATTAGCCAGTCTGTTTGTTTCATATCGCATGTTATAAACAGCTTTTTTTACTTCTGCATTTTCTACAGCGTCTTTATCTGGAACTTTTTCAAGTGCTACCCAAAATTCTTTCTCTTTCGTCATAAGTTTATCGTGTATTTTATTAGCTTGTTCTTTCTTATCCATTTTGAGAATTGCGTTCCGTGTTTCTGAGTTTGTTTTAACTTCATCAACCCCTTTATTGCTAATGCTGACATAAAACAAGTACACAATAGATAAGACAAACATGATACCTGCAGTTACAAAAAATGTTGAAGGAACCCATTCCGGCATACTAAATGGTGGATTAGTAGACATAGCTGCGAATCCTAATCCAGCTAAAGCTAGTGATATTGTTATGAACAGTCCAAATATTGTCCAGTGTTTTCCGCCCATGTTCGTCTACCCGCAGCCTATTCCTTGCAGGCAGTATAAACTACTCAGGGACTCTACACAATATATATTATACTTTCTACCCCCATCCCCCCACCCTTGACAATCGCCTTCCCATTCTTTAGAATTACTGGTTAAGAGCCACCGACCGGCAATGGCGGTGAGCACTTTAGTAACCGGTTTGACAAAGAGAGTCGCTTGGATCGGATACGACCGAGACGGCAAGAGACAGGTTGTCCGCCCTCTCGGTGCATATCCGGGAGGGTTTTTTGGTAAATAAGAGACCCGAAACCGGCTTCATCGGCGCGGGCACCGTGGGCACGGCGCTGGCCGTCCTGCTGCAGCGGCAGGGCTACCCGGTAATCGCCGTGGCCAGCCGCAGCCGCGCCTCCGCGGAAAAGCTGGCCCGTCAGGTGCCGGGCTGCCGGGCGGTCAACGCCCCCCAGGATGTGGCGGACACCGTCGCCCTCGTCTTCATCACCACCCCTGATGACGCCATCGCCCGGGTCGCCGCGGCGGTCAAGTGGCGGCCGGAGAACAGCGTCGTCCACTGCAGCGGCGCCGCCTCCACGGACATCCTGGAGCCCGCGAAAAGGGCGGGGGCGCGGGTGGGCACCATCCATCCCCTGCAAACGCTGGCCGGAGTTGAACAAGCCATCGCCAACATCCCCGGCAGCACCTTCGGCATCGAGGCGGAGGGGCAACTGCTCGATACCCTGAAAATGATTGCCACGGAGCTCAAGGGGCAGCCCATCGCGCTCAAGCCCTCGGACAAAGTCCTCTACCACGCCGCCGCGGTCATCGCCTGCAACTATCTCGTCACCCTCGTCAAGCTCGCCACGGACCTCTGGCAGACCTTCAACGTCCCCACGGACACCGCCGCCCATGCCCTGCTGCCGCTGGTCCAGGGCACGCTGAACAACATCGCTAAAATCGGCATCCCGGGCTGCCTGACGGGGCCCATCGCCCGGGGAGACACCGGCACCATCCGCAATCACATCGCCGCGCTGGACAGGGCGGCGCCCGGCATTTTGAAAACCTACCGGGACCTGGGGAAACAGACCGTTCCCGTCGCCCTCGCCAAGGGCAAGATTAGCGAGGGACAAGCGAAAGAACTGGAGGAGATACTTGCCGGAAAATCCTGACGCCAGGAGGAAACCCGTGAGACACATGCTCAAAAGCAAAATCCACCGCGCCACGGTCACCGACGCCAACATCGACTACGAGGGCAGCATCACCATCGACCGCACGCTGATGGCCGCCGCCGATATCCTGCCCTACGAGCGCGTTGAGGTGCTGAACATCACCAACGGCGCCCGCTTCAGCACTTACGCCATCGAGGGCCCGGCGGACAGCGGGGAAATCTGCCTGAACGGGGCCGCCGCCCGGCTGGCGGTGCGGGGAGACCTGGTCATCATCCTCACCTACACCGAGATGACCGACGAGGAAGCGCGGCACCACATGCCGAAGATAGTCCACGTGAACGCCCAGAACCGGATGGTCCCCGCGGTCGGCGATTCTATCTTCGTCTAAAGGAGAAAGCAAATGCGGGTAACCGTCCACCAGATAAAGGAAATGAAAGCCAAAGGCGAGAAAATCGCCATGCTTACCGCCTATGACTACTCCACCGCGCGCATCGTCGACGCCGCGGGCATCCCCCTCATCCTGGTCGGGGACAGCCTGGGCATGGTGATGCTCGGCTACGGCTCCACGATACCGGTCACCATGGATGAGATGCTGCACCACACCAGGGCGGTGGTGCGGGGCTCGGAGAAAGCGATGGTCATCGGGGACATGCCCTTCATGACCTACCACGTCAGCACCGAGGAAGCCCTGCGCAACGCCGGCCGCTTCCTCCAGGAGGCCGGCGCCCAGGCGGTCAAGCTGGAAGGCGGCGTGACCGTAGCGGACAAGGTGCGCCGCATCGTCGATTGCGGTATCCCGGTGATGGGGCACATCGGACTGACCCCACAGTCCATCAACCAGCTCGGCGGCCATAAAATCCAGGGAAAGACCCCGGAAGCCGCCGCGAAAATGCTGAAAGACGCCAAAGCTCTCGAAGAAGCCGGGGCTTTCGCCGTCGTCCTGGAGACCGTTCCCGCCCCCCTCGCCGCCCTGATTACGGAGGAAATCGGCATCCCCACCATCGGCATCGGCGCCGGGGCCGGGTGCAGCGGTCAGGTCCAGGTCATCAACGACCTGCTGGGCTCGTTCAGCGACTTCGTGCCCAAGCACGCCAAACAGTACGCCAGGCTCGTCGATATCATGTCGAAGGCCATCCAGGAATATCTTTCCGAGGTTAAACAAGGAAAGTTCCCCACGGACGCGAACAGCTTCCCGATGGACGAGAGCATCCTGGAGGCGCTCAAGAAGCCCCCTTTCCCCTATGGAAACAGCTAAGACCTTCGCCGAGCTCCGCACAATGCGGCAGCGCCTGGCCGCGCCGGTGGGCTTCGTCCCGACCATGGGCTACCTCCACGAGGGACACATCTCCCTGGTGCAGCACGCCCGCGCGGAAAACGCCGCCGTGGTGGTCAGCATCTTCGTCAATCCCACCCAATTCGGCCCCCGCGAGGACTTTAAAAAATACCCCCGGGACCTCCCGCGCGACCTCGCCCTGCTGGCAGCGGCGGGCACGGACCTCGTCTTCATCCCGGAAGCCGCGGAGATGTATCCCCCGGGCTTTAACGCCTGGGTGGACGTGGCGGGGCTGACGGAAAAGCTGGAGGGGGCCTCCCGCCCGGGGCATTTCCGGGGAGTGACCACGGTGGTCGCCAAGCTTTTCAACCTCGTTACGCCGGACACCGCCTATTTCGGGCAGAAGGACGCCCAGCAGGTGGCGGTCATCCGGAAGATGGTCACGGACCTGAACATGGACCTGAAAGTGGCGACCCTGCCCACGGTGCGCGAGCCGGACGGGCTGGCGATGAGCAGCCGTAACACTTACCTCAAACCGGACGAGCGCCGCGCCGCCACGATTCTCCACAAGTCCCTGAGACTGGCGGAGCGACTCTACCGCAAGGGGGAGCGGGACGCCCGGAAAATACGCCGGCAGATGCTGACGCTGCTGCAGGCGGAACCCCTGGCGGACGTGGACTACGTGAGCATCGCAGACAACGCCACGCTGGAAGAGCTGGCGGAAATCACGCCCCCGGCGCTCGTCTCCCTGGCGGTAAAAATCGGGCGCACGCGCCTTATCGACAACATCGTGCTGGAATAGAAATAATATAGGATAACGCTTACCCCCCACCCCCGAAAACACGCCGGAGTGCTTGACTAGCCGCCCTTTTGGTGCTACACTTCCAATTCTCAAGGAAGATAGGAGGAGGTGGACGCCATGCTGCGCAAAATGACCATCTTCAAGGCCTCAACCCATGCCCTGATTGAGACGCGACCCCAAGAAACTCTGGGAGACATCCACCCGAAACTGTGCGAACACAATGCCGTCGTCGTGGTCAACCCCGAAGGTGAGTTCCTCGGCATTATCACCAGAAAGGACGCGGTAAAAGCCATCCTGGAAGTTACTGACTGGCAGGCAATCCCGGCGGGGAAAATCATGACCCCGCGAGTACTGAACATCCCCAATCACGTTTCCCTGTCAGAAGCGGCGGAAATCATGCTTAGGGAAGACATCCACCAGCTGGTGATTACCGGTCCGCCAGAAGGGGGCTCGGTCGCGGTGGGCATTCTCACCTTGCAGGACGTTTTGAGAAACGCGGTCTAGGGACTACTTATTCCCTTACCAGCCCCAGCAGCCCCATCGCCGCCAGGAAAGCGAGTCCCGCCCCGAGGTAAAACGGCGCGGCGGGGCTTACCGCGTCCCACAGCCAGCCGGCAATAAGGCTCGCCGGTAACAGCGCCAACCCCACCACCCCCTGGAAATACCCGTAGGCGGTGCCCCGCCTTTCCTCCGGCACCAGGTCCGCCACGAAAGCACGCGCCGTCCCTTCGACGATGCCGTAATAAAGCCCGTAAGCGGCGAAGAGGAGCCAGACCTGCCCGATACTACCCGCGGCGGCAAAGCCGAGGTAGACCAGGGCGTAAATCCCCCAGCCCAGGATGATGACCCCCTTCCGTCCCATCCGGTCCGAGACGACACCCGCCGGCAGTGCGCAGACCGCATAGCTCAGGTTAAGCAGCACCAGCATCAGGGTAATCTGCAGCACCGGCGCCCCGAGGTCCTGCGCCCGCAGGATTACGAAGAAATCGCTGGAGTTGCCCAGTGTGAATACGGCAATAACCCCCAGGAAAAGCTTGAACCGCCGCGGGAACGGTGTCACCGCTTTCGGGACCCCCCCGATTTTTGCCACGGAGCGCTCCCGGGTAACCTCTTTCACCAGTGTCAGCAGCACCACCACCCCCAGCACCGCGGGGACCACTCCCACAAGCACCAGCCAGCGGTAGGTAGCCAGGCTGAGCGCCACGCCGCCACGCTGCACCAGGTAGATGATAATCGCGGCCAGGACCAGCCCCAGCACCGCCCCGGAAGTATCCATCGCCCGGTGCAGTCCGAATCCCCGTCCCCATTCCCCCGGCGGCACGGAGTCCGCAATCAGGGCGTCCCGCGGGGCGCTGCGGATGCCCTTCCCCACCCTGTCCCCGAAGCGGACGGCCAGCACGGCGCCCCAGCCGCCGGCAATATACATGAAGGGTTTGGCCAGCGTGGACAGACTGTAGCCCAGCACCGCCGGGAGCTTGCGCTTCCGCAGGCGGTCGCTGATGCGCCCGCTGAAGATACGGAAAATGGCGTCCGTGCTCTCCGAGACACCCCCGACGATGCCCACCACCCCCGCCGCCACTCCCAGCACGTTGCTCAGGAAAAGGGGGACGAGCGTGAAAATCATCTCGCTGCTGACGTCCGTGAAAAAGCTGACCAAGCCCAGGAAAAAGACGTTGGCGGGAAAGCCCATGACGCGACGGGTCTTAAGCTGTGTGTCCATGATTCAGGATAATTATACTACGGAGGGCAAGGGCGCAGGCCGCTGCCAGCACACAGGTAGCGTTCGGTTTTGTTTGGTCATGTCATTGCGAGCGTAGCGAAGCAACCTCCCGCTACATGAAATAAAATTACTTCGTCGCGGTGCTCCTCGCAATGACAACCTTCCCAACCAAATACAAACAAAACCCGCAACAGCGCCGAGAATTGACAGTCGGCAGGGCAGGCGGTAAGATGGTGGTATTCACTCACCGGTCAGTAGAACCAGCGAGATACGGACAAACACGATGAGGAATAAAAACAGCACACCGAGCGCCGACCGGAAAGCCGCCATCCTGAAAGAAGCGGTGAAACTCTTTGCCGAGCAAGGCTACCACAATACCACCCTGGACGAGGTAGCGAAGGGACTGGGCATCACCAAGGCGGCACTCTACTACTACTTCTCCGGCAAGGGGCAGATAATCCGGGCGATTATGAAGACGAGCATGGACCAGATGAGCCGGACGGTGAAGCTGGGCAGTGCCAAAATGACGCCCCGGGAGAAGCTGCGCGAGTTCATCCGCTTCCATGTCACCGTGACCGCGGAGAACGCGGACGCCTCCCGGATTCTCTTCGAACAGCTCCACGCCCTGCCCCGGCAGGCGCGGCAGGCTATCCGGCGCCGTGAGAAGGAAACGGACAGCACCCTCCAGAAAATCCTCTCCGAGGGTAACGCCGACGGCACTTTCAACGTGAGCGATGTCAAGGTGGCATCCTACGCCCTGCTGGGTCTCTGCGTCTGGACCTATCACTGGTACCGGGGGGAAGGCAGGCTGTCCCCGGAGCAGATTGCGGATGTCCTCGCGGGGCTGGTGGAACAGGGCGTCCTGCGCCATCCCGCCTAACGGGGTCCTCGCGATAAACAACACAAGGGGAAAACTGCGTGAAGAATGAAACCTGGGACGTAGTCATCGTCGGCGCGGGTCCGGCGGGTTCCGCCGCGGCGAAGCGGTGCGCCGGACACGGTTTGAAAACACTCCTGCTGGAAAAGCGGCAGCCCCCGCGGCACAAGGTCTGCACCGGGGCGCTGATGGGCGCGACCGCACAGCGCCTGGTGGACGAGGTTTTCGGGAAGCTGCCCCCGGAGGTCCTGACCGACCCTCCCTACGTCGAAGGCTTCATCGTTTACTCTCCCGGCTACGAAGGCCGGAAGTCCCCGCACCGCATGCCGCTGACCTGGCGGCAGGACCTGGACTACTGGATGAACGGCCTGGCGGTGAAAGCCGGCGCCGAGCTCCGGGTAAAAGCGAGGGTGAACGGGGTTATCGAAGAAGCCGACGGCTGCCGCATCATCCTCCAGGGGGAGGAGCAGCCCGGGGAAATCAAGGCGAAGTACGTCATCGGCGCGGACGGCGCTAACTCCGTGATACGCCGTGCCATCTTTCCCGATTTCCGCCCGCGCTTCTTACAGGCTTTCCAGGAGGTTTACAAAACGCGCCTGAACCTGGACCCGAACTACATCCACTGGTATGTCCTCTTCCCGGAGCGCAACATCTTCGAGGTGCACCAGAAGACCTGGCAGGGCACCCCGGTGACCGTCCTCGACGCCAACGGCCGGCCGGGGCAGGTGGCCAAGCGTGAGGAGGTCGTCCCGCGGGCGCTGCAGGTGATGGCGCAGGAGTGCGGCTTCGACCCCGCCTCCCCCCACCTCTGGACGGACGGCTGCCGGGACGCCATGTGGCTCCGGGAGCTTTTCACCGGCGTTTTCGCCCCGGTGAAGGGGCGGGTGCTGCTCTGCGGCGACGCCGGCGGGGTGAGACTGCCGGTCACCGCCGAGGGCATCGGCACCGGCATCCAGACCGGGCTGCTGGCGGCGGACGCCGTGCGCCGGGCGGTAAGCGGGGAAGGCAGCGCCGAGGGCGCCTACCGCGCAGCGGTGCAGGGCCTGCTGGCGGAGCTGCGGAAGCTGATGCCCCCCAGCGGCTACCTGGCGCAGCAGGGCGACCGGGGCGTGGAATACCTGCTGGACGCCTACCGGCAGATTTACGACATCGCCCTCAAGTACTAGCGAGCACCTATTCTTTTCTTGCTCACCCCCTTACCCCCTCTCAAACAGGTTTTACCCTGTGCCACGTATTTTCTAATGTTTGAGAGGGGGAGTTATGATATTGAGAGAGGGGGCTTCGCCCCCTCTCGTTTAAAATACCCCTCTCCAGCCCAAAATAGAACGTATTGCATTGATGTTACCGGCTGGAGAGGGGACAGGGGTGAGGTGTGCCCCACCAACCAAATGCAAATAAAACCCAGCGCGGGGTATCTTGACATGTATCCACAAACCTGATACGCTTGTTCAGGTTCTGCGGGAGACGTTTTCCACGAAACGATGCATCAAAAAGGCAGAATAAATCCCCGGTGAGTAAAAAAGGGTAGCGAATACCCTTTTTTTTATTTATATCTGACGAGGTTGCAGGAAGGAGGTTATGCCGTATGGCGGATGCGACGTTTGATGCGGTGCTTATCGGCGGGGGTAACAAGCTCCTGGCGACGGCGGTATATTTAGCCAAGTACGGCGGGATGAAGGTCGCCATGTTCGAGCGGCGCCATGAAATCGGGGGGGCGCTCGCGGGGGAGGAGGCGGCGGTGCCCGGCTTCGCCACGGAGACCCATATCTCTTTCATCCAGGGGCCGTGGTACTGGGAGCCGATTTTCCGCGATTTCCCGGACTTCGAGGAGAAGGGCGGAAAACTGGGGCACTACCTGGGCGGCGGGGCCATCATTACCAAAGAAGACCAGCGCTGTCATATCGATTACCATGAACTGGAAGACCCCAGCGGCGAGAGGGTCCTCAAGTCCGTGGCGGAGTTCGCCGGGGAAAAAGACGCCGAGACCTACCACAAGATAATGGAACTGAATAAAACCGGCGGCCCCCTGTGGACGGCGCTCCGCGAGGAGCTGTTCAATCCGCCGCCGCCCCCGGGAACGCCGCGGGCGATGGCACGCTGGTTCGACGACTACCTGAAGCAGCCGGACTGCCTCGCGGACGAAAGCTGGCGACTGAAGCGCCTCTACCATGCCGCCCGGGAGCTCTGGGACAGCCCGGGGATGATTTATCACCATCTGCGCGGCATGAAGTCCGCCGGGGGACAGTCCGGGCACATGTGCGGCGGCCTGGCGCTGCTGCTGCTGACCAAGATGTACCTTTTCCGCGAGTCGATGTTCGTCGTCGGCGGCACGCATAACATCGCCCACGCCTACGCCAAGATTCTCCTGCAGAACGGGGGGCAGTTCTTCACGAAAAAACACGTCGACAAGATCCTCGTCGAAAACGGCAGGGCCACCGGGATACGCCTGGCGGACGGCTCCGAGGTGCGCGCTACGCAGCTGGTGGTCAGCGGCCTCAGTCCCTTCCAGCTGGTTTTCGACCTGCTGGGCGAGGAGCACGTCAGCGCCAGGATACGCAAAAAGATTTCCTGCCTTTCCCGCCGGGAACACATGATTAACTGGTCGCCGTTCGCCGTGCGGGAAATGCCCCAGTACCTGGCATCCGGGTTCAATCCCGACATCCAGAAATGCCAGCAGGTGCACCTGGGCACCACCGATACCGACGATTTGGTGACGGAGGATTACTGGCGGCTCCTCGACAAGCACCACCCCGGGGCCTCGCTGAACGTGATGTCCTCCCACTCTGTTTTCGACAAGTCGCAGGCGCCGGACGGCAAGGGCGTCTTCATGGTGGAGGAGGAGGAAATCCCGGCCAATCTGCTCACGGAGCGGCAATGGATGGCGCGCCACCAGGAGTGGATCGAGAAGGTCGTCACGGTGATGCGGGAGTATGCCCCGAACGTCACCTGGGACAACATCATCGGCTATTATCCCAACTCTCCCTTCATGTGCTCCCGGAGGAACATCAATACCGGCCCGGAGGGCATGCTCAGCATCCTGGATACCCTGCCGGGGCAGACCTATCCCTGGCGACCCATACCGGAGCTGGCGCGCCACAAGGTCCCCGAGATTGAGCGTCTTTACTGCACCGGCTCGGGGTGGGGCTTCGGCGCGGGCGGCTGCTGCGGCGAGGGCTATAACTGCTACAAGATTATCGCCGGGGACATGGACCTGCGCAAGCCCTGGGAGGAAACGGGCAGCCCCTGGTAAGGCGGTGCCGACCATCCGTAACGAGGAGGAGCCGAAATGGAGAAAAACTATGACATCGTCATCATCGGGGCGGGCCCCAACGGGCTCACCGCCGGTGCTTACCTGGCGAAAGCCGGCCTCAAGGTGGCTCTGCTGGAAAAACGGGTGGAGTCCGGCGGGGGGCTGGATACCCAGGAGGTCACCATCCCCGGCTACCTGCATAACATCCACGCCATCTACATGATGATGGTGGATTACGCCCCGGTCTATACCGACCTCAAGCTGAAGGAGGACTACCTGCTGGACCACCTTTATCCCCCGCTGCAGTTCGCCCTGCCCTTCCGGGACGGCCGGTGCCTGGGTCTCTACTCCGATGTGGAAAAGACCTGTCAGTCCATCGCAAAATTCTCGACGAAGGACGCGGACACCTACCGGGAGGTCTACCGGAAATACGAGAAATACACGCGCGAGTTCCTGGCGCCGGCGACCTTCGTCCCCGCCGTGCCGACCCTCGACCAGGCGGTCCGGATGCAGCAGACGGAGATGGGGATGGAGCTCTTCAACCTGGCGGAGAAAAGCCCGCAGGAGCTGGTGGAAGAGCTTTTCGAAGATGAGCACGTCCGCACGCTGATGCTTTACACGATATGCATGTGGGGACTGGAGCACGACGCCAGCGGCATCGGTTACCTGGCCCCGCTTTATTTCAACCGCGCCACCAACTACCGTCTTACCGTGGGGGGGACCCACATGCTGGCGCAGGTCCTTCACAAGGTGGTGACGGAGAACGGCGGTCTCACCATGACCAGCCAGCGACTGAAACGCATCATCGTCGAGGGCGGGGTTGCGCGGGGGGTGGAGCTTGAAGACGGCAGCACCATCATGGCGGAGAAGGCGGTGCTGAGCACGCTGGACACCCACCAGACGTTCCTGAAGCTGGTGGGCGAAGCTAATATCGACCCGGAGTTCGCCGGCTCGCTGAAGATGTGGCAGTGGGAAAACTGGAGCTTCTTCAACGTCCACCTGGCGCTGGAAGCCCCGCCGAAATTCAGCGCGGCGGCGGCGGACCCGGAGGCGGACCGGGCTTTCGTTTACCTCATCGGCTTCGAAACGATGGACGACCTGATGCGCCACTGGGAAACCATCGCCAAGGGCGAACTGGACGACCGCTTCGACTGCTCGTTCCCGAGCGTCCACGACCCGTCCCAGGCGCCGCCGGGGAGGTGCACCGGCCTGATTTCCCAGAGGGTCGCTTACGAGTTGCAGGGCGGCGCGGACCAGTGGTACCGGCTGGCCTTCAAGGAGGAGCAGGCGGCGCGGTGCCTGGAGCGCCTGGAGCAGTACGCCCCGGGGACCAAAGAGAAGATTCTGATGAAGCACTTCTGCACGCCGGTGGACATCGAGAACAAGCTGCCGGACATGGTGAGGGGTTCCATCAAGCAGGGCATGTACCACCCGCTGCAGATGGGCTACATGCGCCCCAACGAGGAATGCTCCCTGCACCGGTCGCCGGTGAAGAACCTCTACATGGGGGGTTCCTGCACTTATCCGGGGGGCTGTGTTATCCTGGGGGCGGGCTACCTGGCGGCGGAGGCAATCCTGGAAGACCTGGGCATCGCCAAGTGGTGGCCCGAGCCGGAAATCGTCGCCGAGGCGCGAAAGAAGGGGATGCTATGAGACTGAGGTCAACCGGTCTGGGGAAAACGGAACTGAAAGCCAGGGCCGCCGAGATTACGACGAAGGACGGCTACCTCATCATGGTGATGCAGACGATAGAGCCCGTGCAGTGGCGCGTGCGCGCCGCGATGACGCCGGGCGATATCGGTGCGCTGGTCCGCCTGCTGCTCCGCCCGAAGGTGCTCATGTACCTGCTTTCCAGCCTGCCCCGCTGGTTCACGAAAAGCAGCGCGGAGTCGGGGAAGCTGACCGATTTCTAAAGCGGCTCAGCAGTGGAAAGTCAGGCCGCCGTTGACGTGAATCGTCTGGCCGGTCAGAAAGTCGCTGTCCTCGCTGGCTAAAAAGATAATCGTGCCCACCAGTTCCTCGGGGACACCCCGCCGCTTGATGGTCTGCTGGCTGGTGAGGAAGTTGGAGTGCTCGTCGGTATAGGTGGCGCGCTCGATTTCCGTCTTGATGCCCGCATAGGAAACGGCATTCACGTTGATGTTCCAGTCGCCCAGCTCCCGGGCAAGGCCGTTGGTCAGGCCCACCGTGCCCGCTTTCGAGGTGATGTAGTGCAGGTAGCCGGCGCGCCCCACGTTCCAGGAGTCCGAGGAGGTGTTGATAATCTTGCCCTTTTTCTGCTCCTTCATGACCGGCGCCACGGCCTGGACGCAGAGGAACGGCCCCCGGAGGTTGACCGCCATCACCATGTCCCACTCTTGCACGGAGATTTCCGGGAAGGGCTTCGTCCCCAGGGTGGAAAAGGCGGCGGCGTTATTCACCAGCACGTCAATCCGCCCGAATTTGTCCACCGTATCCCGGGCCATCGCTCTGGTGCTCTTCTCATCGGTGACGTCCGTCTTCAGCGCCACGGCGGTCAGGCCCCGGCCGGTTATCTCCGCCGCCACGGCCCTGCCCTTCTCCTCGTTCATCTCCGCGATGACGATTTTCGCGCCCTCCGCCGCCAGCTTTTCCGCGTAGACCTTCCCGATGCCCTGCCCGCCACCGGTGATGATGATGACCCTGTCCTTGAGCCGCATGGTAACCTCCTTCACGGCGGGAACCTTCACCCGCGCCTTACGCAAAAGTCATGACGGGTGTCCGCGTCTAGTGTAACGTGTAACGGGGAACGACGTCCCGGTATTTCGCCACGAGCTTCGGCCAGTCCTTCGGTAACGCCACCTTCCTGGTGACCCACTGCCCGTTGCTGCGGTCTCCGGAGCCGATGACCATCCCGAGCATCACGCTGACGCCGCCCGCCACGACGATTCTAATCCAGTCCGGCGTGCGGAAGATACGCATGGAATCGTTGGGATTGCCCGGCAGCAGTTCGTGGGCGGCAGCCCCCCCGCTGAGCAGCCCCCAGTAAGCGGGGTGACGGAAGGCCGGAACGCGGGCATATTCCGTAATATAAGTCTTTATCTCCGCCTTCGTCCAGCCTTTTTTCGCCATGGTCCGGGCGTGCACCGGGGCCAGCACCAGGCAGAAAAGCCCCCGGCGTCCGGGGACGACGTTCGCGGTAATCGCGTCCAGGATGCCTTTATCATCGAGCCCGTAGGGCGGCGTGTTAATCCAGGTGTTGGCGCAAAAGACGCTCACGGCGCTGTCTTCCGGACGGAGTCCCTGTTCCACGTGCAGCGGTTCCCAGGGGCTTTCCTCCTCGTTCTCCGCGAGGACCCCGCTCAGTTTCATGGGGTTGCCCACCGTGCCCTTGTCCTCGATGTTTTTCCGGGCGCCGCCGATGTTCTTGATGATGAGCCCCATGGCGCGCCCGAAGGCGCCGTTGGCGATTTCCCCCGGACTGAGTGCCTCGGAGCCGCTGTTCATGTTCAGGTCGTTGCGCAGGGGACCGTTAATTACCCAGAAAGGGGCGAAGGAGTGCGCGCTGGCGATTTCCAGGCGGAACTTGAGCTTCGGGTCCAGCAGGGCCTCCACGCCGGCAATCAGCACCGGCATTAAAGTAGGCAGCGCGCCCGCCATGACGGCATTAACGGCTATCTTCTCCACGGTAGCTTTCCCGGACCGCGGGGGCAGCTCCCCGACGATGTGGTCCGGCGGCAGGTCTGTACCTTTCAGCATTTCCGCCACCGCCTCCTCCGTCGGCGGGAGTACCGGCAGACCGTCGCCCCAGCCCCTCTTGTAGAAGAAGCGGTTCACCTCCTCGAGGTTGCCCTTGAAGGCGATACGCGGCAGCTTTTCCGCCGGGGGTTTGGGGGACTTTTCCGCAGGGGTGAGCGGCGCGGTAAGCGCCGTTATGATGGCGTCCATCGCCGCGCTGATGCCGGCATCGACCTCCTCCGGGTCGGTGCATTCGCAGGGGACGTTTTCCGGCACGACCCTCAGGGCGGGAATGCCGGCGCGGCCCGCCGCAGCCGTGCCGAAGACGGCGAAACCTTCATTACAGAGCGCTATCGCGGGCTTATTCATCTCCTCCATGGCGGCCGTGTCGTACACAAGGTACTCCGCGCAGCCCCCTCAATCCCCCACGGCGGCGATAGCGGTATCGACCCCCTTGAGCCAGTCCGTAAAGCCTTCCCGGTCCCCGGTATCGGTAATCTTGACGGTATGGTTGCACTGGAACCAGCTGAACTTCAGGTCGGGGTATTTTTCCCCCAGCCCCCGCGCCACGGCCTCCAGTACCGGGCGGGAAGCGATTTTACGCGTCGTGAAAAGCCCGATGGTCGCGCCGCTGAGGTCGCTCACGCGGGGCACAATCCCCCGCGGCGGCGGCATGTCCGCTTCCGCCCAGGGGCTGAGCACTTCATACTGGCATTCCATATCCTTGTCTCCTCTTCCGTTCTCCGGCTGGCCGTATCAGCCCGACAATATCAGGTTTGGGCCGGCATGTCAACACGATGAGAATCGGTTCCCCCCCCC
>JBDRGD010000077.1:0-33468 GCA_043818095.1 Chloroflexota bacterium
CGGGGGCGGCTCGGCGCTGCTGCCGTACCCCGTGCGCGGGGTGACCCTGGCGGACAAGCAGCGCGCCACGGAACTCCTCCTGTCATCCGGCGCCGGGATAGCCGAGGTGAACACGGTGCGGAAACACCTCTCCCGCGTCAAGGGCGGCCAGCTGGGGCGCTTTTTCGCCCCGGCCACCGTGGTCTCCCTGGTCCTTTCCGATGTTATCGGCGATGACCTGGCGAGCATCGCCTCCGGTCCCACCTACCCGGACCCGTCGACCTTCGAAGAAGCCTGCGCAGTCCTGGAACGCTACGGGCTGCTGGCGGAAATGCCGCCAAGCGTCCTGGCGTACCTGCGGCGGGGGCGCAGCGGAAAAGTCCCGGAGACCCCGAAGCGCCTGGACAACTGCCGCCATTACATCATCGGCAACAGCCGCCTGGCCCTGGAGGCAATGACCCGCACCGCGGAAGAAAAGGGCTACCGCGCGCGCATCCTGACCGCGGCGCAGCAGGGGGAAACAACGGCGGCGGCGCGGGGGCGTGCCGCGGAGATAAAGAGGGGCGATTACGACCGCTACGGGGCGCTGCTGCTGGGCGGAGAGACCACCCCCCGGCTGCCTCCACACCCCGGAAAGGGGGGCCGGAACCAGCACTACGCCGCGGTGACGCTCACGGCGATGCGCGGCTACCCCGGCAGATGGGTCATGGCGAGCGCGGGCACAGACGGCAGCGATTTTCTGCCCGACGTTGCCGGGGCGATTGTCGACCAGGACTCCCTTCCCCGGGCAGAAGCGCAGGGGCTCGACGTGGAATCTTATCTCGACCGCTATGACAGCCATGCCCTGCTGGCGGCGCTGGGCGATTCCTTGATAGTCACCGGAAATACCGGCACGAACGTCGGGGATATCATCGTTTATCTCCTGGACGCCTAACCGCAGGGGAAGTATGATTCGGTTTGGTTGTCCGGGGATGCTCACCCCCTTACCCCCTCTCAAACAGATTTTGCCGTATGTCATGTATTCTCCAATGTTTGAGAGGGGGAGTTAATTATTCTGAGAGGGGGCTTCGCCCCCTCTCGTTTAAAATACCCCTCTCCAGTCCGCTGTAAACCAGCCTTTAGACGATGTCCCTGGCTGGAGAGGGGACAGGGGTGAGGTGTGCACCACCAACCGGATGCAAATAAAACCCGGCCGCAAAACGCTTGACTTGGCGCCGGTTTGCTGCTAGATTATGACATCGATACAGGAGTGGCATCGGCGATGCTGCCCGCGATAAAGGATTACCTGGAAGAGGTCCGGTGGCACCTCCATCTGGATGTGGTCGGAGAGCAGCAGATAATCGGCGAGCTTTACACTCATTTCCAGGAAAAGGCCGCCGAACTGCAACGGGATGGGATGGACGCGGAGGATGCCGCCCGGGAAGCCGTCCGGTCCTGCGGCCGGGCGCGGGAGCTGGCGCGCCTGATGTACGAGGCGCACAGCCAAGGCAGCTGGCGGGAAGCCGCTCTGGCCGCCCTGCCCCATTTCACCGTCGCTTTCCTCTTCGCGCTGCACCTCTGGCGCCATATCCCGGTTGATGCCCTGGTCTTCGCCGTCATTGTCGCGGTAACCCTGCTCGGCTGGTGGCACGGCAAGCCGAACTGGCTTTATCCCTGGGTGGGCTACGCCCTGCTGCCGCTCCTGGTCACCAGCTATCTGCTTTTCCCGGCGCTGGCGCAGTCATTCGCTTATTTCGTCCGGGGGCAGGGGGCACCGCCGGGGGCGGGAACGCTCGTGGTGGCGTGTCTGCTGCCGGTGGCCGCCGTCTGGATAACGGCGCGCACCACCGTCCGGGTAGTGCGGAGGGACTGGATACTGGCGTCGCTGATGCTGGTCCCGATTCCGGTGGTGGGAAGCTGGCTGGCGACGATGGTCCTGACGGGCGGGCTGGCGCCGGGAGGTGCCGCCGAAATGTCACCCTGGAACACGGCCCTCGCGCAGGTGCTGGTGGTGCTGGGGGTTACCTCGGCACTGTTTTTACGCCTCCGCCAGCGGCTGCTGAAGGTGGGGGCCCTGGTCACCCTCGGCGTCATCGCCTTTACCCTGACCGGGGGCATCCTCTGGGGGCATATCGGTTTCTTCGGCTTTCTGCTGACCGCCCTCATCGCGCTGCTTTACCTGCTGAGTCCGGCGCTGCTGGAGGCCAGGGTAGGTCACGAGTCGGCGGGGGAGCTATCGTGGGGGGCTGAGGGACTGCCGCATCCTTCCGCCAGCCGGTGATGGCGCCCGGTCCGGTCCGGCATCAGGGGTGGAATTCCCCCGGTCTCCCCAGGCTATTCGATTTCCGAGCTGAAGAGGGTCAGGAAAACGATGATAGCCAGGCCGAGCACGGTGAACACACCGGAGGTGATGTTGCCCATGATCCATTCCGTATGCCCGGCGATGTACGTGGTGTTGACCACGAAGAGACCGGCGCCTCCCGCAATCAGGAGAACGAGCGCGATAAACAGGAAAAATAAAAACATTCCCGATTCCCCCGCAAAGCTTTGAGCCCAGTATAACAGCGGCGAAGGCGATAATCAATCGGTCGGCATAGTAATTTCGTCGAAAACGGCAGCGCGAGGCTGCCGCCCGCCCCGATATTGCGATGAGAAATAAACGGGTGTAAAATATGAATACCATAGGTTAGAAGAGGTGGCTGCGTGAAGGAAACGGGAACGTGGAAAGTAAAGACGGGCCTGGCCCAGATGCTGAAGGGCGGGGTCATCATGGACGTGGTGACGCCGGAACAGGCGAAAATTGCGGAGGAGGCCGGCGCCTGCGCCGTGATGGCGCTGGAAAGAGTGCCGGCGGACATCCGGGCGGCGGGGGGTGTCGCCCGCATGGCGGACACCTCGGTGATTGAAGCCATCATGAAGGCAGTAACCATCCCCGTGATGGCCAAGTGCCGCATCGGGCATTTCGTGGAAGCGCAGGTTCTGGAAGCCATCGGCGTGGACTACATCGACGAGTCCGAGGTGCTGACCCCGGCGGATGAAGCCCACCATGTCTGGAAGCACGACTTCAAAATCCCCTTCGTCTGCGGCTGCCGCAACCTCGGGGAAGCCCTGCGGCGCATCGGCGAGGGCGCGGCGATGATTCGCACCAAGGGAGAAGCCGGCACCGGCAACATCGTCGAGGCCGTGCGTCACATGCGCGCCGTCCAGGACGGCATCCGGGAGCTGGCGAACGCCCCGCAGGAAGAACTGATGGCGAAAGCCAAGGAAATGGGCGCCCCCTTCGAGCTGGTGATGTCCGTCGGCAAGGAAGGGAAGCTGCCCGTGGTCAACTTCGCCGCGGGCGGGGTGGCTACGCCGGCGGACGCAGCCCTGATGATGCAGCTCGGCGCGGACGGCATCTTCGTGGGGTCGGGCATCTTCAAGTCCAGCGACCCGGCGGTACGGGCGAAAGCAATCGTCCGGGCGACGACGCATTACAAGGACCCGCAGATACTCGCCGAGGTCTCCCGCAACCTGGGAGAGGCGATGCCCGGACTGGATATCAAACAGATTCCTACCGAGGAGCTGCTGGCACCAAGAGGATGGTAGGATGAAAATCGGCGTCCTTGCGGCGCAGGGAGCCTTCGCGGAACATATCTCCATTCTGTCCCGGCAGGGAGTAGACGCCTTGCCCGTCCGTCTGCCCCGGGAAATCGCGGGCGTGGACGGATTAATTATTCCCGGCGGGGAGAGCACCGCCATCAGCCGGCTGATGGGGGAAGATAAGCTGGAACGCCGCATCGGGGAGCTGGCGAAAAAGGGCCTCCCGGTCTGGGGGACCTGCGCCGGGATGATTCTCCTGGCGAAAGGGGTAAACGGCGTCTCCCCGGCGCCGCTGGGCCTGATGGACATCGTCGTCCGGCGCAACGCCTTCGGCCGGCAGCGGGAGAGCTTCGAGACCACCCTCGCGGTACCGGTCCTCGGGGACCCGCCCTTTCCCGCGGTCTTTATCCGGGCGCCGGTGATTGCCCAGGCTAACGGCAGCGTCGAGGTGCTGGCGCGCCTGCCCGACGGCACCATCGTCGCCGTGCGCCAGGGAAAGCTGCTGGCGACGGCGTTTCATCCCGAGTTGACGGACGATTTCCGTTTTCACCGGTATTTTCTGGACATGGTGGCGGGGAAACACTGAGACCGTTCCCGGAGGGAAGATTGCAGAAGGTAGTTACGGATGACCTGGAAGCTTTGCTGGACATCCTGCCGCCGCATATCTCCCAGCTGCTTTCCCGGCAAAAAGAAATCAGCGACCTGCTGGAAGTAGTCCTGGACCTGGGGCGCTCCCCGGAGGCCCGTTTCCCCCGCGGCGAGGTCATCCTCATTCCCAGAGAGGTCGATGCGGCAGACATCGAGCACGTCGTTTCCCGCATCAGCAGTTTCGGGGAGGACAACCGCGCCGGCATCGAGAGGACGCTGCACCGCATCTCCGCCATCCGCAATCGCAAGGGCCGCATCGTCGGGCTCACCTGCCGGGTGGGACGGGCGGTATTCGGCACCATCAGGGTTATCGAGGACCTGGTAGAGTCCGGAAAGAGCGTTCTGCTGCTCGGGCGGCCCGGCGTGGGCAAAACGACGATGCTGCGCGAGGTGGCCCGGGTGCTGGCGGACGACCTGAAGAAACGGGTGATAATCGTCGATACCTCGAACGAGATTGCCGGCGACGGCGATATCCCCCACCCCGCCATCGGCCACGCCCGGCGGATGCAGGTGGTCACGCCGGTGCAGCAGCACGCCGTCATGATTGAGGCGGTGGAAAACCACATGCCCGAGGTCATTGTCATCGATGAAATCGGCACCGAACTGGAGGCGATGGCGGCCCGGACGATTGCCGAGCGGGGGGTACAGCTCGTCGGCACGGCGCACGGCAACACCCTGGAAAACCTGATGATGAACCCGACGCTGGCGGACCTCATCGGCGGAATACAGTCGGTCACCCTGAGCGACGAGGAAGCCAAGCGCCGCGGCACGCAGAAGTCCATCCTGGAAAGAAAATCGAAACCCACTTTCGACATCGTGGTGGAGATACAGGACTGGGACCGGGTGGCGCTTCATCCCGACGTGGCGTCCGCGGTGGACGATATCCTGAGGGGCGGGCCACCGGCGACCGAGGTGCGCTGGGTGGACGCCGAGGGCACGCTCCACACCGAGCGACTGGAACCGGAGAAAATCCTGAAGAAACCCGGCAGACAGGCGAAAGCCGGGGGAGAGCGGGCGAAAAACCTCTATCTCTTCGGGGTGAACCGGGCGCGGCTGGAACAGACAGCGCGGGACATGAACCTCAACCTGCGCATCGTGGAGAACCCGGCGGACGCGGACATCCTGGTCACCTCCAAGCATTACTACCGGCGCAAGCCGCAAAAAATCCGGGACGCGGAAAACAACCGCGTGCCCATCTATGTCCTCAAGAGCAATACCCCGCCCCAGATCCGGCAGCTGCTGCAGCACGTTTACCCGATGGCGGTCAACGTGCGGCAGGAAAACAACATCCAGCACGCCCTCGGCGAGGCGGAGGAAGCCGCCGAGATCATAAACGGCGGCCAGGAATCGGTGGAACTCAGCCCGCAGAGCGCCTATATCCGCCGCCTGCAGCACCTCATCGCCCAGCGCCACGAACTATCCTCCCAGAGCGTGGGCAAGGACCCCGTGCGCCGGGTGCGCATCTTCCGGGCGGGGTAATCACTTCACGAAAGGAGCCCTCATGCGTTACAGTTTTGAAGAGCGCAAGCCCTCGGTGGGCAAAGGCAGCTACATCAGCGAGACCGCCCTGGTCATCGGCGATGTCCGGATAGGGGACAACTGCTACGTCGGGCACGGGGCCATCCTGCGCGGCGACTACGGCACCATCGTCATCGGGGCGGGGACGGCGGTCGAGGAGGCGGTCTGCGTCCACGCGGCCCCGGACGCGGTCTGCACCATCGGAGAGATGGTCACCCTGGGGCACGGTGCCATCATCCACTGCCTCCGCATCGCGCCCTACGCGGTCATCGGCATGGGGGCGGTGCTGGGCATGGGCGCCGAAATCGGGGAGTGGGCGATTGTCGCCGAGGGCGGCATCGTGAAGCAGGGGCAGCAGGTCGCCCCGCGGACGGTGGTGGGGGGCAATCCCGCCCGCGTCCTCCGGGAGCTTACCGCGCGGGACGAGAAGTGGTGGCTCGCCGGGAAACGGCTCTACGGCGACCTGGCACAGCGCTACCTGAAAGCGGGGCTGATACCGATACCCGAGGACTGATTTAGCGCCATGTCTTTTTTTATTTCCTTTGAAGGCGGCGAGGGCAGCGGGAAGAGCAGCCAGGCACGAACGCTCTACCATCGACTGGAAAAGCTGGCGATTCCGGCGGTGCTGACCCACGAGCCCGGTGTCACCGTGCTGGGGCAGAAAATGGCGCGCCTGCTGAAGTGGGCGCGGGAGGTGGAGATATCGCCGGTGGCCGAGCTGCTGATGTTCAACGTTTCCCGCGTCCAGCTGGTGAGCGAGGTCATCCGCCCCGGCCTGAAAGCGGGCAAGGTGGTCATCTGCGACCGCTACGCCGATTCCACCACGGCTTACCAGGGCTACGGGCGCGGGCTGGACCCGGCGATGGTCCGGGAAATCAACGCCGCCGGGACCGGGGGGTTGCAGCCGGACCTGACGGTGCTGCTGGACATGGCGCCCGAGGCGGGACTCGCCCGCAAGCGCGGGACCGCCGACCGCTTTGAGCAGGAGGAAATCGCCTTTCACCGGCGTGTCCGGGAAGGATACCTGGCGCTGGCGAAAGCCGAGCCGCAACGCTGGCTGGTGGCGGACGCGGCGAAGAGCAAAACAGTCATTGCCGGTATCATCTGGGAAAGGGTAAGCCGCCTGCTCTCCCGGCAGGCAAAAGAAAGCGTGCCCAAGAGGAGCGCAGCCTTTCAGAAATAATACTCCTGGAGAGGTGGGGGAAAGCAGGAGTCCCAGAGGGGCGCAGCCCCTCTGATATATAAATCTCCCCTTCCCCTCGAGGGGAAGGGGACAAAGGGGATAGGGTGCGAAACAACCTCGCGGTACCTACGTTCGACGAGGAACAGCGGCTGGGCGCGCAGGGCTACACGCTGGTCGCCGGGGTGGACGAGGTGGGGCGGGGGGCGCTGGCGGGCCCCGTGGCGGCGGCGGCGGTGATACTGCCCGCGGGACTCGAACAGGAGTGGCTCGGGCAGGTCCGTGACAGCAAGCTGCTCAAACCGGCGGTACGGCGCGTGCTGGCGGGGTTGATTGCCAAGAGCGCCCTGGCGGTGGGCGTCGGCATGGTCAGCCACGAGGAAATCGATGCCATCGGCATCGCCCCGGCTTCCCGCCTCGCCATGAAAATCGCCGTCGCGCAGCTTTCCCCCGTGCCCCAGTATCTCCTCGTCGATTACTTTCGCCTCCCCGAGATAGCCCTGCCCCAGAAGGGCATCGTCGGGGGGGACGGGATTTGCTTTTCCATCGCCTGCGCCTCTATCGTGGCGAAGGTCGCCCGGGACCGGCTCATGAAAAAACTGGACCGGGTCTACCGGGGCTACGGCTTCGCCCGCCACAAGGGCTACGCCACCGGCGCGCACCTGGACTGCATCTCCCGCCTGGGCCCCTCCCCCATACACCGCCGCAGCTTCCAGCCGTTGAGAGAGGCAGGTTGCCCGGAGGCATGAAGCGCCAGGCTACCGGGAGGCTGGGGGAAAAGCTCGCCGGGGAGTTCCTCGCGGAGCAGGGCTACGTCATCCGGGAGACCAACTACCGCTGCGCGGAGGGAGAGGTGGACCTTATCGCCGAGCACCGTGGGGCTCTGGTCTTCGTGGAAGTGAAGACCCGGCGCAGCCGCGACTTCGGCATCCCGGAGGAGGCGGTCACCCCCGCCAAGATGGCCAAGCTGCGCAGGGTCGCGGAGACCTACTTGCAGGAGCAGGAAAGTCCCCCGGAGAACTGGCGCATCGACGTGGTAGCTATCGAGCTGGCGGGCGGACGCATCGCCCGCATCGAGCTGTTTGAGAATGCCGTCGCGGACGGTTAAAATACGACGGGGATACGATAAACATGTCACGGGAACTACTACGCATCATCGACGCCAACCAGAACCGCTCGGCGGAGGGGCTGCGCGTCCTGGAAGAATTGGCGCGCCTGCTGCTGGATGACGCCGCCCTCAGCCAGCGCCTGAAAGACCTGCGCCACCGGCTGCGGCAGGTTACCGCGGACCTTCAGGAACGCCTGGTGGCGGCCCGGGACGCGGCGGGTGACGTGGGCATGGACCTGGTCACCCCGGAGCAAAAGCAGCCGCGGGCGCTGGCGGCAACGGTGGCGGCAAACGCCCGCCGGGTCCAGGAATCCCTCCGGGTGATGGAGGAGCTGGCGAAGACCTCCGGCATCGGGCTGGACACGGAGGCGTTCAAACACGCCCGCTTCGAGCTTTACACGCTGGAGAAAGACATACTGGCGCGGCTCCCGCGGCAGGACAGGTAGACCGGGAAGGTTGCCGGATACGGAGGAAACAGTGAGCGAAATGGCGCACCACCTGGAAGGGATTGCCGGGGGACTGAGAAAGGACCTGGAGCAGAAGGACGCCGCCCGGGAAAAAGCGATGCCGCTGAGCCGGGACGCCATCCGGGACTGCAGCCAGGCGATACGCGCCGTGCACCGCGGAGAGTTCGACCGCGCGTCCGCCCTGCTGGAGGCCGCCCGCGGGCGGATTGACGAGGCGCAGGCGGGCTTCGCGGCTTACAGCGAGTTCAGCAACACAGGTTTTATCCGCGACGCGCAGAAAGAGTATGCCGAGGGGCGGATAATGCTGGCGCTCGTGTGGGGAGAAGCGGTTCCCCCGCCGGAGGACTTAAATGTCGATACGGCGGCCTACCTCAACGGGATGGGGGAAGCGGCAGGCGAGCTGCGGCGCTACCTGCTGGACAACATGCGGCGGGGTGACCTCTCCCGCGGGGAAGAGCTGCTCACCGCGATGGACGACATTTACAGCGTCCTGATTACCATGGACTTCCCGGACGGCATCACCGGGGGGTTGAGAAGGACCACCGACATGGTACGCGGGGTGCTGGAGCGCACGCGCAGCGACCTGACACTCGCCATCTCCCAGAAGAGGCTGGAAGACCGCCTGGAAAAACCCTGAAGTGGTTTTATTGCGTTTGGTTGGAAAGATTGTCATTGCGAGGAGCACAACGACGAAGAAAGCTCATTTAAATGTGGTGTAGATTGCTTCGCTCCGCTCGCAATGACATTACCCATTAAGACCGAATAAAAGCCCTGAAACCTGCGGTTGACCATGCCGGGGAAATAAGATAAACTATGATGATTTATGTGCAGCGCAGCGGTCAGCGGTAACAGGAAGGTTGGCATGTCCAGCCTTTCTTTATGTATATAGAAAGGAGGTTTGTCAATGAGTCCTGTACTTCTCCGTATACTTATCCTGCTGGCGGGAGTCCTCGGTCTGGTCTTCGTAGCTTACCTGGTAAGAAGCATTCTCCGCGAGGATGCCGGCACGCCGAAGATGAAGGAAATCCAGCACGCCATCCGGCAGGGGGCGATGGCTTTCCTGCGCCGTGAGTTTATCACGCTCTCCGTCTTCACGGTAGTCGTCTTTATTGTCCTGGCCATCTTTATCGTCCCCAGGCCGTTCGTCGCCATCGCTTACCTTGCCGGGACGGTAACCTCCGCGCTGGCCGGGTGGCTGGGGATGAACATCGCCACCGCCGCCAATGCGCGCACCGCCAACGCGGCGGCGAAAAGCTGGGGACGCGGCCTGAAAATCGCTTTTTCCAGCGGCGCCGTGATGGGGTTCTGCGTCGTCGGCCTGGGACTGCTGGGGCTGGCGATGGTCGCCTTTATCTGGCCCCATGAGAGCCACGTCTGGCTCGGCTTCGCTTTCGGGGCTTCCTCGGTAGCCCTCTTCCTCAGGGCGGGGGGCGGTATCTTTACCAAGAGCGCGGACATCGGCGCGGACCTCGTCGGCAAGGTGGAAGCGGGCATCCCCGAAGATGACCCGCGCAACCCGGCGGTCATCGCCGATAATGTCGGCGACAACGTAGGTGACGTGGCGGGCATGGGCTCCGACCTCTACGAGTCTTACGTCAGCGCCATCGCCGCCTCCATGGTGCTCGGGGTGGTCTCCCTGGAGCTCGGGGCGACTAAGGGACTTTTCCTGCCGCTGCTGCTGGCGGCGGCGGGCATCATCTGCTCTATCATCGGGGCGCTTTCCGTCCGTCCTAAAGATATCGCCGCGGCTAACTTCGAGGAGCAGGTGCACAAGGCGCACGCCACGATGAACACCGGCGTCTATGTCAGCAATATCCTGATGATTATCGCCAGCTTCGTGATTATCCGTCTCTATGTGGGCGAGCTCGCCCTCTTCGGGTCGCTGGTTTCCGGCCTAGTGGCGGGTTTCCTCATCTCCCTGGCCACGGAGTATTTCACCTCGCCCGACCGCGGCCCCACCAAGAAGATTGCCCGGTCGGCCGAGAGCGGCCCGGCGGTACTCATCATTGAAGGGATCTCCCAAGGGATGATGAGCACAGTCATGCCGATTCTCCTGGTGGTCGCCGGCACCATCGCCGCTTATCTCTTCGGCAACATAGCCGGCAGCGGACTTCTCGGCATCGGCATAGCCGCGATGGGCATGCTGGTTAACCTGGGGATGCTGCTGGCGATGGACTGCTACGGTCCCATCGCCGACAACTCGGCGGGGATTGCCGAGATGGCGAAGATGGGGAAAGAGGTCCGGGAGCGCTGCGAGGCGCTGGACGCGGTGGGCAACACCACCGCCGCCCTGGGCAAGGGTTTCGCGATTGCCTCGGCGGCGCTGGCTTCCCTAGCCTGGCTCGCCACCTACTTTGAGGTCGTCAGCCTCGAGGGCGGTATCGCCAGCCTGACCAACGTCGCGGTAATATCCGGCGTCCTCATCGGCGGAATGCTCACCTTCGTCTTCAGCGCCCTCGCCATGAACGGCGTCGGCACGGGCGGCTTCGCCATCGTCAACGAGGTGCGGCGGCAGTTCAAGGAAATCGCCGGGCTTCTGGAAGGCAAGGAGGGCGTCAAACCGGACTACGTGAGGTGCGTGGACATCGCCACAAAGGTCGCCCTGAAGTCCATGATTATCCCCGGCGTGCTCGTGATTGCCGTGCCGTTAATCCTCGGCTTCACCCTGGGTCCTAAAGCGGTGGCGGGGCTCCTCGTCGGGGCGCTGGTCACCGGCTTCCTCATGGCCGTGATGATGGCGAACTCCGGCGGCGCCTGGGACAACGCCAAGAAATACATCGAGTCCGGCGCTTACGGCGGCAAGGGCAGCCCGGCGCACAAGGCGGCGGTCATCGGGGACACGGTGGGCGACCCCTTCAAGGACACCGCGGGACCTTCCCTGAACATCCTTATCAAGCTGGTGGGGAAGGTGGCGGTCATCTTCGGGCCGATCTTTATCGTGCTGGTGACCTTCTAAACGCCGGATTAACCGGTTAACAGGTCTTAACGGGGCGGGGGAGCAATCCCCCGCTCTTTCTTTCAGCGCCCCAGGAAGGGATTGGCCCGCTTTTCCGTGCCGATAGTCGTATCTTCCCCGTGCCCGGGAAGGACCATGGTGTCATCGGGCAAAGAGACGAGCCGGGCAAGGCTGTGCGTCAGCTCCGCGTAGTTGCTGCCGGGCAGGTCATAGCGGCCGATGCCGTAGTGGAACAGGGTGTCCCCGGAGAAGAGCACCCCGTGCCCGTAGAGGGAAAGACCCCCCGGACTGTGCCCCGGGGTATGCATCACGGTAAAGCTTAGCTCGCCGGCGGTAACCGTATCGCCGTCGTTCAGGTATTTCAGCTCGCCGGGTTTTTCCGGGCGTCCCCCGGAATCGTTGCGGTGAATCAGGGTAAGCGCGCCGGTGGCGGCTTTCACCTGCTCCAGGGCGCCGACGTGGTCGCGGTGGCCGTGGGTGATGACGATGGCTTTAATCTCCAGACCCTCCTGCGTGACCGCGGCGAGGATGTGCTCGGCATCGTCACCGGGGTCGATGATGATGCCCTCCTTGGTCTTTTCCGAGCCGACGAGATAGCAGTTGGTGGCAAACGGTCCCCCGACCATTCTTTTTAGAATCACGATGACCTCCCGCGGTGGGCGCTGCCGGTTTCAGTGGCCGGAATATTCTACCATTTCCCGGCTTCACGGCTCAACGGAGCTTTCCCGGTTTGATTCGATTTTGGGTGTTTTCCTTGCTCACCCCCTTACCCCCTCTCAAACAGGTCTTGTCCTGTGCCGCGTATTTTCTAATGTTTGAGAGGGGGAGTTTAATTTATATTGAGAGGGTGCTTCGCCCCCTCTCGTGAAAAACCCCCCTCTCCAGCCACCAGGCGTTTAAGAGGGGCGCAGCCCCTCTTTTAATAAATCTTTCCCCCTCTCCGTTGAAAGGAGAGGGGGACAAAGGGGGTGAGGTTACCCCGATAAAGCACTCCCCGGATTGTCCGTCAGCCGGGAAACTGCTAACATGGATATAGGAATCGGAGGACTGCCCGGCATGACAGGACCGACAAACGCAGCGGGCGCGGAATGCTATCTGGACATCGAGACCACGGGGCTTTCCCCGGGAACGTGCTCGGTGACCGTGGTGGGGCTGTATACCTGTCAAGGTGAAGACACGAAAGTCACCCAGCTGGTAGGCAGGGATATCACCGGCGCGAGCCTTATGGAAGCGCTGGAGGGTGTGAGCACCCTCTACACCTACAATGGCAGCCGTTTCGACCTGCCGTTCCTCGTTGGCTGCCTGGGGGTCGACCTGGACCGGATGTTCCCCCACCGCGACCTGATGTACGACTGCTGGAGAAGGAGACTTTTCGGCGGGCTGAAATCAGTGGAACGCCAGCTCGGCATCCCGAGGCGCCTGGCGGACATGAACGGCTTTGAGGCCGTCCGGCTGTGGTGGCGCTACGTCGATTCCTTTGACCTGGACGCCCTGAACCGGCTCCTCGAATACAACAAGGAAGACGTGGTCAATTTACAGGTCTTGAAAGAAAAGCTGCTCTGAGGGAAAGCGAAAGATGAATGCTCGCCGGATAGAAAGCCCGGACACCAAGCGGTCCCAGAGGATACCCCCCGGCCAGAAGGAGACGGGAAAATGGCCCGTCCTCCACTACGTTGCCCCGCCGAAGATCGACGCCGCCCAATGGACCCTGAAGATTTCCGGGCTCGTTCAGCCGGAACGGGCGCTGACTTATGCAGAATTCACCGCTCTCCCGATGGTGGAGGTCTTTTCCGATATCCACTGCGTCACCCGCTGGTCTCGCCTCAACAACCTCTGGGAGGGGGTCGGCACCGCCGCGCTAAAAGACCTCGTCAGCATCTCGCCGGAAGCGCGTTTCGTCATCGTGGAATGTCCCGGCTTTACGACCAACCTTCCCGTTGAGGACTTTTTCCAGCCCGATGTCCTCTTTGCCCTGCAGCATGACGGGCAACCGCTGACCCATGAACACGGCTACCCGGTCAGGCTTATCGTCCCCAGGCTCTATTTCTGGAAGAGCGCCAAGTGGGTGACGGGAATCAGATTCGTCCGCGAGGACGAGCCGGGCTTCTGGGAGGCCGCGGGATACCACAACCACGGCGACCCGTGGCGGGAAGAACGCTACTGGGGTCGTTAGCGAGAGCCTACACATTGACCAGGGGGCCCAGGAGAAGCACCATGACGATGGCCACCAGCCCCACGGTCACCGCCGCGCCGAGTCCCACGATGAACGGACGGATACCCAGTCCTTTCATGCTCCGGAAGGACGTCCCCAACCCCACCCCCGCCATGGCGGTCGCCAGGACATAGCCGGACCAGTCCTTGAAGGTCCCGGTGACGCCCCGCCATCCGTCCGCGCTCCACAGCCAGAAAGCCCTGCCCGTTTCCTGGAGACCGGCATCGCCCAGGGAGCGCACCACCGCCAGCAGGATGAAACCCAGGATAAAGACCGGGAAGAGCTTCAGCACCTTCCTGTATCCCGTCTCCTCACTCCCCGTCAGTCCCCTCCGCCGCGCGTAAACGAAGGTCATCGCCGGAATTACCAGCGCCATCAGGGTATTGCGCACCAGCTTGGTCACCACCGCAATATCCGCAGCGGTCGGGCTAGCGGTCACGCCGAACGTCTGGTCGTAAATCAGGCCGGATGCCGCTACCTGGGCGGTCTCATGGATGGAGGTGCCGGTGAACAGTCCGATAAGGGTGATGTCCCCGTGAAAAAGGACCTGGGCAATGAACGGGTAAGCAATCAGGGCGAGAATCCCGAAGACGGTGATATTGGCGACGGCATAGGTGACCTCTTCATCCCGGGCCTCGATGCCCGGCGCCGTCGCCACGATTGCGGAGGCGCCGCAGATCCCGGTGCCCACGGCGATGAGCGTGGACAGACGCCCGGAGACTTTCAGCAACCGCCCGAAACAGGTCGAGATGAGAAGCCCCCCGAGGACACAAACGACGACTATCGGGATGCCCCAGCCGCCGATTCTCAGGACATCGAAGATGCTCAGCCGGATGCCCATCAGGATTATCCCCAGCCGCAGCAGCTTTTTCAGGCAGAAGCTGATACCGGGGCCACACACGGCGGGAATGGTGAGCAGATTGCGGATAAGTATCCCCACCAGGATAACCACGAGGATGGGACTGATAAGCCCGGAGAATCCCAGGGCCGCGTTCACGGCGTCCGTCAACCAGATGACGGCCACCACCAGCAACACCGCGAAGAGCACCCCGGGTACCAGCCCGGGCGATTCCCCGACAGTGCCGTCCAGAAAAAGACGCTCCAGTACATTGGGCTTGCGCGGAGATTTTTCTTGCGATTCCGATTTCAAAGGGGGTCCGCTTTCTGAAACGTCTCTCGGTCTTCAGACGCCTACCCAGTTTAGGTCATGCCTCCCGCCGGTGTCAATGAGCCTGCCCTTTTCGTGCCTGAGGTTTGACATTCGGAGTAGTATCTGGTATATTTCGATTTTAAGAGCATAAAAAAATCGAGGGGGGATTTATATGTAAAGTAGTCCCAAAACTCCGGGTTATTTTTAAAACAGGAGGTTCAGTCTATTGAAGAAGACACATGTAGCGATTTTACTCGTTACCATCTTAAGCATTCTGGCCTTCGGCGCCTGCTCCCAGCCTGCGCCGGCCCCGGCACCAGCACCGGCACCTTCCCCATCTCCCGCACCTGCCCCGGCTCCCGCCCCCGCACCGGCACCAGCCCAAAAATTCATCGAATTCTCCGTAACGGCTAACCTAGCCGGCAAGGAAAACGTCTCTTATCTCCAGTTCTGGGACTGGGCGCACCGGGTACAGGCCCATACTTACGGCGCTATCCGCTTCAAGTATCTCGGTGGTCCCGAGGTAGTCCCGTCGCTGGAGGCTCCCACCTCGGTCGCCAAGGGCCTCACGGACATCTTCATCGGGACGACGAACTACTACGTCACCATGGTACCGGAAGCCATTGCGGAGTCCCTGGTGGCCGGCACCCCGGCAGAACTACGCAAGCGGGGATTCAACGCACTCATGGAGGAAATCTTCGCCAAGCAGAACCTGCACTACCTCTTCAACTTCAGACTGGGTGACTTCTACGGCGGCGCCGGTATCTTTACCAACAAGAAGGTCACCACTCCGGAACAGCTCCAGGGCCTGAAGCTGCGCGGCAAGCCGCCGGAGGACGTCATGGTGAACGTCTGGGGCGCTTCCACCGTCATGGTCCAGTCACCAGAACTCCATGCCGCCATTGAGCGCGGCCTGGTGGACGGGGCCGTCTTCCCGGCACACTCCGTCTTCCTGGGCTACTCGCTCCAGGAGGTCGTCGATTACTGGGTGGGGCCTACATTCTTCCGAAATCCGACCCAGGCGACGGTGAACCTGGACAAGTGGAACAGCGTTCCCCAAGACTTGAAGAAAATCATGCTGGATGACCTGTACATCGTGGAAGACAGCTGGGTGGGCCGTTTCAAAGCGCTTATCGGCTATGACCAGTCCAAGATTCTTGCCGGAGGCGTAGAGCGCGTCAAATGGTCTTTGGAAGACTCCCAACGATTCCTTGACAGGGGCCTCGACGCGTCCTGGGAAACAATCATCAAGGACAGCCCGACCTATGGACCCAGGCTGAAGGAACTCGCCGGACGCATGTCGGCGGAAAAGGGCTACTAAACCAGTTATCCTGTTACCGGATGTGCTCCTGCTCGGCAGCCTCCGGTACCTCCGAAAGATTTAATAGGAGGGGCGCGAAAGCGCCCCCCCTATTAGTAATCCGCGGGGAAGCGGAATACCCGGATGGCACGGCAAAGGACGGGCCATCAACGACAGGGAGGAAACTTTGCTACGAAAACTGGGTGCCGGCTTTGACCAGGCATTGAACGTAATGCGCGGTATCGCCGTCGTCTTTGTCATCATCAGCTTTCTCACCGTCTGCATCGACGTCCTGATGAGGCAGGTGCTGGACAGACCGGTAACCTGGGCGCAGGAAGTCATCGAATACAGCATCCCGCTGCTCGCCTTCTTCGGTGCCGCCTGGGTCCTGAAGGTGGAGGGGCACGTCAGCATTGACCTCCTCGTGAACCTGTTGAAACCGAGAGGCGGCGTCATCCTCAACGCGATAATGTCTTTCATCGGCACCATCGCCTGCTTTATCGTAACCTGGTACAGCTTATTGAGCACCATCGACCACGCGGAGCGGGGGCTCCGCTTCGTGACCACGCTGAAGCCGCTGCAATGGCCTTTCCTTCTTGTCATCCCGCTGGGATTTCTCATGCTCTCCATCCAGTTCCTGCGACGGACTTACGGTTTCATGAAGGAGTCACGGGCCACACCGGAAGAAGTCACCAGGACGGAAATCATCGATAATAAAATAGGATTCTAAACGATAGGTAAGCACGCATGGAATGGCAGTTAGTCCTGATACTCCTTATCGGCAGCCTGATAGTCCTGCTGGGGACCGGAATCCCGGTGGCGTTCGCCTTCATCGTGATTAATGTCATCTTCGTCTTCTTCTTCTGGGGCGGCGGCACGGGACTGGAACGCTTTACCCATACGTTATGGGACGGACTGGCACGGTTTACCCTGATGCCGGTCACCATGTTCGTCCTCCTGGGCGAGGTACTGTTCCGCACGGGAATGGCGTTCCGCGCCATCGACGTCGTGGACAAGTGGCTGGGACGGGTCCCCGGGAGGCTGGGACTGGTTACCGTGGCGGCGGCGACCCTGCTGTCCGCGCTGAGCGGCGTCTCCAGCGCCACCGCGGCCACCCTCGGGGACACCCTGCTGCCGGAGATGGAGAAACGCGGCTACAAGAGGTCCATCAGCATCGGCAGCATCATCGGCAGCGGCGGCCTGGCGATGCTTATCCCGCCGAGCGGGCTGGCGGTCCTCTGGGCGGCTATCGCCGAGGTCTCCGTCGGCAAGATTCTGATTGCCGGTATTATCCCCGGTCTGCTCATCGCCGCTTTTTACGCCCTTTACGTTGTCGGCCGTTGCTGGCTGCAACCGTCCATCGCGCCACCCTACTCCCCCACCCCCACCCCCACCAGCATGAAACTCTACAACACGGCGAAATACGTGCTGCCCCTGGGACTTATCATCCTGATGGTCACCGGGTTTATCTTTCTCGGTATTTCCACGCCGTCGGAGTCCGCCGCCCTGGGCGTTCTCGGCAGCCTCATTCTCGCGGCCGCTTACCGGCAGCTTAACTGGGAAATGCTGAAATCGGCGCTTGTCCGGACGGTCAGGATTTCCGTAATGATTCTCATCATCATCGCCTCCTCCAAGGCCTTCAGCCAGGTGCTCGCCTTCACCGGCGCCACCCAGGGCATGGTCGACTGGGTAATGGGCATGAACCTGCCGGGTATCTCCCTCATCATCGTGATGCTGTTTACAGTCCTGTTCCTCGGGATGTTCATGAACGCCCTGCCCATCATGCTGATAACCATCCCTATCTACCTCCCCATCGTCGAGGTCCTGGGCTATCCCACCATCTGGTTCGGGCTCCTCTTCCTGGTCTGCATCGAGATGTCGCTGACGACGCCGCCCTACGGCTCCATCCTCTTCGTCATGAAGGGGGTCGCCCCGGCGGGGACTACCTTCGGGGAGATTGTCCGGGCCGGGATTCCCTTCCTCATGTGCGACGCGATGGCGGTAGCGCTGATTATCGCCTTCCCCCAGATAGCCCTCTGGCTGCCGAACCTGGCACTCTGACGTCCCCGGACAGCCCCTTTTTCCCGGCGCTGTCTCCCGCTACCGGCACGCCCGAAATTTCACGGCAGGACGGGCTTGTCTTTTACCGATATTTATTGTATAGTCGGAAAGTAACTGAATAGGTAACCGGGGGTGCCCGAGCGTGAGCGAGGGCCCAAGTGGAAAGCAAGCCGGTGTGAGTCCGGTGCGGCCGCGCCACTGTGATTGGCGGTCCAGTCCCGCCATCAGTCAGAACGCCAGCCCCTGAGTAACCTACAACGCTCCGCGGGGGAGATGTAGGATTTTTTATTGACTGCATTCCCCTCGTCTATCCGCGAGGGGATTTTTATTAATCAGACGCAAGGGAGGAACCGGAGAAGTGGAGGTTGGTCTCGTTCTGGTGCTGGCGTTCGTCGCGGACGTGGCGCTGGGCGACCCCCCGGACCGGCTGCACCCGGTGGCCGGCATGGGAAGGGTCATCGCTTTCCTGGAAAAGGGTGGCATGCGGGGCTCGCCGCGGTGGCAGTTTTTTTACGGGGCGGGCATAGTGCTGGTCACGGTGGCACTCTTTGCCGTACCCACTTTTTACCTGCTGGCTTACCTGCGCGGGGAAAGCATGGTGATATATGTTATCGTGGCGGCGGTCCTGCTGAAAATGAGTTTCGCGGCGCGGGGACTCTGGCGGGCGGCGGAACGCGTCCGGCGGCTGCTCCTTGAAGAGCGCCGGGCGGAGGTACCCGGGGAACTGCGCGCGCTGGTCAGCCGGGACACGGCCGCCCTGCCGGACCACCTGATGGTCTCCGCGGCGGTGGAATCGGTGGCGGAGGGGCTTTGCGACAGCATCGTCGCGCCGCTTGGCTACTTCCTGCTGGGCGGCGTGCCCGCCGCTATCGGCTACCGGGCGGTCAACACGATGGACGCCATGATTGGCTATCACGGAAAATACGAGTATCTGGGGAAAGCGGCCAGCCGGCTGGACGACGTCCTGAACTTTATCCCGGCAAGGCTGGCGGCACTACTGCTGGTCATCGCCGCGTTCCTGGCGGGGGCCGACGGTAAAGCGGCCTGGCGGACGGCTTTCCGGGAGCATTCCCGAACGGAGAGCCCGAATGCGGGCTGGCCGATGGCGGCGATGGCGGGCGCCCTCGGCGTCCAACTGGAGAAGGCGGGGCACTACCGGCTGGGCATCCCCGGAAAGGCGCTGGAGCCGGCGACGATTACGGATGCCGTCCGCCTGATGAGGGTGGCGGCGCTTCTCTGGGGAGCGGGCTGCCTGGCGATAGGAGGGATTTATTTTGCGGTTACGACCTGAGCCGGAAATCATGGGGCTGGCGCCGGGGACCCACGGCGGCATCAATCCCGCGGAGCTGAAAGCGGCAGGCGTCCGTCCGGAAGACGTGCTCGACTTCAGCGTTTCCTCCAATCCCTACATGCCGCCGCCGGGGATAAGGCGCGTGCTGGCCGCGGCGGACATCTCCCGCTACCCGGATTCCCTTGTGGGGGCGCTGCGGGAGCGCCTCGCCGGGATGCTGGCGGTCTCCCCGGAGAGCATCATCGTCGGCAGCGGCACCACGGAGATTATCCGGCTCATCGCGCAGGCGTATTTCCGCCAGGGGCAGCGGGCGCTGCTGCTGGCGCCGACCTACGGCGAGTACGACATTGCCTGCCGCATCGCCGGGGTGCAGTTAACAGAGCACCGGCTGCGCGCGGAGAACGATTTCCGGCTCCTGCCGGAAGAAGCAGCCGAACTTATACCCCGGTACCGTCCGGAAGTAATGTTCCTCTGCAATCCCAACAACCCCACCGGGCAGTATCTCGGGCGGGAAAAGGTGGAGGCGCTGCTGGCGGGGCTGGGAGACGGGCTGCTGGTCCTGGACGAGGCCTATATCGCCTTTGTTGAAGACGCCTGGAACTCCCTGGACCTGGCCGCCCGGGGGAACGTCATCATCCTGCGTTCGATGACCAAGGACTGGGGGATGTGCGGTCTCCGCCTGGGTTACGCCGTCGCCACCCCACCCGTCATCGATGTCCTGCGCCGGGTCTGCCCTCCCTGGAACGTCAATATCGCGGCGCAGGAGGCAGGGGCCGCCGCGCTGGCGTGGACGGACTACCTGACGGCCAGCCTCCGCAAGGTCCGCCGGGGACGGGACTACCTCGTTCGGGAGCTGACACGAATGGGCTACCGGGTGCTGCCGACGGAGGCAAACTACTTCCTGGTGGAGGTGGGGGATGCGGCGGCTTTCCGGGCAAAGCTGCTGCCGCAGGGTATCCTGGTGCGCGATTGCACCTCCTTCGGGCTGCCGGAGTACGTACGCCTGGCGCCGCGCACGCTGCCGGAGTGCCGCAGGCTGGTGCACACGGTAGCAGCGCTGAGCCACGGGTGAGTTTGTCCGGGAAAAGAGTTACAATTAGACTATAGAAAGTATCCGGGAGGTATCCAATGAGCATTAAAACCGCCCTTGCCGAAGCAACCCGCCGCCTCGAAGAGGTGTTTCAGAAACTGGACGTGGAGGCCATCGGCGTCGTCAACCTGGAGGACGACCCCGGTTCCCGGCTGGCGGAGACCGCGCAGCAGCTTTTGCCGGGGACGAACGCCGTGGTGGTCTTCGGCATGGAGGTCTATCCAGAGGTCCTGGACCTCTCCCGCGCCGACCGGACCGCGGGGGCGGCTTCCCTCAACGATTTGCTCGTCCGCCATAACGAATACCTGAGCGGACGCCTGAACAAGGCGGCCTATGACGTCGCCCGGGCATCGCGGAGCGCGGGCTACAAAGCTCTGCCATTGCCGTCGGCAGGCTGCCCCACGGACACCCGGTTCCTCCAGGCGGTGTTCTCCTACAAGCATGCCGCCGTGGCCGCCGGGATGGGCTACCTGGGCCGGAGCTCCCTGCTCATCACCCCGGAATACGGTTCCCGGGTGCGCCTCTCCTGCTGCCTTACTGAGGTCCCCCTGGAGACGACGGCGTCAAAAACGTTCAGCGAGATGTGCTCCGGCTGTGATATCTGCCTGAGCAACTGCCCTTCCGGGGCGCTGACCGGTGCGGCGGAAGATGAGCCGTATGCCATCAACAAGTTCGCCTGCGGCGCTTTCCGCACGAACGCCGGCGGCTGTTCCGAGTGCGTGCGGCTCTGCCCCGCGGGACAATAAAAATCGAAAATAATAAAGGGTGCTGATGACCGGACTCGCGAAAACGATTGCCTCGATTGCTCCCCTGGACACGGAGGCGGCGGCCGCCGCACGGACGCGCCAGGACAACCTGACCAAGCCGCCGGGAAGCCTGGGCAGACTGGAAGAACTGTCGATACAGCTGGCAGGGATTCAGGGCCGGGCGATTCCGCAAATCAAGCACAAGGCTGTCATCGTCATGGCGGGGGACCACGGAGTGGTGGCGGAAAAAGTGGGCAACTGGCCCCAGGAGATTACCGCCCAGATGGTCGCCAATTTACTGGCGGGAGGCGCCTGGATAAACGTGCTCTCGCGCCAGGCGGGCGCGCGGGTGGTGGTGGTGGATATGGGGGTCGCCGCCGACCTGCCGGCGGGCAAGGGGCTCGTGGCGCGGAAAGTGGCCCGCGGCACCGGGAACATCCGGCGTGGTCCGGCGATGACCCCGGCGCAGGCGCAGCAGGTCGTGGAAACCGGCATCGAGGTCATCAACGCGGAGGCAGCATCGGGACTCGACATCGTGGGCACCGGGGACATGGGCATCGGCAATACCACCCCCAGCAGCGCCATCTGCGCGGTGCTAACGGACAGCAGCGTCCGGGAGGTCACCGGGAGGGGCACCGGGCTCACCGACGAGCAGCTCGCGCACAAGGTCGCCGTCATCGAGGAAGCCCTGAAACAGAACCACCCCGACCCCGCGCGCCCCCTGGAGGTGCTGGCGGGCGTGGGCGGCTTTGAAATCGGCGGGCTGACCGGGGTCATTCTCGGCGCGGCGGCGCGCCGCATCCCGGTGATGATTGACGGGTTCATTTCCGGGGCGGCGGCGCTCGTCGCGGCGGCCCTGGCGCCCGCGGTCAGGGACTACCTCATCGCGGCGCACCTCTCCGCGGAGCCGGGCCACCAGATAATGCTGCGGCACCTCGGCCTGAAACCCCTGTTAACGCTGGAGATGCGCCTCGGCGAGGGCACCGGCGCCGCCCTGGGCATCATGCTGGCGGAAGCCTCCGCCCGGGTGCTGGCAGAGATGGCGACCTTCGCGGAAGCCGGAGTCTCGGAGAAGGAGGAAAGCGCATGAGCTTCCTGGCGGCGGTGCATCTCCTGACCAGTATTCCCCTGCCGTGGTGGCGGGGACCGGGCGAGCGTGAAATGGCGCGCTCCGCCCCCTATTTTCCCCTGGTCGGACTGCTGATAGGGCTGGTGCTGGCGGGGCTGAACTGGCTGCTTCGCATCATCTTCCCGCCGGCGGTCACCGGGGCACTCATCGTGGTCGCCATGGTGCTGGTCAGCGGGGGGATGCACCTGGACGGCCTGGCGGATACCACGGACGGCATCGCCGGACACCGGGAGCCCGCAGAACGGCTGCGCGTGATGCAGGACAGCCGCGTGGGCGCCTTCGGGGTAATGGGCGTCGTGCTGGCGCTGCTGGTAAAGTACGTCGCCCTGACGGCGGTGCCGTCGGCGCTGCTGATGGTTACCCTGCTTTTCCTGCCGGTGGTCAGCCGCTGGGCGATGGTCTGCGCCATTTTTCAGTTCCCTTCCGCCCGCGCCACCGGGATGGGGAGAGTGCTCAAGGACGGCACCCGCTGGGGCGGCTTTACCGTGGCCACGGCGCTGACGCTGGTCCTGGCGCTGGTCTTCATACCGCTCTTCGGGTTGACCGGGCTGGTGGCGGTCCTGGGGGTGTGGCTGGTAGCCACCACAATGGGGGCTTACCTGAAAAGTAAGCTGGGCGGGCTCACCGGGGATACCTACGGCGCCGTCAGCGAAACGGCGGAGCTGACCGTGCTCCTGCTGGTGCTGCTGATGGTCCGGCTGGGGCTGGCTTAAAGAAGATATTATGCATCCGGCAAAGACACTGATGGTCCAGGGAACGTCCTCTTCCGCGGGGAAGAGCATCCTGGTGACGGCGCTCTGCCGCATCTTCCGGCAGGACGGCTACCGCGTGGCGCCCTTTAAGGCGCAGAACATGGCCCTGAACTCCTTCGTGACCGCCGGAGGTGGGGAGATGGGGCGCGCCCAGGTGGTGCAGGCGGAGGCGGCGGGGATTGCCCCGGCGGTGGAGATGAACCCGGTCCTCCTCAAGCCCACCGCGGACGACGGCTCCCAGGTCATTGTGCTGGGGAAAGTGGTCCGCAACATCCGCGCCCGTGATTACTACCGCTACGCGCCCTCCCTGCTGGAGACCATCAGCGCCTCGCTGGAAAGCCTCCGCCGGGAATACGACGTCGTCGTTATCGAAGGCGCGGGCAGCCCCGCGGAAATCAACCTGAAGGAACGGGAAATCGTCAACATGCGCATCGCCCGGCTGGCGGCGGCGCCGGTGCTGCTGGTGGGGGACATCGACCGGGGAGGGGTCTTCGCCTCACTGGTGGGCACGCTGGCGCTGCTGGACGACATCGAGCGGGACCACGTGAAAGGACTGGTCATCAACAAGTTCCGCGGAGACCTCTCCCTGCTCAAACCCGGCCTCGATTTTCTCGAGGAACGCACCGGCAAGCCGGTGCTGGGGGTGGTGCCCTATTTCCGGGACATCCGCGTCGCCCAGGAGGACTCCGTTTACCTGGACGAAAGAGAAAACCCGGGCGCCGGCGACCTGGATATCGCCGTTATCCGGCTGCCCCGCATTTCCAATTACGACGATTTCGACCCCCTGGAAGAGGAAGGCTGCCGGGTGCGCTATGTCCGGCGGCGGGAGGAACTGGGCGAGCCCCACCTGATTATCCTCCCCGGAACGAAGAGCACCGTGCCGGACCTCGGCTACCTCCGGGAGCGCGGTCTGGCGGAGGAAATCGTCCGGCGGGCAGAGGCGGGCACGCCGCTGGTGGGCATCTGCGGCGGCTACCAGATGCTGGGCAGGACGATTATCGACGAGGAGCTGGTGGAAGCAAACGTGACGGAAAGTCCGGGGCTGGGCCTGCTGGACGTGGTCACCCGCTTCGCCCCGGAGAAGTCCACCCGGCAGGTGCGGGGGCGCGTCCTCTGCGGGCAGGGGCTTTTTTCCGGAGTGACCGGCGCGGAAGTAACCGGCTACGAAATCCACATGGGGCAGACCGGCGCCGGGGAAGGCGGCGCCGCTTTCGAGATTACGGCGTCCCCACCCTACGCGGAAGGCACGGTGAACCCCGCGGGGACTATCCTGGGGACCTATCTCCACGGCCTGTTTCACAACGACGACTTTCGCCGCGGCTTCCTGGACGCCCTGCGGCGCTACTGGAAACTGCCGGAGACGCCCCGGGGACCGGCTTTCAACCGGGACGCGCAGTACGACAGGCTCGCGGAAATCGTGCGGGGCAGCCTGGACATGCCGCGGGTCTATGCGATTCTGGAGGCTGGGATTGGCGGTTAAGACCATCCTGGTTACCGGCGGCGCCCGCAGCGGGAAGAGTAGCTACGCGCAGGGGCTGGCGCTGAAATCGGAGCCGCCGGTGCTTTACGTGGCGACGGCGGAAGCCGGGGACGAGGAGATGTCCCGCCGCATTTCCGACCACCGCCGCTCCCGCCCGGAAACGTGGCGGACCCTGGAGGCGACCCGCGCTGTCGGTCCTCAGATATCACAGCACATCGATGACGCGCAGACGGTGGTCATCGATTGCATTACCCTGCTGGTCAGCAATCTGCTGCTGCGGCACGGCGGGGACGGGGAAACGGTGGACGCGAACCGCGTGACCGGGGCGGTGCTGGGGGAGATAGAGCAGCTCATCGACTGCCTCCGGCAGACCCCGGCGCGCTTTTACATCGTCACCAACGAGGTCGGTCTCGGGCTGGTGCCGCCCAACCGGCTGGGACGGCTCTACCGCGACCTCCTGGGCAGGGCGAACCAGGCGCTGGCGGAGCACGCGGACGAAGTCTATCTCATGGTCTCCGGACTCCCGCTGCGCGTCAAGCCCGGCGGACAGCTTTGAGCGGACGAGATACAGAGACGGTTTTACCCTCAACTGTCATTGGATGATAGGCCGGCATATTCGGTTTTGAGTATTCCTGCATACTCACCCCCGTACCCCCTCTCAAACAGGTTTTGCCGTTTGCCACGTATTTTCTAATGTTTGAGAGGGGGGAGTTAATTATTTTGAGAGGGGGCTTCGCCCCCTCTCATTAGAAAATACCCCTCTCCAGCCTGAAATAGAGGTGTGTTGGTCGATACTACTGGCTGGAGAGGGGACAGGGGTGAGGTGTGCACCCCAACCAATTGCACATAAAATCGACAGGCTTGCCAATTGCGCGTTTTCGCTTTAACATAGTAAGAGAGGAGGCTTACCGGATGGACATGGATGAATTATACCGGAATTTCCTGAGCGGGGAAGACACCCTGCGCGTTTACTCCGGCGGGCGTCTTATCTTTACCTCCCGGAAAGACCGCCTCAAGGCGCTCCTCGGATACATCGATAACCTCGCCCCGGACAACCCCGGGGTCACCATGATGGACCGCGTCGTGGGTAACGCGGCGGCGTTGCTGGCGATAAAGGCCGGGTGCCGCGAGATTTACAGCCCCCTGGCCAGCCGACTGGCGTGCCGGACACTGGATGAGCACGGCGTGCGCTACCATTTCGACCAGACCGTGGCTTACATCCGCCAGGCGGACGGCAGGAGCAAGTGCCCCATGGAGAGGCTGTCTCAGAAAAAGGAACCGGAGCAGTTCTACGCCCTGCTGCAGGCGCGGACCGTCGCCGATACCCCCGCCTCTTCGTGCTGAGTGCCCGAGGGAACTTATGCGCATCGGAAGTTTTGAGGTCAGCGGGACGTTTCCGGAACTGAAAGAGCCCCATGCCCTGGCGATTCTGCGGCCCTGGATTGACGTGGGCAACGTGGGCACGATGACCCTGCAGTACCTCGAGGAAAAGCTGGAAGCCCGCGAACTGGCGAGACTGGCCGTCCCGGGACACTACTTCGACTTCACCCGCTACCGTCCCCTGATGTACTATCACGGCGAGCGCCGCGAGGTGATAGTGCCCAACACCGTTATCAGCTACGCCCGCCGCGAGGGCATCGAGCACGACTTCGTCTTCCTGCACCTGCTGGAGCCCCACATGTTCGGGGAGCGCTACGTGGCTTCCCTCTGGCGGATGCTGCAGGAGCTGGGCGTGCGGCGTTACTGTCTGCTGGGCAGCATGTATGACGTCGTTCCCCACACCCGTCCCCTGCTCGTCAGCGGGTCGGTAAGCGGGGCCACGGCCAGCGAAGATTTTGAGCGCGCCGGCATGCAGACCTCCGACTACGAAGGACCGACGACCATCACCACCCTCGTCGCCCGGCAGGCGCAGCAGGAAGGCATCGAGACGATGACCAGCATCGTCCATATCCCGCAATACACCCAGCTGGATGAAGACTACATCGGGGAGGTCAGGCTGCTCCAGGTGCTGGAAACCATCTACGGCCTTCCCGTGGACGCCAACTTGATACAGAAGGCCGAGCAGCAACTGGCGGAGCTCGACGTGGCGGTGGAGCAGAACCCGCAGGTCAAGTCGGCCGTGGAGGAACTCGAGTCCCACTACGACGACCGGGTCATGGCGAAGCGGCAGGAGACTACCAAGCCCCGGCTCTCACCGGAGATAGAGAAGTTCCTCCGGGAAATGGAAAAGCGCTTCCGCCAGGACTAGCCGTTCAGGACCGGCTTTCTTTCTCGATGCTGATGACCTTGTCCCGCCGGCGCCGGTGGCGTTCCTTCCCGGAGAAGCGCGCCTTCAGGAACGCGTTTGCCAGCTCCACGGCAAGCTCCGTCCCGATAACGCGGGCCCCCAGGCAAAGCACATTCAGGTCGTCGTCTTCCACGCCCTGCCGGGCGGAATAGGTATCGTGGCAGGTGGCGGCGCGTATCCCGCGCACCTTGTTGGCGGCGACGCAGGCGCCCACACCGCTGCCGCAGATGAGGATGCCCCGTTCCGCCCGCCCCTCCAGCACCACGCGGGCGACCGCCACGGCGAAGTCCGGGTAGTCATCGTCGGGGTCAAGTTTATGCGCACCCAGGTCGAGGACCTCGTATTCGGGGGACAGGCGCGCCGCCAGGGTGTTTTTCAGTTCAACGCCCCCGTGGTCCGCCGCCAGGGCGACCTTCATTCCCACTACTTGCCTCCGTTGAGCAGGTCCAGGGCCTCGGCGACGACGTGGGCGGCGGTCAGTCCCAGCTTTTCGTAAATTACCTTGCCCGGAGCGGAGGCGCCGAAGCGGTTAATCCCCAGTATCCTGCCAGCGCTGCCCGCGTAGCGTTCCCAGCCCAGCGGCGAGGCAGCCTCGATGACCACCCGCGCCGTGACGCCCGGGGGCAGCACCTTCTGCCGGTATTCCTCCGGCTGCGCCTCGAACAGCTCCCAGGACGGCAGGGAGACCACGCGCGCCGGGACCTTTTTCTCCTGGAGCATTTTCCCCGCTTCCAGGGCGATGTGGACCTCGGAGCCGGTGCCGATGAGGATGACCTCCGGCCGGGGCGTTGCCTCCCAGAGGATATACCCCCCGTGTTGCAGTCCGCAGGCGGGGGAGACCGTGGCGGGGTTGAAAACGGGCAGGCTCTGGCGACTGAACACCAGCACCGTGGGACCATCATGGCGGCCCAGCGCTATCTTCCAGGCTTCCACCGTTTCCGTGGCGTCCGCCGGGCGGATGGTCACGAGGTTGGGCACCGCCCGCAGCCCGGTAAGCTGCTCGATGGGCTGGTGGGTGGGCCCGTCCTCCCCGAGCCCGATGGAATCGTGGCTGAAGATGAAAATGACCGGCAGCCCCATCAGGGCCGCCAGGCGCACCGGTGGGCGCATGTAGTCGTAAAAGATGAGAAAGGTCGCCGTGTAGGGGATGACGCCGCGGTGCAGCGCCATGCCGTTGCTGACGGCGCCCATGGCGTGCTCCCGGACGCCGAAACGGATATTGCGCCCTCCGTAGTCCTGTGCGCTGAAGTCCGGGTAGTCTTTCAGAAGGGTCTTGGTGGAAGGCGCCAGGTCCGCGGAGCCGCCGAGAATATAAGGCACTCTGCCGGCGACGATGTTCAGGACCTTGCCGGAGGCCTCCCGGGTGGAAACGGGTTTCGTCTCCGGGGGAAAGAGCCCTTCCAGCCCGGCGTCCCAGCCGTCCGGCAGCTCCCCGCGCAGGGATTCCAGCAGCTGCCGGTAGTCCCCGGGGAAAGCCTCGCGGTAGTCCTGGAACTTGAGCTCCCACTCCTGCTGCCAGCGCGGTCCCCGTTCCCGCGCCCGGCGGAAATAAGCGAGGACTTCATCCCGCACGCAGAAAGTCTTGTCGGGGTCACAGCTGAGGCGTTTTTTGGCGAGACGCACCTCTTCCTCGCCCAGCGGCTCGCCGTGGGCCGCGGCGGTATTCGCTTTGTGCGGGCTGCCGTAGCCGATGACCGTGCGGCAGATGATGAGGCTGGGGCGGTCATGCTCGGCGCGCGCTTCCCCGATGGCTTTCCCAATCGCGTCCAGGTCCAGTCCGTCCACCGGCCCGATAACCTGCCAGCCGTAAGCCCGGAAACGGAGACTGACGTCCTCGGTGAAGGTCATATCCGTGTCGCCTTCGATGGATATGCCGTTGTCGTCGTAAAGATAGATAAGCTTGCCCAGGCGCAGCGTCCCCGCCAGGGAGGCCGCTTCCGCGGAGACCCCCTCCATCAGGTCGCCGTCGGAGGCCAGGGCATAGGTATAATGGTCGATGATTTCATAGCCGGGACGATTGTACTGCCGGGCGAGCCACCTTTCCGCCATCGCCATACCCACGCCGTTGGCGAAGCCCTGGCCCAGCGGCCCGGTGGTGCATTCCACGCCGGGGGTAACCCCGTATTCCGGGTGTCCCGGCGTTTTGCTGCCCCACTGCCGGAACTGCCGGAGGTCTTCCAGGGAAACGCCATAGCCGGTGAGGTAAAGCAGCGCGTAGAGCAACGCGGAAGCGTGCCCGGCGGAGAGGATAAAGCGGTCCCGGTTCACCCACTGGGGGTCGGCGGGGTTGTGCTTCAGGAAACGGTCCCAGAGGACGTAGGCAAGGGGCGCCATACCCATCGGGGCGCCGGGATGCCCGGATTTCGCCTGCTCGACGGCATCCACCGCGAGGAAGCGGATAGTATTGATGTGTAATTCTGCCTGCGCTGCGTCATCCATCAAGGGAACCCCGTAGAGCACGGAACGATTTTAGTTTAGTGTTTACCACGGTGGGTTGTCAATGCTGATTCCCCGCGGGACACCGGAAATGCGTTATAATACGGGCAAGGCAAGGGTGAAATCATGAAAAAGCGGATGATTGCGGCCTTATTCGTCATCGCCGGGACGGCGGCGGGCTTCATCTCCGTCTGGTTTCGCCAGCATACCGACTCTTTGTTCCTGTTCAACCTTCCCGGGACGCTGCTCGGCGACGCGGCCTACGTGCTGTCGATACAGTTGCTGGGGGACCCCCATTCCGCCCAAGCCCACTACACCATTCCCTGGCTCCTGCGCATCCCCCAGGTCTACGTCCCCGTCTCCGTGCTTTTCTGGGGACTGGTCGGCGCCGTGAGCGCGCGCTTCCTCAAAGCGAGGATGCTCCTCTGGCTTACGGGGATATACCTCGCCGCCGGCGCGGGTGTCTACCTGTTCGTCGTCTTCCGGTCCTTCAGATTCCCGCCTTGAGGCGGGCATAGTAGGAATTAGAGGTATACAGCGGGGCCAGCGGGTTATGCCCGGTGACCCGGTCTTTCACCGCAAACACCGTCAGCGGGACCTTACAATACCTGATAAAGAGGACGTCATGCCCGATGCAGAGCCCCATCATTATCGCCAGGTCGACCTGCGCGTTATTTAAAATTTCCGCCTGGGCGATGGGATTGCACATGGGCTCCCGGCTGTCCGGCGCCCCGATTTTCTGCTCCGGCTTGATGCCGATTGTCTCCTTGATGACACCACCCGTCTTGCAGCGGGCGGAGATTACCTCGAAGCGGCTGGCTTCCAGGATTTCCGTGAGCAGCTTCGCCTCGTAGGAGAGCCCGCCGCAGAACGCCAGGCCCAGCCGCTGGTAGCCCAGTTTTCGGGAAAATTCGATGAGCTCCACGATGCGCGGGTTCTTCGTTCTCCGGCCTTCCGGGAGCTTCTCGAAACACTCCGCCTCCTGGAGAGAAGCCAGGCGGGCGAACTCCTTGACCTCCGGCTTGTCATATTCCGCCATCGCCTTCTCCATCACTTCGGGCGTGACCTCCATCGGGCAGAAATTGGGCGCGGCGCTCATGTCCAGGGGCTCATCTACTTTTACCTGCGGGGAGCAGGCGAAGGTGGGGCACTTGGCGCAATACGGACTCGATTTCTTACTCATTGCCGACTCCTTTAGCGCATTCGCTAATCCGTCGCTAATACGCCATTAGCAAGATAACAGCAGGCCGCCAGGAAGTCAATACGGTAATTTTTTACCGGTTGCTGAGATAACTATCTCAATGCCTCAGGCCTCAGGTACCGCCGCCGGACGGGGCGGGAGCGCAGCCGCCGGAAGAAGAGGTGGCAAAGGTGGACAGCACCCGCTTCACCCCTGGCTCATGGCAACCGGGGCACTTGATTTCCTCGTCGCTGTCGGAAATTCTGCGGAGAAGGTCGAACCTCTTCCCGCACTTCCGGCAGACATACTCGTAAATAGGCATTGTTGCTTTCCACCTTAATATCGCCTCTATTTCTATTATAATCGGACGGAGCGCCTCAGGACAATCGAGACGCGGCGGCGGCACACTTTGTAAATCTGGCGGCCGGACGATATAATATTAATAGCTCACTCCACTCCCGATAAACCGCAGGGGTCCTAACGATTAAAAGTCACGAAGTTCTCCACGTCATCCGCGAAATAAGCGAAGCCCTTTCTCTAACCGATAAACCCAATCTCATTGCCGGGGCAGCCCTGGATGCCATCTCTGAAAACCTCGAAGCGGAATGCGGCTGGGTCCAGCTGGAGAGAGGCGGAAAGCTCCATCTGGTATCTTCCCGCAACTTCACCAGGGAGATGCGCCGGGAAATCACGCGAACGGACATGGCCCGTCACACCGAACAGGAAGTCCTGGGATTGGGCAAGCAAATCATCGTTCCGGACCTGAGCCGGAACGGCCACCACGGCCTGTCGGCGTTCAGCGCGGCGGGATTTCGCTCCCTGATTGCGGTGCCCATCATGACCTACCGGGTCCTCGGCGTCCTGGGAGCGGGCTTCCGGAGCAAAAAGGACTTCAGAGGCGATTTACCGCCGCTGTTTACCACCATTGCCGGCATGGTAGGCATGGCGCTGAAAAGGAGCGACTATTCCGTGCCGGAGGGACCTGTCCCGCCGGGAGATGACACGCCGCAAAAAGACGGTGAAAGGCCTGACCGCGAGAACAGTGCCCCCGCGGATGATACGGAACACTTTCCCGGCGCTTTCCGGGAGCACGTCCACCGGATGGCCACCTTCCGGAAGGCACACCTGTGAGCCTGATTTGAAGCCCGGCGATACTTGTCCTATAATAATACTACAGATATGAAACATTCCCGGTTGTTATTCGTTTCCGTGGTCGCGGCGTTGAGCGCCTCCGTGCTGCTCGTCGCCGGTTGCGGCGGCAAACCAGCCCCCCCGCCGACCCCGGCCACGGGACCGGCCGTGAGGCTGGTTTTCGTCACCCAGCCCGCCGGGGCAACCGCCGGGACAGTTCTTGAGACGCAACCCGCCGTTGCCGCCGAGGATGCCGCGGGGAATATCGTCACCAGTTTCCGGGGTCTGGCCGTGCTGACGATTACTCCCGGCACGGGCGCCAGCGGCGCCCGCCTCTTCGGGGGGGCCAGGGTAGGAACGACAGACGGCACGGTGCGCTTCCGGGACATCGCTATCGACAAGGTGGGGGAGGGCTACACGCTCACGGTGACGGTCGGCAACCTGTCCGCGGTCAGCCGTCCCTTCCCGGTTTCCGCCGGAGCGCCCGCCAGGCTGGAGTTCACGGTAGAACCCGCCGGGGCCGTCGCCGGAACTCCTTTGCAGACGCAGCCGGAGGTGACCGTCGTCGACTCTTACGGGAATACGGTCCCCGGTTATGAAGGCTCGGTAACCCTGCGTATCAGGGAAGGGCCCTCCCGGACGACCCTGTCCGGCACGACCACCGTTAAAGTGGTAAACAGAGTCGCCAGGTTCACCGACCTCTCCATCGACGGGACCTATGTTGACTTCTCGCTCATTGCGACGAGCGGCAACCTGGAGCCGGCGAGCAGCGCCCATTTTGCCATTACCCCCGCGGCCCCGGTGAAGCTGGAGTTCACCGTGCAGGTGGAGGGGGCTGTCGCCGGGACGCCCTTTGACGGCCAGCCCAAGGTGATAATCGCCGACGCTTTCGGCAACGTGGTCATCACGTCCACCGCTCCCGTGACCGTAACGATTACCCCGGGTACCGGCGCCGACGGCGCGGAGCTTTCCGGCACGACGACGCTGAACGCATCACGGGGGCTGGTAACCTACGAGGACCTCCAGATTTCCCTGGCCGGGACCGGCTACAAGCTGACCGCGACGAGCGAGGGCCTGACCCCCACTGAAAGCGAGCCTTTCGACGTTACCGCGCCCTGATTAGCGAGAGTCACCCATGCACTGGTGGGGAAGGCGGGACTCGAACCCGCACGCCTTGCGGCACATGATCCTAAGTCATGCCTGTCTGCCAGTTCCAGCACATGCATGAGCGTGTCCCCTGCGCCAACCAATAGTCAACTAAAAAGTTGGTTAGCCGCGTTTATCGATGGAAGAAGGCAGGGTCTCTCTCACAACACTATATTATTCTATAATACGTGTTTGAGGCCGTTTGTCAAACAGTATGAACTGACGCCGGAAGGGATAAATAGGTTCTTGGGAAGTTTGAAGTGCAGCGCCGGAGCCAAGTTCTGCTATTTCAGAGCGATAAGGGCTTTCACGAATTGGCTGGTCAGAAACGATTACATTCGGGATAATCCCATCAGGAAGGTTGACCCGCCGAAGCCGAAGAAGAAGGTGCTGCCGAGTTTGACGAAGGAGCAAGTAGAATATCTGATTGAGTGTGCTGATAATGTAAGGGACAAGGCTATCATTTCCTTGCTGGCTGATAGTGGCGTGAGGGTCAGTGAGCTCGCCAGCATCAAGGCTGAGGACATTGATTGGGAAAATAATACCGTGCTTATATGGGGGAAGGGCAGCAAACAACGGAGAGCGGTGTTCACGGAGAGAAGTGCTAGATTGTTGAGGGAATTAGTCTCACACAATGGGCATGGGAATAACATCTGGCAT
>JBDRGD010000078.1:0-17377 GCA_043818095.1 Chloroflexota bacterium
ATCATGGCGGTGACCTTCACCAACAAGGCCGCGCGGGAGATGGAGGCGAGGCTGAGCCAGCTGGCGAGCGGCTCCCTGGAGCGACTGACCATCGGGACTTTTCACGCCATCTGCGCGCGCATCCTCCGCCAGGACGGCCGGGCGGCGGGCATCGACCCCGGCTTCGTGATTTACGATTCCGATGACCAGCTGGACCTGGTGAAGAAGAGTCTGGAGGCGGCGGGACTCGACCCCAAGCAGTATGCCCCCCGGGCGGTGCTTTCGGCGATATCCGCCGCCAAGAGCCAGCTGCTGACCCCGGCGGACTATGCCGGGAAGAGCCACAGCTACTTCGAGGAGGTGGTGCAGCGGGTCTACGAGCGCTACCAGGAGCTGCTGAAGGCCAGCAACGCGCTGGACTTCGACGACCTGCTGCTCCAGGCCGTGCTCCTCTTCCGGCAGCACCCGGAGGTCCTGGCGCGCTACCAGTCGCGCTACCTCCACCTGCAGGTGGACGAGTTTCAGGACACCAACCTGGTGCAGTACGAGTTCGTGAAGCAGGTCGCCGGGCAATACCGCAACATCTGCGTCGTCGGCGACCCCGACCAGTCGATTTACTCCTGGCGCTCCGCCGATTTGCGCAATATCCTTAATTTCGAGAAAGATTACCCGGATGCGAAGGTGGTGCTGCTGGAGCAGAACTACCGCTCCACGAAGATGATTCTGGAGACCGCTTCCTGCGTCATTTCCGCCAACCGGCAGCGCAAGCCGAAAGACCTGTGGACGGAGAACGACGCGGGGGTGCCCACGGCGGTCATGGAGACCTATACCGAGTACGAGGAAGCCCAGGCGGTGGTCAGCGAGATTGACCGGTTGGCGCGGGAGGGGGAGGTAAAGGCCGGGGACTGTGCCGTGATGTACCGCACCAATGCGCAGTCGCGCGCCCTGGAGGAAGCATTTCTCCGCTGCGGGATGCCCTACCGGCTCGTGGCGGGCACGCGCTTCTACGAACGGCGCGAGGTCAAGGACGTCATCGCTTACCTGCGCCTGATACAGAACCCTCGGGACCAGGTCAGCCTGATGCGGGTCATCAACGTGCCGCCGCGGGGCATCGGCCCGCGCACCCTGATGGAACTGGCGCAGTGGGCGCGGGGGCAGGGCGTCCCCGATTACCGGGGACTGCAGCTCCTCGCGGAGCGTGAAGATGCCGGGGACACCCCGTTCAACCCCCGGACGGCACGACTGCTGGGTTCTTTCGGCGCGCTGCTGGAGAAGCTGCGCGCGCGCAGTCGCGAGTTGAACGTGGTTGAACTCCTGGACCGGGTGGTGCAGGAATCCGGCTACCAGGGCTACGTGCAGGCGCTGGCGGACGGCGAGGAGCGCTGGGAAAACATCCTCGAGCTGCGCACGGTCGCTCAGGAATACAAGGGCCTGCCGCCGGGAGAGGGGCTGGCGGCGTTCCTGGAAGGGGTGGCGCTGGTCTCGGACGTCGACGGTCTGGAGAGTGGCGCGGAGGCGGCGACCCTGATTACCCTGCACCAGGCGAAGGGGCTGGAGTTCCCCGTGGTCTTCATCGTGGGGATGGAGGAGGGGGTGCTGCCCCATTTCAAGTCGTTCGACAGCCCGGAGCAGATGGAGGAGGAGCGCCGACTCTGCTACGTGGGGATTACCCGCGCGAAGCAGCGCGTCTATCTCCTGCGAGCCTTCCGGCGCAGCCTGATGGGCAGCAGCGGGGTGAACCAGCCGTCCCGCTTTCTCACGGACATCCCGGCGCACCTCGTTTCCGGGGGCGACCTGTGGGCGGGGCGGCAGAAAGCCGCCGAGTCCGTCTACAAGCGGGAAAACCTGCGCACGCCCGCCGTCGATTTACCGTCGGTGAAGGAAGGCGACCGCGTCCGGCATGCCCAGTTCGGGGAGGGGGTGGTCGTCAGCCGCCGGATGGTGAAGGACGACGTGGAGGTGGCGGTGGCTTTCGCCGGGAACGGACTGAGAAAGCTGCTGCTCAGCTTCGCGAAACTGGAGAAAGTGTAATCAATTTTAACAGTGGAAAGCCGCTGCTATTTTACTTTAAAGCTTGTGGAATACCATAGCGAAACAAATCCGCCGATAAGAAATACCACAACCTCCCCATACCACACCCCATCGTTTCTTCTCTTTTCCACTCTGCCCGCCCCGTTTCCTTCGCTTGCGGTCTGGTAGATTGCCCGCCTCCCAAAGTTGGGGAGTGGAAGAAGGCAACTCTCCCGTTAATTCGGGGCGTCCTAGGAGTGCGCAGCCCCCCTTCTTAGTCTCTTCCCCCTCTCCTTTGCCACCTCGTAAGGAGAGGGGGATAAAGGGGGTGAGGTAGATAACCAATCCCCTTTGACGGGGGTCAGCAGAAAAGATTAGACTTGACAAGGAAAGCCTTGACAGGTTACACGGAAACGTGTAAAATTGCGGAAAGATATGGGCATCAGGGTTCTCGACGAAAAGGTGATTTCCCAGATTGCCGCCGGGGAGGTTGTCTCCCGGCCGGCCTCGGTGGTGAAGGAGCTGGTGGAGAACGCCCTCGATGCTGGGGCGGACCAGATAACGGTGGAGGCGCAGGGGGCCGGACTGGGACTGCTACGGGTGACCGATAACGGCAGCGGCATCCCGGCGGAGGAGGCGGCGCTGGCTTTTACCCGGCACGCCACCAGCAAGATTACCCGCGCCGACGAACTGGACGCGATACGCAGCCTGGGCTTCCGCGGAGAGGCGTTGCCGAGCATCGCGGCGGTGGCGGAGGTGGAAATGCTCACCCGCGCCCCCGGCGAGACTGCGGGCAGCTTTCTCCGTCTCGAGGGCGGGGAGATTACCCGGAGAGAAAGCCAGCCCCGCGTCCCCGGGAGCACTGTGACCGTGCACAACCTTTTCGCCAAAGTGCCCGCGCGCCGCAAGTTCCTGAAATCGGCGTCCACGGAGAACAGTCACATCGCCCAGGTGGTCACCCAGTATGCCCTGGCCTATCCCGAGGTCCGATTTCACCTGCTGGTCGACGGACGTCGTCAACTTCAGACCTCGGGGAGTGGTCGATTGCGCGACAGCGTGGTCGAGGTCTACGGCCTGGAGGTGGGGCGCGGTCTGCTGGAAATCGCTAACGCGGAGGGGGCCTGGGATACGGGGAAGGCCCCTTCAGTGACGGTCAGCGGCATGGTGGGCGTGCCGACCCTCCATCGGGGGGGGCGGGGCTATTTGAGCTTCTTCGTCAACCGGCGCTGGGTGAGCAGTCGCTTGCTCGGCTTCGCCGTGGAAGAAGCCTATCACGGGCTGCTGATGACGGGACGGCACCCGGTGGCGGTGCTGAACCTGGAGATTCCGCCGGGGGAAATCGACGTTAATATTCACCCGGCGAAGAGCGAGCTCAAGTTCCGGGACGAGGGGGCGGTCTTCCGCGCCGTGCAGCGCGCGGTGCGCCGGACGCTGGTGGCGCAGATGCCCGTGCCCCGTATCGAAGAAACGCCGGCCTCACTGGCGGCGCCGCCCGCACCGCAGCCGGGGCTCTGGTCCGGGAGCGGAGAAGAGCACCGACCGGCGGTGCTCCCGGTGGTTTCCCCGCCGCAAGAGGACTCCCTGCCGGTGCTGCGGGTGGTGGGGCAGTTGCAGAACCGCTACATCGTGGCGGAGGGCGCCGACGGACTATACCTCATCGACCAGCATGCCGCCCACGAGCGCATCTGCTTCGAGGAGGTGCGCCGACAGCGCGCGCAGCGCCGGGTGGCGGTGCAGGGACTGCTGGCGCCGTCGACCCTCACCGTGACGCCGAGACAGGACGAGGTGCTGCGCCGGCACCATGCGGAGCTGACCGATTTCGGATTTACCCTGGAGCCTTTCGGCAGCCGGACCTACCTGGTGCGGGCGGTGCCCGCGCTGCTGCACGACAAAGACTGGACGGGGATGCTCCGGGAACTGCTGGACGGGGTCACCGGGGAGGGGGGCGGCGACTGGGCGGAAAATCTGGCGGTGAGCATCGCCTGTCACAGCGCGGTGCGGGCGGGGCAGGCGCTTTCCGGGGAAGAGATGCGGGCGCTGGTGCGCGGGCTGGAGCAGGCGGACAATCCCCGCACCTGTCCCCACGGCCGGCCGACGGTGCTGCACCTGAGCTCCGGGCGAATGGAGCGCGACTTCGGGCGCAGCTAGCCTTCCCCGGCACGCTGGAGCAGTTCCCACCGCACCATGCCGTCCTCAATCAGCTGGCGTATCTTCCGCTGTGCCGTCGTCAGGGTCGATTTGTTCGATTTTACTTCGATGATGACGATTTCCTGCGGGTCGCCCTGTGCCAGCCCCGGAAAGACAATGAAGTCGATGGGGCTGCCGATGAAGCGGGCCTCGGTGGGGTCGTAGTGGAACTCGGGCAGGAAGGGCGCCATCTGCTCGGTGAACTTGCCGCCGAGAACCGCGCGACTCTGCGTCAGCGCCTCCCGGAGCGAATGGGTCCGGTCCTGTTCCCAGCGGACGATTTCCGCCTGCTGCCACTGGCGGAACCTGCGCTCGAACCGGAGCTGGGTAAAATAATAGACGGCAAAGACGAAGATGAGGGCGGCGAGCACGCTAACGATGACCATGACTGCGGTTTCCATCATGTCCTCCCCCTGGAGGTCTTCCAGGCGCGCGGGCATTAGTCTGGCCGGCCTTTATGCCGCCGGCGCGGCGCTGCTGCCGGGTTTCACCAGGGGAACGCCTTCCGCGCAGAGGGGGCACTGCGCCGGAGCGTAGGTGACGGTCTCCGAGTGGAGACAGCTGAAAACGGGCACCCCGAAATCGATTGGTCGGGTGGTGCGGTCCACCAGGACGGCCACGCCGATTACCTGTCCACCGCGTTTCCGCACTGCATCGATAACCTCGCGGATGGAGCCGCCGGTGGTCAGGATGTCATCGACGACGAGGATGCGCTCCCCGGGGTCGATGCGGAAGCCGCGACGGAAGGTGCGCTCGTTTCCCTCTTTTTCCGCGTAGATGGCGCGCACCCCGAGCTGGCGGGCGACCTCATGGGCGAGGATGATACCGCCGGTGGTGGGCCCGGCGACGGACCGGATGCCGCTGTCGCGAAAACGGTCGGCAATCATCCCGCAGAGCTGCTCGGTATACTGTGGATACTGGAGGACCTGGAATTTCTCCCAGTAGACCGGGGAATGGAGCCCGGAGGTAAGCAGGAAGTGCCCGTGGAGCACGGCTCCCGCGCGGGCGAAGATTTCCGCAACATCATCCGTCATGGATTGACCTGTTCGTCCAGCGCGTGGTTGGAACTGACGCCCCACTGGGCGGGGGGCCAGATGTAGATCCAGACCTTGCCGACCACGTTCTCCCGGGGCACCAGCCAGCCGGTGTGGGAATCGCTGCTGTTGCTGCGGTTGTCCCCCAGGACGAAGTAGCTGTCCGACGCAACCTTCGTCTCCGGCATGGTGTACCGGGGATCGTGCGTGATATAGGGTTCCTGCAGCGGGACGCCATCGACGTAGACCTGCTGCCCCCTGATCTCGACGGTATCCCCGGGCAGGCCGATAATCCGCTTGATATAGTCGCTGTCAGCCCGGCCCGGCGGTTTGAAGATAATGACGTCGCCCCTCTGCGGTTCTTCGAAGAAATAGGCGGCTTTATTCACCAGCAGCCGCTCACCCTCGAAGAAGTTGGGCTCCATGCTGGCGCCGATGACCACTGACGTTTGCAGGGTCGTGTTCACGACCAGGAAAATGATGAACGCCAGGGCGGCGGTAATCAGCAGTTCCCGTAAGAAAGCTCTCATCTTTGCTCCCTTTAGATTATAACGCTTTCGGACGGTTTCCGCCAGCCTGTGCAGTCTCCGTTCACGGGGCGCGGCTCATCCAGAGCCGTGAGCCGTCGGTGACCAGCTCGATGGTGCCCTGCGTGTCCGTGCGGAAGATATGCCCGTCAGTCACGATTCCCGAGAGTCGCTGCAATATCTCCGGGCTGGGGTGCTGAAAACGGTTGTCCGCGCCGGCGGAGATGACCGCCAGGGTGGGGTTGACCGCGGCCAGGAAAGCGGCGCTGGTGGTGGCGGCGCCGTGGTGGGGGACCTTGAGCACCGTGGCCGCCAGCGGAGCGCGATTCCGGATAAGCTCTTCCTGAGCCTCCTCGCGGATATCCGCGGTAAAAAGAAAGCCGATTTCTCCGTCCTTAAGTCGCAGTACGGTGCTGTTGTTATCGACATCTCCGGGTGACCGGCGCAGCATCTCCGGGGTGGGGCTGAGGATGTCAAGGGTGATATCCGGTCCCAGGGTGACCCGCTGGCCCGCCCGTGCCGCCAGGACGGTCACCCCCCGTTCCCCGAGGAGCTCCTGCCAGCGGGCATAAAGCGGGGCGTCATCCGCCAGGTCCGGGGCGATAACCCGTTCGACGCGATAGCGCTGGAGGACCTCGACCAGCCCGGCGAGGTGGTCCTGGTGGGGATGGGTGAGAACCAGCAGCTCGATGGTGCGGTCCCAGAAGGGCAGCTGTTTGCCCAGCTCCAGGCCGATTTTTTCCGGACTCGGCCCGCCGTCGATGAGCACTTCTTGGCTGCCCTGCCGGATGAGGATGGCATCGCCCTCGCCCACGTCCAGGAAAGCGACGTGGAGTCGATTGTCCGGCATCGTGGCGGCGGTGATAGCGACGAGGGCCGCCGCGACGAATAGCGGGGGAATGACGAATCTCAGGGGCAGCCGCCCCAGGAAGCCACCCGCCGAAGCCAGACCGCTCTTCAGTCGGGATGCGGTGCCGGTAAGGTAGGGCAGGGCGCTCCGGTGGCGGGACCGGGCAAACGCCGCCAGCGCCAGGTAATAGAGAATGAAAAGCACGGGGCTGATGGAAGCCACGGTCAGTCCGGGCAGGGCCAGGGTGTGGGCCAGGGCATTAATATATAAAAGGAAGAGCCAGGTGAGCCATCCCGTAACCTGTGCCGCCGCCAGGGAAATCCAGCCCAGCAGGCCGGTGACCGCGCCGCTGACGATGACGGCGGGCAGGGCGGGCAGCGCCAGCAGCGTCGTCAGAGGGCTTACCAGCGAGATGCTGCCGAAATAATAGCCCACCACGGGGGCCACGGCGAGGACGGCGGCCAGGGTGACGCTCAGGCTGTCGGCGAGGAATTTGAGGGTGGCGCTGAGGCCGCCGTCGCTATCGGCGACGGCACTGACGGCGCGCCGCGCCAGCGCCTGCAGGGGCGGGAAGAGCAGCACCAGTCCCGCCATGGCGAGGAAGCTCAACTGGAAGGAGACATCGCGCAGGATATAGGGGCTGATGCCCGCCATGACGGCGGCGGTGAAGAGCAGGGCGATGAGGGCGCTGCGCTGCCGGCCGAGGGCGTCCGCGCTGAGGAAGAGGCTCACCATGATCGCCGCCCGGACCACCGGCGGGTTCATGCCCGTCAGCAGCGCGTAAAGCCAGGTGATGCCTATGGCGAGCCAGAAGTAGTAATGCCGTCTCCGGCCGAAGAGCCAGAGTCCCAGGCTCAGCGCCATGCCGGCGATAATCCCGAGGTGCAGTCCGGAAATCGCCAGGAGGTGGGCGATGCCGCTGCGGGCGAAGTCCTCCCGGACGCTCTCCGGGATGTTGCCCCTTATCCCCAGGATAATGCCCTGGGCGAGCGCCGCCTCCGGCTCCGGGATGACGGCGGCGAAGGTGGCGGCGGCCTGCCCGCGCCGGTCGTACAGCCAGGCCAGCGGCGGGAACCCCTGTTCCCTGGCGGATACGGTGATTTGCGGGTAGCGCACCACGGAGTAGATGTCTTTTCCGGCGAGGTAACCCGGATAGTCGAAATCGTCGAAGCGGGGCGGTGCCTCCGGTTTTCCGGTGACCGTCAGCAGATCACCGTACTCGTAGACCGGGTAGCGGGGCGCGGAAAGCCGCAGCTTCCCGGCAACCGGCTGCCAGCCGTCCGGCCGCATTATCCCGGTGACCTTCAGGTCCAGACGCTGGACGGTGTCCGCAGCCTCCGGGGCGGAGGAGACGATGCCCTGAAGGGTCACCTCCCCGCGGTCACGGTAGTAGCGCAGGTCTGCCTCCGTGAAATTATGGAGGCTGCCGTAAGCGTAGACGGCGGCGATAAGAAAAGCGAACAGCCCCAGGCTTGCCAGGATAATGGGGCGCGGATACCGGCGGAAGTAGAAAAGGAGGGGGAGGGGCAGCAGACCCGCGGCGATGAGCCAGGGGGGCAGGGAATACCATGTTCCGGCAACGATGCCCGCCAGCCAGAGAACACTAAGGAAAATAAGCGCCATTTTTCTTCCCGTTACTCCGCCACGGTAATCAGGTCCCGGATGCGTTCGTAAGTGTCCGTGCCGATGCCGTCAACCTGCATGATTTCTGCGGTGCTGCGGAAACCGCCGTTATCCTCCCGGTAGCGGATAATCGCTCCGGCGCGTGTTTCCCCGATGCCGGGGAGGGCTTCCAGGAGCCAGCTCTCCGCCGTGTTGATGTTGACGCGCTGCGGGGCTTCCGCGGGGCGTTCGCCAACGTAAAGATAGTATCGTGGGGGTGCCGTGGTGTCGGCGGTACCGCCGGCGGCCTGGAGCAGTTCCGGCAGGGTATCTTCCCCGTTCAGGGGATAGAAACCGGGACGGCTGACGTTGCCGCTGACATAGATTTCCCCCGACAACGGCGGGGGAGGGGACAGCGAGATTTCCAGCGGGGGCGGCGGGGCATAGCGCGCCACGATAAATACGCCGCCCGCGACAATGACCAGCGCCAGGCAGATAATAATGACGCCACCCAGTTTTTGTGAGCCGGTGGTCATGGTTCTCCGCGGTAAAGAGTTTTGTCCCGGTGGCCGGGCATGCCGCTGCTTCAGGCGCCGGTGAGAGAGGTGCGCAGTTCCTCTTCCTGCTCGGCGGGGGTCAGCGCGATGATTTCGTCGTTCTCACGGATGATGGTGTTGGCGACGGGAACGTGCGGAGTGCCTTCCCGGGGGATAATCAGCGCCAGGCGGCTGTCCTTGGGCAGGTTGAGCTCCTTCACCGTTTTTCCCACCGAGGTGGATTCTGCGGCAATCCTGATGTTCACGATTTCCAGCCCCTTATCGCTGATATCGAGCAGGTGGATCAGCGGGTGGGTGGGGACCTCGTGCTGAATTGCTTCCAGGATAATCTTGGTGGAGCTCACGGTCACATCGACGCCCAGCTTCTTGAAGAGGGTCTCCCGGCGCGGGTTGCGGAGACGGGCAATCGTCCGGGGCACGTTGAAGCGGTGCTTGGCGACCTGGCAGGAAACCAGGTTATCCTCGTCGTCGCCGGTGACCGCCACGAACATGTCCGCCCGGCCCGTGCCGACGTCGGCCAGGGTGGCGGCCTCGCAGCCGTCACCGCGCACGCAGACGCTGCCCAGCAGCTCGTTGATGCGCTCGAAGACCACCGGGTTTTTCTCGAGGACGAGGATCTCGTGTCCTTCCTGAATCAGGGTCTTGGACAGGAAATAGCCGACCCTCCCTCCGCCGATAATGATGATATACATTAGGGTGCTTTACTCTCCAGGCGCTCTTTCAGCAGGTGGGCGAATACCGTGGTGGGGCTGATGGCCTCGATGCCCAGGGAAACGTACATTTCCTGGCGGAGGTGGTCATAGATACGGCAAATCACCCGCGGGACGTTAAAGATGTGTTTGGCTATCTGCGCCGCCATGACGTTGCGGTTGTCCCCCTGGGTGAGGGCGATAAAGACGTCCGCCTTCTCAATCCCGGCTTTTTTCAGCGATTCTTCGTCCGCGCCGCTGCCCAGCAGCGCCGTGCCGGAGAAGTTCGCCGGGAGGCGCCGGAAGCTGTAGGAATCGATATCCAGGACACTGACCTTGTGCCCTTCTGTGTCCAGCAGCGAGGCGAGCATCGCGCCCACCCTGCCGCAGCCCATGATTACTACATTCATTTTAAATTGTTTCTCTTAATCCTTACTGATGATATAATAGCACGGGGCAGGGGGCATTTTTCAAGACGTAGGGAACGACGTTGCCCAGACTGAACTGCCCGAAACGTTTTTTGTAGCTGATTCCCATCAGAATCAGGTCGCTTTCCCTCTCCGCCGCCTCATCGATTATCGCCGGTCCCGCTTCCCGCGCCTGGAGAACGTCAGTGTCGATGGTCATGTCCTCTTCCTCGGCGACCTGCTCGATGTGGTCGAGGAGCTGCTCGGCTTCCTTGATTTCCGACTCGATTTCGGCATCGAGGGGCAGGGCGCGCTTGATGGTAATCACGCAGACCGCCCAGATGACGCCCTTGTCTTTCTTCGCGAGGCGGCAGGCAAGGCGCATCGTCTCGTCGTCCGCCCCGCGGCCCGCCACCGGTACCAGGATTTTCTTGAATTCCATGCCTTAACTCAGACTGTCCTGTTTTCAGGGTAATCTTGGGTATTATAAACCAGCCGTTAAAATTCTACAACACCTGTCCGTCCCGGTCTATTCCTCCGGCTTTCTATCCTGCGGGAGATGGGCACGGGCATCGACGGAACGGCGGTATCTCCGGAAGAAGTAGTAGATGACAAACCCTATCGCCATCCAGCCCAGGCCCGCCCAGCGGCTGTAGGGCTGCGTCGCCATGATAATCACCCAGATGGCGGCGGTAGTGGTGAAGCCGATTAAAGCGCTTACCGGCAGCTCTTTGCCCCTCACCCTGATATTGAGGGCGAGCTTGAACGGGCGGGGTAGCTCCGGCTTGCGGATTCTGAGGCTGAGAATGGAAGCATGGGCGAACATGAAAGCCAGCAGGGAACCAAAGACGTAGAGGGCGCCCATGTTCTCATAGACATTCGGCGCGAAAAAGCCGGGTATGAGGATGACGATGGCGGCAATGCTGAAGGTGATGATGGCGATGTGGGGCGTCTTGAAACGGTGGTGTACCCGGCTCAGCACCGGCGGCACCAGGTTATGACTGCCCAGGGAGAAGGCGAGGCGCGAGATGCCGATAAGTCCCGCGTTGGTGGCGATAAGCAGGATGGTGCCGGCAAGAACGGCGATAAGCGGCTTGAGGACGGTGCGCAGTAACTCCAGGGGCAGGTTGTAAGCGATACCGGCGACGGGGTCGCGGGCCCACTCTGTGGCGAGTTCCTGCGGGGACATCGCGGAGAGGGAGACCAGGGAAATCCCGGCGAAGATGACGAGCACGGTGATAATCATCAGGATAAGGGCGCGGGGGACCTGGCGTTCCGGCTGCTTGGTCTCCTCCGCCATCTGGGATATTGTCTCGATGCCGGTGTAAGCGATGGACGCCATGGCGATGCCCAGCACTAGGTGCTCCGTGCTCGGCCAGTTTTCCACTATCCGCCGGAGGAGCAAGGTGGGGTTGAAAATAATAATGAATCCGATGACCACTAGGGACACCTGCGTGAAGATGTCTAGGATGGCGGACCCGATATTGATGAAGGAGGTCTCCTTGATGCCGATAACATTGAGCGTCATCAGGAAAGTGACGATGCCGATGGACATGAGGGTCCCGAAGAAGGGAGAGGTCTTGAAAGGTTCCCAGAAATAGCCCAGATAGGGGGGAATGGTAAAAGCGGAGATGGAGATGGTAACGATGTAGCTGAGCATCAGCGCCCACCCGGCGGTAAAGCCGGCAAGGTCGTTAAAGCCGTGCCGGGCGAAGCTGGCCGACCCGCCCGCTTCCGGCAGTGTCGCCGTCCCCTCCGCGTAGGTCAGCGCGGTAAAGACGAACAGGACCCCGGCGATGCCCAGGGCCACGGGCGTCGCGCCCAGGGCGACCACGGCGACAATCCCCAGGGCATAATAAATGGAGGAGCCGACGTTGCCGTAACCGGCGCTGAAAACAGCGGCAACACCAAGGACGCGGCGCAGGCGGAAACGCTTGATGCGTCTGGGACGGACTACTCTATCGCCGGGTCTCCGGCGCCAGGTTTGCGCCATAATAATCTTTTGTGGTTATGATGCCACAGACTTGCATTGTAAACTTTCCGTTGCCGGATGTCAAATAGGCACCTTGTTGACAAATGGCATGATAATGGCTATAATATGCCATTATGACTTCTCAGGATAATGCGCGTGTCATCATCAAGACCCGGGTGTTCCAGCTTTGCGACCGCCGGTATCGCAATTTGTGCGAAATGGCACATGCCATGGGCATCTCCGTGAGCCAGGTCTACCGCGTGCGGGAAGGCAAGCGCAGCATCAACCAGAAGTTCATCATCGGGGCGAAGATGGCTTTTCCGGACATGTCCATTGACGAGCTTTTCTACCTGGAAGAAGCGGCGGCGCCTTCCCCGGGGAAAGAAAGCGCCAGGGTTGCCTGAACTAACCCCGGCGGTCATTCCGTGTCGGGTTCGTCTTCCGGGGATTCCCCCTCCGGCACCGGTTCCACCTTGCGCAGCTGGCTCTCGTCTTCCAGGCGGTCGATGTAAATCATGCCGTTCAGGTGGTCGATTTCATGTTCCAGCGCCTGGGCGAGAAGGTCGGTCGCCCGGATGCGGACCTCTTTCCCGTCGCGGTCGCGCCCCTTGACGGTGACCGTTTCCGACCGCGTGATTTCGCCGAAGTATCCCGGCAGGCTGAGACAGCCTTCATCGATGACGCGTTCCCCGCGTGTCCGGACGATTTCCGGGTTAATCAGGACGATGTCTTCCTCATCCGGTATGCCGATGACGATGACCCGCAGGGAAACGCCGACCTGCGGCGCCGCCAGCCCGACGCGCCCCGGGGCATCATGCATCGTCTCCAGCATGTCATTGATCAGACGCTGCACCGAGCGGTCGATGCTGGTGACTTTCCGGGCCTTCTGCCGGAGGACGGGGTCGGGGAGCGTGCGTATCGGAAGAATCGCCATAACGGTCTCCAAAGGGCGCTGCTTCCCGATTTTACTAAATCAGGCTGACCGGGTCAATGTCCACGCTCCAGCCCTGGGGGAAGAGGATGACGTCCAGCAGGGCGGACAGTTCTGTGCCGCGCAGGACCAGCTGCCAGCGGTAGCGGCCGCGGACGCGCCGGCGGAAGGCCGGCGCCGGCCCGACGATTTCCATACCGACGGTGCCGCGGGCGGAAACCTCGGCGGTGATGACCGCTTTCATCCGGCGCGCTTCCCGCTCGCAGGCGGCGTCGTTCACGTGGAGATAGACCAGTGACGCCAGCGGGCGGAACGGTGGGTTGTGCAGCTGGCGCCGGTAATCCAGCTCCCGCCGGTAGAAAGCCAGGTAGTCATGCCGCGCCGCCGCCTGGATGGCGTAGTGCTCCGGGGAGAAGGTCTGGATGAAGACCTTTCCCGGGGAGCCGCCCCGCCCGGCCCGGCCCGCCACCTGGCTCAATAGCTGGAAGGTCCTTTCCCCGGCCCGGAAATCGGGCAGGTTCAGCGCGGTATCGGCGCTGACGACGCCGACCAGGGTGACCCCGGGCAGGTCCAGCCCCTTGGCGAGCATCTGCGTGCCGATGAGCATGTCCGCCTCCCGGTTGCGGAACTTGGCCATGATGGCCTCATGGCTGTCCTTGCCGCGGGTGGCGTCGCTGTCCCAGCGCAGCTTTCTTATCTCCGGGAAAGCCTCCTGGGTCTCCTGCTCCAGCCGCTGCGTGCCGAACCCCAGGAACTTCAGCGGCTGGCCGTGACAGCGGGGGCAGGCGGAGGGAACAGCGGTATGGTAGTTGCACTGGTGGCAGGTCAGCACGTCCTCCACCGGGTGGAAAGTAAGCGTGTTATCGCAGCGCCGGCAGTGCAGCACGAAGCCGCAGTGGCGGCACTGGATGAACGTAGCGCCGCCCCGGCGGTTCAGGAAAAGGATGGCCTGCTCCTGTCTGGCGGCGGTCTGTCCGATTTCCTCCCGCAGGGCGCGGCTGAACAGGCTGCGGTTGCCCGCTTTCAGCTCTTCCCGCATGTCCACGATTTCCACCTGCGGCATCGCCGTGGTGGGCGTCACGCGCTCGGGCATCTCCAGGAGCTGGTAGTCCCCCCGCTGGGCGTGGTAGTAGCTCTCCACATCCGGCGTGGCGCTGCCCAGGATGACGCTGACGCCGTTGAGCTCCGCCAGTTTCAGCGCAGCGGTGCGGGCGTGGTAACGGGGTGACGTGTCGTGCTGTTTGTAAGTCCACTCGTGCTCCTCGTCGATGACGATGAGGCCCAGGTCCGGCTGGGGAGCGAAAAGGGCGCTCCGCGAGCCGATAACGACGGCGCATTCACCCCGGCGGATGCGGTGCCACTGGTCGAACTGCTCCCCCAGTGAGAGCCGGCTGTGCAGTATCGCCACCTGCCCTGGGAAGCGCGCGGCGACCCGCGCCGTGGTCTGGGGGGTAAGGGAAATCTCCGGGACGAGCAGGATGCCTCGCCGACCCTCCCGGACGGTCTCGGCGAGTGCCTGGAGATAGATTTCCGTCTTGCCGCTGCCGGTGACGCCGTGGAGGAGGAAAACCTTTCCCTGCCCCTCCCTTATCGCCGCCCGGATGGGCTGGAAAGCCTTCTCCTGGGCGGGGGTAAGCGGCAGGGGAAAAGACGGCTGGATGTTACGCAGGGCAAAGGGGTCGCGCGGCACGGCCACCTCTTCCCGGATGACCAGCCCTTTTTTTACCAGCGCGGCGATGATAGCCCGGGAGACGCCGGTGTCCCGGTTGACCTGCGCCGGGGTGACGCCTGCGCTCTGCCGGGAGAGATACGCGATAACGTCCGCCTGTTTCGGCGTCAGGGCGGTCGTTTCCGGGCAGGGTGGGGCCAGCCGGAGGCAGGTCTCTGTTTTCACGCTGACCCGGGGCGGCGCCATGGTGTAATCGCGGTAGAGCAGGTTTCGGGCTACCAGGCTGCTGACCAGGCGCGACGCTTTTTTCTGCCCCAGCCTCTTTTCCAGCTCCTTCGGGCTGAGGCGTCCCCGCTCCCGGACCAGCCGCAGGACCTCCGCGGCTTCTTCGGACACGTTTGACATAACAGCGGAATCGCCGGGACGCAGCCAGGTCACGGCGTTGCGTTCGAATCCCGGCGGCAGCATCAGCGCCACGCAATCGAAGAGCGGCGCCAGGTAATAAGCACTGAGCCAGCGGGCGAGGGGTATCTGATTGGTAGACAGTACCGGCTGCGGTTCGATGGTGCCGAGGATTTCGCGGGTCTCGGCGACGGCGGGGTAGGGGGGCAGGTCGAGGACGATACCCTGGAGCACTTTCTGGCCGAAAGGCACCCAGACGGCGTGTCCGGGGGCGAGGTCCAGACCGGCGGGTATTTCGTAGCTGAAAGTCTGACGCCGGGCGATAGGTGAGTTGACGCTGACCTCAGCATACCTCATCCTGTCCTCCCGGCGTTATTTGCGGACGGCTGTCGCCGCTATTCCTTTTTGTCTTCCGGCGCTTCTTCAGGAGCCTCCGCGGCTTCCGGCGCGGCGGCCTCCGGTTTCTCTTCAGTTTCCGCGGAAGTGGCTTCCGCTACGGTCTCTTCCGGTGCGGCTTCTTTTAACTCCGACTCCGGCGGGGAGACTTCTTCGGCTTCCGGCGCTTCCGCCTCGGCGGCGACTTCCGTTACCTCGGCCTCGGGCTGAGGCACAGTTTCCTCTTCGGGTTCTTCACCGGCCCCGGCTTCCTCCATCAGGCGCAGCTTCTCGGGGTCGATGCGTCTCTCCTTGAGGCGGGCGGACTTGCCGCTGCGCTCGCGCAGGTAGTAAAGCTTGGCACGGCGTACCTTGCCGTGGCGCAGGACCTCCACTTTCTCCACCCGCGGCGAGGCGTAGGGGAAGGTGCGCTCCACACCGACGCCGAAGGCGACATGGCGCACCGTGAAACTGGCGCTGTTGCCGCCGTGCTTGATGCCGATGACGACGCCTTGATACACCTGGATGCGTTCCTTGCCGCCCTCCACAATCCGGCTGTGGACCTTGACGGTGTCCCCGGGGGCAAGGGCGGGAATCTTGCGGTTGGTCTTTGTCGGGACGAGGGATGCGATATTCATTTTACAGCTACTCCTGTTTTTACTCTTTCTCAGGCAACGGGTGGGGCGTGGTGGTAAGGTGGTTCAACAGTTTCTTCTCCTCCGGCGGGAGCTCCGCCTTGTCCAGCAGGTCCGGACGGCGTGCCAGGGTGCGCCGGATGACCTGCTCCCTCCGCCAGCGGGCGATGCGGGCGTGGTCCCCGGAGAGCAGGACCTCCGGGACGCACCAGCCGTGAAAGTCCGCCGGGCGGGTATACTGTGGGTATTCCAGCAGTCCCCCGGCGTGCGATTCTTCCAGGGGCGATTCCGCCGAGCCGAGGACGCCGGGTATCAGCCGGAGAACGGCATCGAGGACGACGAGTGCCGGCAGCTCCCCGCCGGTCAGGACGTAATCGCCGATGCTGATTTCATCGTTAATCATGTGTTCCCGCACGCGCTCGTCAACCCCTTCGTAATGGCCGCAGATGAGCACCAGGTTGGACTGCTGGGCCAGCTCCGCGGCAATCTTCTGGGAGAACGGCCGTCCCTGGGGGGTCATCAGGATAACGGGGAATTCCCCGGCAGCGCCCTCCGTGTCAATATCGGCCCGGACCTTTGCCAGGGCTTCATGAATCGGGGCGGGCTTGAGCACCATGCCGGCGCCGCCGCCGTAGGGAGAATCGTCCACGGTGTGGTGCCGGTCATGGGTATAGTCCCGGATGTTGTGCGTCTCCAGCCGGAACAGTCCGCGCTCCAGGGCGCGCTGGAAAATGCCGGAGCGGAAGGGCAGCATGACCATTTCCGGGAAAAGCGTCAGGACGTCAATGCGCATGGCCCTGGCCCTCCCCGTGACCGCCCGCCGCGTGCTCGGTAATCTCTTCCTTTATTATACCTACCGCGTGCGCCAGCACCGGCAGAATGATTTCCATATTTTCCCGGACCGCCTTCGGGCTGCCCGGCAGGTTGACAATCAGGCATCGTCCCCTGACCCCGGCCGCCGCGCGGCTGAGCATCGCCAGGGGGGTCTTGGCCAGGTTTTGGAGACGCATCGCCTCCGGCAGGCCCGGCACCGCCTTCTCTACCACCGCCAGGGTGGCTTCCGGGGTGACGTCCCGCGGGGCCAGGCCGGTCCCGCCGGTGGTGAGAATGACATCGAGGTTGTGGTTGTCCGCCCATTCCTGCAGGGTGGCGGAAATCACCTCGCGCTCGTCGGGGACAATGGCATAGTCCACCACCGTACTCTCCGACGGCGACAGGCTTTCCCGTATGGCCCCGCTGCTTTTGTCTGCGCGCTGGCCCCGGGACCCTTTATCGCTGATGGTTAAAATGCCCACTCGGTACATTGTCTTCCTCAAAAAGCAATCTTCATTTTACCACAGATGGAGCACGGCAGGAAAGACGCCGCCTGAAAACCGGTCTTTCATTGGAATCCTCTCCTCGGGGTGGGGCAGGGTGGGAGAGGGACAGCGCCGGGTGACAGGCGTCGTGGGGCAGGGCGAAGCCCGTCGCCCGTGGGCGGAAAAACCTGCGGGCTGATAGCCTTTGGTACCATTACTATTTCCCCAAAAGTCGCTTTATCGGCGGCGGATA
>JBDRGD010000079.1:0-13326 GCA_043818095.1 Chloroflexota bacterium
CACTCCCGGTAATCTTGCCATCCTCAACCTGCACCTTGAACTTAATCAGCCAGCCGCCATCGATCCTGCCTTCGTAGACACCGCCATAGTTAAAAGCGACCCGGCTGTCCGACATTCCCTGGACGATAAAGTGGGTGCTCCCCGCGGTGAGATAACGCAGCGCCACGGTATATTCCCCGCCGATGGGGTGCGGGATGGTGATTACCTGGCTGTCGCTGCCGGGCGCAGTGGACTGGGAACCCGGAATCTGGTTGAAGGAAATCCCGCCGGGAAGATTGCCCGTGCTGGCGCCGGTGGGGTCGATAATTGAGGCAACGGCGGGATGGTCGATGTTAAGCCTGATAGTCGCTTTCGGTTCCGGCGTCGTGGTGACCGGCGCGGGCGCCGTACCGCTGGCTACGCTGGTCTCCTGCTGTGGAGGCAGAAATACTTCCTCCCCCTGGGCGCTGACGCTGACCAGCCCTTCCGTGGTAGCTACCCGCGTCATCCCGTCCGCTTCCACTTCCGTGGCGAAGAGAGTCCCGCGGACCATCGCGCTGGCGGTGGGCGTATCAATGGAGTAACGGGACCCGGTCTCCGCCATCTTGACCACACGGCTCCAGGTCCTGCCGACATACTGCATGACGACGATGGTGATATGCTCTTCTTCGTCCCGCGCCATCTCCTTAATCTCGATGTCGGTGCCGGGCTCCATACGGATGGTGCTGCCTTCAAAAAAGGTGAGCAGCGCGTGGGAATCGACCGCGGTCCGGATACGGGTCCCGACGGTCAGGGTCATGCCGTCTTTCCCCGGCAGCCACCCCGTGACACCCTCCGCCTGCACATCGATACTGCCGCTGAGGACGCTGACGGTGCACTGGGCGGCAAGCGCGGGCACGGACAATATCTGGGACATGCCGAGAAATCCAACGATGATGAGGGAGAAAATCAGGAAAACGGGAATGAAGACTTTCTGCATCGGCGCGATGGTGAGGGAGAGGTGCTGCCAGAGAATTGCCGGGGTCTGCATTGCGTCTTTAAGCCAGTAGGGTACGGTGGTCTTCCGGGCGGCTTCTTCACGCAGCAGGGTGAGCAGGCGCTTCTTAGACGCTCTACGGAACCCGGGCACGGCGGTCACTATCGGGATGGCGGAAAGATCCAGGGCCGTGAAAATCAGGGGAGCGAGCTCCTCCTGCATTCCGGCATAGTCCTGCAGGCATGACTCAATAGTCTCGCCGCGGCGGATTCTGGTCAGGCACTGGTCGAGGGCTTTCGCAAGCTTCTTGTTCATGGCTCTGCTGTTCCCGACTGTTACTCCCAGATTAACCCAAATACCGTGCTGTTTCTAGGCAAAAGGTATAAGATGTTAGTCCTAGTACCTTTACACTATCCTCTACTTGTGATACACCGACCGGCCGTCTTTTGTTACACTTTTGTTACAGCCGGTGGTTATGGCGCCGCCAGAAGAACAGGGTGAGGGCCCCGGAGAAGAGCAGCAGGCCAGCGAAAGCTACCAGCACCCAGGTCTCATACTGGGACTTCAAGATGTCCAGCCTGTTATCTATCGCCCCGAGTACCGCCTGTCCGGATGAGGCAGGGGCAACCGCCGCCCCGGCAACTGCGCCGGAATCGCTCCCGGCCGTGCCGGAGGGCGTACCGTTGTTCTGGTTGCCGGGCAACGCGGCAGCGACGATGTTGTTGCCGGGTCCCTGGTTGCTGCCGGCATAATTCGGACCGCTCAGGGAAGCACTGGCGCTAACCGGTGCCGCCGGGGCAGACCCGCTGGTGACGGTGGTCTGGCTGCCCGCGGGGACGAAGACCTCGGTATCCTGGGCAGATACGCTGACGAGCCCCTCCATCGTGGTCACGCGTGTGTTACCGTCGGCGTCGACCTCGGTGGTAAAGACCGTCCCGCGCACCAGGGCCGTGGCGGAGGGGGTCTGTATCTCATATTGCCCGCCGGTGTCCGCCAGCTTGGTGACGCGGTTCCAGGTCTTACCTATCCACTGCTGGAGGACGATGACCGCGGGTTCCGACTCGCTGCCTTCCACGTGGGCAACGGTCAAGTCCGTGCCGGGGTCGATCCTGACCTCGCTGCCGTTGAAAAAGGTCAGCGTGGCCGCGGCATCGGCGGCGGTCCGGATACGGCTGCCGTCAGTGAGGACGATGCCCTCTTCCGCCCTGGTCCAGACACCGGCGCCCGCCGCCTGCAGCTCCACGTTGCCGCTGAGGTTGCTCAGCGTCCCGTGCGGTCCCATGACCGCGGTAGCGGAGCCGACGGCGAACTGGTACTGGCCGAAATAGAAAACGCTTTCCAGCAGCAGCATGAGAAGGAGGGTCACAGGGATGGCGACCCTCGCCTGCCCCATGAAGGACTGCTTCAGGCCGTGCCAGAAGGCCGCCATGCCTTTAAAGAGCGCCTCCGCCGGGGCCATGACCTGCGCCATGACGTCAGCACCGGCGCTCACCCTGGCCTGCAGCCGGGCGAGGGCCTTGGATTTGAAATCGGCATCCGGTCTGACTTTCGGGAAGGTCTCCAGGGTGAGGGCGGTATAAAGCAGCGGTATCAGCTGCTGACGCAGGTCCGGATACTGCATCAGGCAGATCCTGACCTCGACGCCGCGGCTGATTCTCTGCAAACAATCGTCAAAGGCGGAAAATAAATCGGTACCCATCAGTTTTAGCCCCCATTCAGCCTTTCCCGCAGCGTCAGCAGCCCCCGCATCTGGGCGACGCGGATGGCGCCTTCCGTCTTTCCCGTAATCCGGCTGATTTCGCGGTTGTCCATGCCTTCAATAAACTTGAGAATGATGACCTGCTGCTGGTTCTCCGGCAGGTGCCGGATGCCGTCCAGCAGATCCCGGTATTCCTGTCCGATTTCCGAGATGGACGTCGGGTCCTGAGTATTATCGATAATTTCCATATCTTCCAGCGAACTCTGTTTCTGACGGTTGCGGAGGCTGTTGATGACATGGTTGTGAGCGATGCGGTAAAGCCACGCGGAGAAGGTCGATTCCCTTCCGCGACAGGTCCGTATCGCTTTCCACGCCTTCAAAAATACCTCCTCCGTGATATCCTCGGCCAGCATCTTGTCCCGGACCTGGTAATAAACGTACCGGTAAATCCGGTCCAGATAGAAACTGTAGATTTCCCCAAAGGCTTCAAAATTTCCGCGGGCGGCCTGGCGGATTAACCCTGCGACCTGAGCCTCACTGGTGGGGGGCCGCACTGCCGCGGCAGCCTTTGTTCTCTCTCTAGTTTTAATACCAACCATTCTCATTTTCGTTACACCCCGCTTCGTATTTTGCGGCGGTCTCGAGCAGCTTACCGCAAGCAGTCCTTTCGCTATCCAGCATGCCATCCGGGGGGTAACAGAGCCGTAAAATCTGGCGGGACGATGGTAAACGTTTCGTAAATATTGTGAACACGGGGCAGAAAGAATGCGGAACAGGGCACGGGTCAGGCCCGCGTCAGGTAAAAAGTACGGGGGTAAATGATAGTGATTTCCGGTAGCGCGGGGGTCAGGGCAGGTCGGCGATAATCCTGACGAGGAGGGTGCGGCTGCGGGGGCCGTCAAACTCGCAGAAGAAAATGCCCTGCCACGTGCCCAGGACCATCCGGCCATCTTCGATGAAAACAGAAACGTTGTGTCCCATGAGGCTGCTCTTGATATGGGCGGGGGAGTTGCCTTCCAGGTGACGGTAGTTTCGCCCCGACGGGACGATGTTATCCAACCCGGCGGCAATATCCTCGATGACATCGGGGTCGGCATGCTCGTTGATGGTAATCCCGGCGGTGGTGTGGGGAACAAAAAGATGGCAGATGCCGCGGGTGACGCCGCTGCGGATGACGATGTCCTGGACCTGCGCGGTAATGTCCGGAAAATCCACTTTCGCGCCGGTGCGGATGCTGAGCTTTTCCATGAGCGTCCTCCCCGTCCCGAATCTCCCCCGATTTTACCCCGCGGCGGGGGCGGTTGCCAACCCCGGAGATTGCCTGAGAAAGGCGGGCATCATCGGAAGCGCTTACCCAGCTGTAAAATCGGTTGACAAAAGCCCACAAACTGATAGAATGTATTAGCTCATCAAAAGATACGGAGAGTGATATGAAACAGATTGCCCCAAACACCTACGTGGAACGGGAGAACACCAACTGTAACCTGGGCCTGATAAAGACCAGCGAGGGCATCGTCCTGGTGGATACGCCGATGTGGCCCTCCAACGCGGTATGGTGGCGGGATATCGTAAACGCGATGGGGGAAATCCGTTACGTCATCAACACCGAGGAGCACCGCGACCACTGCGCCAACAGCTTTTTCTTCCCCGGCCTCCTCATCACCTCCCAGGCGACACGGGCCACCCTGGCGAAAGCGCCCCTGGAACCGGTCCTGGAGAGCGTCAAGCGCACCGACCCCAAGGGCTTTCCCCTGATGGAGGGCTTCAAAATGCGGCTGGCGGACATCGCCTTCACCGGCAACCTGGAGGTCCACCTCGGCAACCATACCTTCCAGCTGTTCCCCCTGCCCGGTCACTCCCCCGGCGGCATCGGCGTCTTCGTCCCGGAGGAGCGCGTCGCCTTCACCACGGACTGCGTCTTTCACCACGTGAAAAGCTGGCTGCATGAGGCTAACCCGGAAGTATGGTTGGAGTCCTTGAAGAGAATCGGGGAACTGGACGTCGCCGCCATCGTCGGGGGACATGGCGATGTCTGCGATAAAGCCTACCTCCACGAGCAAGCGGACATCATCAGCCAGTGGGTGGACATGGCGAAAGCCGCCATCAAGAAGGGGCTCAGCGAGGAAGAAGCTTTCGACCAGATAAAGGTGCCAGACCCCCACCCGAAGCAGGAAGGCACCCCCTTCACGGAGCCGGAACTGAACAAGAAGATAATATCCCGACTGTATAAGCTCTACGCCGGCTAAGGAGACCGATGATCATCAGGACCGTCTGCCAGGGCTGCCACCCGGAATGCGGCGTGCTGGTCACCGTAAAGAACGGTAAAGTCACCAGAATCGCCGGCGACCCTGACCACCCCTCCAGCCGGGGCTTTATCTGCGTCAAGGGGCGTTCCTACACGGAGCTCCTCTACCACCCGGACCGCCTGCTTTACCCGCAGAAGCGCGCCGGGGCGAAAGCCTCCGGCAAATGGCAAAGGATTTCCTGGGACCAGGCCCTCGGCGAGATTGCGGAGCAGCTTACCGCGATTAAAGATAAATACGGTCCCGAAGCCATCTCCGTCTTTCACGGGACGGGGCCCCGGTCTTCCGGCGGGGCGGTCCGGCGGCTCTCCGCCGCTCTGGGCACCGCCAATATCGTCAATACCGACCTGCACATCTGCATCGCCCCGTCCATCGTGGCGGAGACCTTCACCGTGGGGCACTCCATCATGATGGACCGCGGCCCGGACTACCTTTCCGCGAAGTGCATCATGGTCATGGGCGGCAACCCGGTGGCGTCCCACGCGCCGCGGGGGGTGGAGATTCTCGAAGCCCGGCGCAAAAACGGCGCCAAGCTCATCGTCGTTGACCCGCGCCTCATTCCCCTGGCGAAAAAGGCGGACCTCTGGCTCCAGATAAGGCCCGGCACGGACGGCGCCCTCGCCCTGGCGATGCTGCACACCATCATCACCGAGGAGCTTTACGACCGCGATTTCGTGAGCAAATGGTGCCACGGCTTCGAGGAACTGAAGGAACGCGTCAAGGACTTCTCGCCGGAGAAGATGGCGCCGATTACCTGGCTGCCCTCGGAAAAAATCAGGGAAGCCGCCCGCCTTTACGCCACCACGAAACCGGCGGTAATGCACCACCGTGTCGCCATCGAGCACAACGTCAATTCCACCCAGACCTGCCGCGCTTTAATCAATATGGTAGCGATTACCGGCAACCTCGACGTGCCCGGCGGGAACCTGCTCCCCGGCAGCGGGGGGGCTTACCCCAACCGTCACCGCCAGTTCAGCGTGGACCCTGAGGTGGAGGAAAAGCGCATCGGCTACCGGGAGTTCCCGCTGATTTCAGGCCGGGAGGCGCCCCTGCCCTTCGTGCACTGTTCCCTGGCGGCGGACGCCATGCTCACGGGAAAGCCCTATCCCCTCAAGGCAATGTATCTCGGTGGAGGCAACCCGGTGACCAACATGCAGAACGGCCGGAAAATCTGGGAAGCGCTGCTAAAACTGGAGCTGTTCGTAGTCACAGACTTTTTCATGACCCCCACCGCGGAGCTGGCGGACTACGTGCTGCCCGCCGCCACCTGGCTGGAAAGGGACGAGTTCTGCGAGACGCAGTATCTTAACTGTTTCGCCGCCCGCCAGAAGGCTTTAGAGCCGCTGGGCGAGACCCTTGACGACCGCGACATGGTTATCGAGCTGGTGAAACGGCTGCCCTGGGCCAACCGTGAGCTCCTCCCCTGGAAAAGCTCCGCGGAGTGGAACGAGTCCACGGTCAAGGACCGGGGGATAACCTTCGCGGACCTGAAACGCCAGGGCTACGTTTCCGTGCCCCGCCAGTATAAACAATATGAAGAGTCCGGTTTCCGCACCCCCACCGGTAAGGCGGAACTCTACTGCACCACCTTCGAGAAATACGGCTACGACCCCCTCCCCGGCTACAAGGAACCGCCGCATAGCCCTATCAGCACCCCGGAGCTCATGAAAGACTACCCCCTGGTCCTCATCTCCGGCGCACGCTACATCGAGTATTTCCACTCCATGGGCCGGCAGATACCCACCCTGCGCCGGCGCGTTCCGGACCCGGTGATAGAGGTCCACCCGGAAACAGCAAAACGCCTGGGCCTCCGCGACGGCGACTGGGTCTGGGTAAGGACACCGCAGATTCCCTCGGAACGCGTCCGCCTCAAGGTCACGGTGACCGACGGCATCGACCCCCGCGTCGTCCATGCCGCCCACGGCTGGTGGTTCCCGGAAAAGCCCGCCCCGGAACACGGCGCTTTCGACTCCAATATCAGCATCACCCTGGACGACGACCCCCACGGCGAGCCAGTCTGCGGCTCGGTGCCGGTGCGCGGTACGCTCTGCCGTATCGATAAGTAATTCTCGTACAGAACTACCGCGAAAAACATAACATTTTTATATCATTTCGGCGTTTCGCAGTATCACCTATCTCGTGATTCCACCCGTATAGCCCCTTTCCTCAATAAACAGGGTGTTTTTCTGGTATAATTAGGGTAGTTGTACCCGCATAAACAGGGCAGAAAAATGTTCCCAAAATCAGTCATTCCGGCTTAAAATAAGAAGGGTAAATTTATGGGTTTCGCAATATTACCACTGATCTCCAGTATCGTCAGCCTTCTTTTTGCCCTTGTCGTATTTGACCAGTTCCTCGCGCGCCGCAAACCCTACCAGCTCATCTGGGCGCTGGGCTTGCTGATGTACTGCATCAGCACGGCGACGGAGTTCTGGACGGAGACATGGGGACTCAATCTATTCATCTACCGCACCTGGTACCTCGTCGGTGCCATCTTCGTCGCGGCTTACCTGGGAATGGGCACCATTTACCTGCTCGCCCCGCGGCGCGTCGCGCACGCGGTGATGGCGGCCCTCCTGCTAGCCTCGGTCTACGCCACACTGCGGGTAGCCACCGCCAGCATCGATCTCACGACCATATCCTCCCTCTCCGGCAAAGCCATGCCCGGCGGAGTGAGGATGCTGACCCCCTTCTTCAATACCTTCGGAACTTTAGCCCTGGTGGGCGGCGCCGCTTACAGCGCCTGGGTCTTCTGGCGAAAGAAAATCCTGCCGCACCGGGTGATTTCCAACGTGCTTATCGCCATCGGAGCGATACTGCCGGCTTTCGGCGGTATCCACATTCGCTTTGGTGGCGAAATACCGTTCTTCTACTTGTTTGAAATGGTGGGTATTATCCTCATCTTCACCGGTTTTCTGCGGAGCCGGGAGGTTTTTGGCATCTACCGTCTTCCCCTGATGCACGGTTTCGGCCGCATCTCCACCGCTTGACGGAATTTCTCACGATTTCGCAGACAGTATAAAACGCCGGGAAATACGGGTGCAGGGGCGAATGATAAAGATGAAAAAAATGCTGCTGCTGGTTGCGGGCTTTGTCATCCTCGGAGGCCTGTTTTATTTCCTGAATGCGGACCGGGTGCTGGCCCTGGACCAGACCGGCTGTCTCGCCTGCCACGGTAATGAGAATTTCACCAAGCCCGGCGCGAACGGGCAGCCCATTTCTCTCTACGTCAGCGAAACAGCGGTCAACAGCGGCGCCCACCGCTATATCGACTGCACCACCTGCCACACCACCGACCCCCACGCGGTGGACACGCCCCTGAACAAGCTTTCCCTGGCGGAGAAGTGCGGCACCTGCCACCAGTACCAGTACGAGTTGCACCTGGAAAGCGTCCACGGCCAGCAACTCCTCCAGGGCAACCAGGACGTAGCGACCTGCGTTGACTGTCACAGCCCGACGAGCAACCCCCACAGCGTCATCCGTGTCCTGGAATATAACGCCCCGGCTTACAAGAAGAACATCGCCTAGACGTGCGCCAAGTGCCATGACAACCAGGCGCTGATGGCGGACTACGGCATCGTGGAAAGGGTCTACGAGTCTTATATGCGCAGCTTCCACGGAAAGGCCATGCAACTGGGCACTTACGCGGAAGGTGAGCTGGAAACCGCCACCTGCACCAATTGTCACGGCACCCATGACATCATGAGCGCCTCCGCCCCGTCCTCCCCGGTGGCTGGCCTGCAAAACCTCGCGCAGACCTGCGATGAATGCCACCCCGGCGCGGGCGTGACCTTCGCGGCGGGCTTCCTGGGGCACCGTGAGGCTTCCCGCGACTATATCCCCGCGGTGCATTATACCGAGAATTTCTTTACCATACTTTATTACACGGTAATTGCTTTCGGCCTCATCATCGTCGCCGCCGCCTTTATCCGGTTTGCCATCAGACGCTGGAAGGAGTAGCTGGCAATATGACAACAGTAGCACGCACCGTTGCAGCCGCCCGGAGTGAGGAGAAATCCATCACCCGTTTCGACCCTCACCAGATAATTCAGCATGCCGGGCTGATGGTAAGCTTCATTATCCTGGTGGTCACCGGGCTCCCCATGAAATTCAGTGACGCCGCCGTGAGCGGGTGGTGGGTAGGCGTCCTGGGAGGCATTGAGAACACCCGCAACATCCACCATTTCTTCGCCTGGGTCATCGTCTTCGTCTGCCTCTACCACCTTTTCTACATCCTTTACTCCCTCCTCGTCCTCAAGAGACCCTTCCCCGTGAAGATGCTGCCTTCCGCCGCGGACGGCGTCGCCCTGCTCCAGGAGATTCAGTGGTATCTGGGGCTGAGGCCGGAGAAACCGGAAACGGACCGCTTTAACTGGAAAGAAAAGTTTGACTACTGGGCTATCTTCTGGGGCATGCCCGTCATGGCAGGCTCAGGGTTTATCCTGATGTTCCCCGTGCTGGCCACCAAGGTCCTCCCGGGCTGGATGGTGCCCGCCGCCCTCATCGCCCACAGTGATGAGGCCATGCTGGCCCTGACCTGGATTTTCCTGGTCCATATCTTTTTCAACCATTTCTCGCCGGGCATCTTCCCCCTGAACAAGGCCATCTTTACCGGCAAGGTGCCCGAGGAACGCTACCGCAAGGAGCATGCCCTGGAGTACGAGCACATTAACGCCGCCGGGGATGCCGAGGAGGCTGCTTGAAACTGCTGCGTGAAATTTTCAGTGACTGGCTGATGAGTGCCGCCGGCATCGTCTTTGTCCTCATCGTCGCTCTGGTCATTTTTAACGTTTATTCGGACCTGCCGGAGCAATACCCACTGTTCGGCGTGTTCAATTTCTCCATGGTACCGGTGCTGTTCATCGCCGGAGGAGTGATATTCATTCTGGCGATTCTGAGGGAGTCCAGATGACGACAGGCGAACCCGTCCGGATACACCGGGAAAAGATTGTCTTCCTGATGATTGCCGGGGCCATCGGCATCATGCTGCTGGTCATCGGCGGTTACCAGCTTGTCGAGTTTACGGACTCCACCGCTTTCTGCGGACGGCTCTGCCACTCGGTCATGTACCCCGAATACACCGCTTACCAGGCCTCCCCCCACTCCCGGGTCACCTGCGCACAGTGCCACGTCGGCTCGGGGGCGGGTTACCTGGTCAAGTCCAAGGTCAGCGGCGTCCCCCAGATTTTCGCCATCACCTTCGGGACTTACGAACGTCCGATTCCCACACCGGTAGCCAACCTGCGCCCCGCGCGGGAGACCTGCGAGCAGTGCCATCGTCCGGAGCGCTTCGCCGGAGACCTCGTAAAGCAGCACACCTCCTTCGGGACGGATGAAGCCAACACGCCGAAGGTGGACACCAGGGTGATGCGGGTCGGCGGTGGCGAGGGGAGGGTCGCCCAGGATATCCACTGGCACATCGCCAACAACGTCTATTATCTGCCCCTTGACCATGAACGCCAGCAAATAGTCTGGGTAGGCGTGGAAAACCCCGACGGGACGCTGACCGAATATCTGGACCCCAAAGAGACCGAAGCTGTTACCCCGCAGCGCCTGGATGAGGAAAAGCGCCTCATGGACTGCATGGACTGTCATAACCGGGCCACCCACATCTTCCGTTCCCCGGACGAGCTGATGGACACCCTCCTCGTCCAGGGACAGCTAGACTCTTCCCTGCCCTTCATCAAGCGGGAAGGCCTCCAGGCTCTTGACCCGCCCAATCCCTCCCTGGAGGCGGCAAACGCCAGGGTGGAATCTATCGCGGAGTTTTACCGCATTAACTATCCAGATATCTACCAAGAGAAAAAGGGGGTGATTGATGACGCGATAACAGAACTAAAGGAGGTCGCCCGTCTGACCACGTTCCCTTACATGAGAATCACCTGGGATACCTACATCGACAATTCAGGGCACCAGGACTGGCCGGGCTGCTTACGCTGTCACGGCAAGCTGGTCGCCACCAGTGGTGAGCAGCAGGGACAGCAGATTGACATGGACTGCGAGTCCTGCCATTACTTCGCGCTGAAATAGTCAGACGGGAAAGTGATATTGAGAATAACCCCGGTTTACCCAAATTTTGCCGACGGTTTCGCGCAGCCCCTGCCCAGCAGGGGTTAAAGCGAGGCCTTAATCAATATTAAGAAAGGAGGGGAATTATGCCAAGCATGCTTCTCAACAAGAAAGTCCGGTTCCTCGGGCTCATGGCACTGCTGCTGGCGCTGGGCGCTGTCCTGCTCTTCGCCGGCTGCGCCGGATCCGCTGGGCCTGCCGGGCCTGCCGGACCCGCTGGACCTGCCGGACCCGCTGGACCTGCCGGACCTGCCGGACCTGCCGGTGCTCCACCTGCTGCCCCCACACCACCACCCCCACCGGTAGCGGTCAGTGCCGGTAATGCCCAGACGGCGGCACCGGGAGAGTCAGTAACGCTCAAAGCCACCGCCACCATCAATAACGGTTCCACGGTACAGTCCTACCAGTGGACACAGGTATCGGGCATCGCCACCACCCTGGCCGGTGGCACCACGGACACTCTTAAGGTGACGCTTCCCAACGCCGCCACCTACAAGGCGGAGCTGATGAAGAACCTGGTGACCGAGGACCGCTGGGGCGTCCAGGCAATCAACCCGCACTCTCTGATTGCCACCGAAACAGCGTCTTTCCGGGTTACCGTGACCACCTCCAGCGGCAAGTACAACGGCACGGTATCAGTCACCGCACACCTGCCCTATGAGTTCAGCACGGGGCTCGCCAACGTCCCCATCGATGTCGCCGTCCTTATCCACGGCAAGACACAGAACTCCTACGGTTGGGACCTCAAGTCCCCCAACGGCTCCAAGGCCGCGCTGGACAACATCGCTGACCAGAACCCCGTCTTTACCCCGGATGTCGCCGGGCAATACACCCTGACGGAAAAGGCCAGCAACGCCACGATTAACGTCTACGCCGGCACCTGGGCCGGGGCGATTACCGGGCAGAACGATAAGGGGAGACCCGTCTCTGCCGCCTGCACGGTATGTCACAACGGCACGATTGCCCCGGACAAGTTCACCGCCTGGTCCCAGTCCGGACACGCGGAAATCTTTACCCAGAACATCGATAACCCGGCAGGACACTGGAGCCTGAACTGCGCCGAATGCCATAGCGTGGGTTACAACACCGAAGCCAAGAATGGTGGCTGGGACGAAGCCATCGCCGCCGAGGGCTGGCAAGTCCCGCCTCACGGCGATGTCGGCCTGTGGACCGGAATCGTGAAAGACTACCCCAAGACCGCATCGCTGGCGAACATCCAGTGTGACAACTGCCACGGCCCGAACAATACCCCTCTCCACTCCAACGGGAAAATCGACGCCGAGCGCGTCAGCATCTCTTCGGATGTTTGCGGCGCCTGCCACGGCGAGCCGGCCCGCCACGGACGCTTCCAGCAGTGGGAGCTGAGCGGCCACGGTAACTTCGAGCTCGCCATCGAAGAGGCGGCGGTCGAAAACCGCGGCGCTACCGCTGGCCACTGCGGCCGCTGCCACTCCGGGCAGGGCTTCCTTGCCTGGATACAGCAAGACGACCTCACCCAGCGCATCCAGGGCAAGAACGGTAATGCCACTGTTGAAGAGCTGACCGCTCTCGGCCTCACCCACGACACCGTGCAGCCGATAACCTGCGCCACCTGCCATGACCCCCATGACGTGGGTAACGTCTCCGGCGACCCCACCGACGCCACGGTACGCATCGTGGATACAACGTCCTTCCTGCCGGCCGGTTTCCAGGCGAAGACCGTCGGCAAGGGTGCCCTCTGCATGACCTGCCACAACACCCGCAACGCCCTGCACAACATCGACGCCCCACCCACCAGCTACTCCGCACCGCATACCGCGGCCCAGGCGGACGTCCTGATGGGTGAGAACGCTTACTTCGTCTCCCCGTCGCAGCGCTCCCCGCATTCCTACGTCAAGGACACCTGCGTAACCTGCCACATGGAAGCGACGCCACCTCCGGCCGAACTCAGCTACCAGCTGGGCGGCACTAACCATACCTTTGCCGCTTCCCTGGAAATCTGCGGGGAATGCCATTCCGATACTTTCAACGGCGAGGCGCTCATGATTGGCGTCGAGGACAAGGTCCACGTCCTGGGCGTGGCGATGGGCAACAACCTGCTCGGCAAGATGGGCGCACAGGTGACAATCAAGGACTACACGCCGCACGAGTCCGGCGGCAAGTCCTACGACGTGAAGAGCAACGCGGTCGTCATCAACAAGGACAACATCGCTTCTCTCGAGCCGACCGAGCCGCACGGGCAGCAGGGCTTCCTCATCAAGTTCAAGGGCGCGGTGAGCGTGACCTATGCCCCGTCCGGAGAGTCACCACACACCCTGTCC
>JBDRGD010000080.1:0-13426 GCA_043818095.1 Chloroflexota bacterium
GGGGGGGGCAGGCTGTCTTTCATGGCTTATGAGCAGGACGGGAGCCTGATTGTCCGGGCGAACGTCTGCCCGCCGTGCCGTTCCGTGGGTTTCTCGCTTGCCGGGGACACGCTGGTGTGCGATAGCTGCGGGACGACCTTCAAAGCCAAGACGGGTGACGGGATTTCCGGTGCCTGCGTGGCTTATCCCAAGGCGGCGGCGGCCTATGACATCAATAACGGCCAGGCGGTATTGAAGAGCGCCGACCTCCTGACCGCTTACCAGAATACCACCGCGCCCGGACTGCCTTAGTAGGGATTTTTCTCACGATGAGATGACGGGGTGGGAGATGCCGCGCGGTATTTTCCACCCTTTGACCCGCAGAGATTCCTCCCGTGGTCTTAACAAGTTCGGGGAACCCCGGGGCTCTGGCCCGCTGTTGGGGTGCGGGTTACGGGTGCGCCAGGTGGTCCCGCCGGCTGATAAGCTGGCCGATGCCGAAGACGATGCCCCCGCCGATGAAGGCAAGGGTCAGGGGGGCCAGCACCAGCGAGCCGACGAAGCTGCAATTGGACAGGACGAATACGCTGAACAGTCCGAAAAGCAGGCTGAAGCCGGCCACGGCGGCCCCGGTGATGCGCAGGGTTTTGCTCCGGGAGAGGGTTTCCTTTTCCATGGTTATTACCTCCTGTTCGGGCGTTACCTGAGGCTACTGGGACGGAAACGCAGCCCTTGCTGTTCCTGCGGTTTAGGCTCTTTTTCCTCGTGCCAGGGCGGTATCAGGTAGGTGATGGCGCCCAGCAGCATGAAGGGCAGAATGAGCATCACCCCCGCGGTGACGAGGCCGTTAAGTCCCGTCAGGGGTGGGGTGAACGTGGTGAATCCCCTCAGGCTCTTGGAGATGAGCTGACCGCCGATAACGACATTCCAGCGCATGGCGAAGACGCCGACCAGCACCATCGCCGAGGCGGTAAAGCCCAGCGCCGTTTTCGTCTTTTCGGGCATTTTTGCCAGGGCCGTGATGGCAAGGAGGAAGAGCGGCAGCACCGACCCCATGGCGAACTGAACGCCGAAATAGCTTACCGGTATCTGCTCGGTGATGAGCCGGGAGACTATCGCCCAGCTTTCCTCGGACTCGTACAGCATGGTGAAGACCTCCAGGCCTTCCAGGACCACGTTCACGCTGAGAAATCCGCCCAGCCAGAGGGTCAGGAAATGGAGGCAGCTGTAGTCCGGGGGCGTCTTGCGGAGGTACGAGACGATGACATAGAGCACGAGGAGCAGGGCGATGCCGGAAACAATCGCGGAAAGCAGGAAAATAATGGGCATCAGCGGCGTTGACCACCAGGGATTGGCTTTCACCGCGCCGAAGATGAAGCCGACATACCCGTGCAGAAGGAAAGCCGCCGGGATGCCGACGAACGCCATTATCTTTATCAGCTTCCGGTCGATGGCGGCGGCTTCTTCCGGTATCTCATGCACCCCCAGGGCCAGCGCGGAGTAAAGTGTCTTTTTCGTGCCCTCGGGCTCAGCGGCGGCATACCGGATAATGTCCGGCCGGAAGACCAGCCAGACCTCCAGCAGCAGCAGTATCAGGTAGAACATCCAGATATAGCCGAAGGCGGACATCGCCGAGGTAAGGTTCGGCGTCAGGAACATCTCGAAGGCCCTCTCCGGCCGGCCCAGGTGTACCACCAGCGGCAGGGGAGTAATCAGGAGGAAAGCCAGGGCAGTGAGCAGGGAAAAACGGGCCACCGGTTTGAACCGGGTCAGTCCGAACACGTGGTAAAGCGAAGAGACGACGAAGGCCCCCGCGACCAGCCCGGTGATATACGGGTAAATCACGATGAGCAGGTCCCACTCTATCATGCCTTCGTTCGGGTAGATATAGCCGGTCATGTTAGTGCAGCCCCCTCTCGAAGCCGATGTAGTAGACCTTCGGCTCCGTTCCCAGTTCCGGTTTCAGGACGTACGTGCGCTGCTCTGCCAGTATGGTTTTCAGCGGGCTGGACGGGTCATTCAAATCGCCGAAGGTCCTCGCCCCGGCGGGACAGACCTCCACGCAGGCGGGGATAAGACCCCGGCTGATGCGGTGGTAGCACCAGGTGCACTTGTCCACGACTTTCAAATCCGGCAGGAAGAACCGCGCGCCGTAGGGACACGCCTGGATGCAGTAGCGGCAGCCGATGCAGTGGTCCCGGTCGATAAGGACCACGCCGTCGGGGGTCTTGTGAGTCGCGCCCACCGGGCAGACGGTGACGCAGGGGGGATTATCGCACTGGTTGCAGAGCTTGGGGACGAAGAAGCTCTTCCAGACCCCGGCGGTATCGATTTCCCCGTCCTTAAAGCCGTCCCGCCCCCCTTCCGGAGAGTCCACCAGGATTTCCCCGGAATCCTTGATGACGTAGCGTTCTACCCAGGTCCGGTTGAACTCCGCCGGCCAGGGCACCTTGTTTTCCAGCTTGCAGGCGACGACGCAGCGTCCGCAGCCGATGCATTTCTCGTTATCGCAGACGAAGCCCCAGTAGTGCTTTTCCAGGCTGTTCTGGCCGTGGTCCGCCGCCAGGGCCGCTTTGCCCCCTTCAGAAGTGCCGCGCAGCAGGGAGGGGATGCTGTAGATAATCAGTCCCCCCGCCAGGCTCCGGGCGCCGATTTTTAGAAAATCACGACGGGAAATTTCCATTCTTTAACTTACTCCGTTTGATGGCAGTTCCGGCAGGTCTCTGTGGTGCGCCCCGCGTGGTTCGCCGGGAAGGGCTTGATGGCGCTGGTGTTATGGCACACCAGGCAGTCGCTGCGCCCTTCCAGGGTATGGGGTATCCTGGGCAGAGAAGTCTGCGTCGCTTCCGTTTTACCGTGGCAGGCAACGCAGTCGGCCCTGCCTTCCAGGGCATGCGGGACATGGGGCGGTATCGCGGCCAGGGGTTCGGTGGGATTGTGGCAGGTCTGGCAGTTTTCCCGCCCTTCCATGCTGTGGGGCAGCCGCGGGGGAATCCCCTCGCGGGGGTCATGCGGATTGTGGCAGGTAATGCAGGACGCCTGCCCGGCGTGTTCCTTCGGGACGACCTGCGGGAAGCGGGCCGGCCGCGAAATGAGCTTCTCGTGACAGGTCAGGCACAGTTCCGGGGAGGGGTCTACCTGGGGAAGTTTCACACCTGCCAGGTGATCGGCGGCGGGCCCGTGGCAATTCTCGCAGCTGACGTTGCGATGGTCCGCTTGCGCCCAGGACCCGTACTGGACCTGGTGGCAGTCAGTACAGATGGAGGTGTTGGCGTACTGCATGGGCAGGCTCGCCCACAGCTCCTCGTTGGCCTTCGTATCGGGCTGGTGGAAACCGAAGGCGAGCAGCGATTCCGGCACGGGTATCACTCTCGGGGCGATAAACAGGGCCGCCAGCAGAAGTCCCAGCACCAGCGCCGCCCTTTTCAAATGTGTCATCTTATGGTCTTCCTGTCTCCCTCTGCCATGACCGCTTCCGCTCTACCTGTCAGGCAGCAGCTTGTGCAGGCCGCTGGCGATGTCCAGCGTCACGGGGATAATGGTGCTGTTCCTTTCCCCGGCCATTTCCACCAGGGTCTGCAGATAGCGCAGTTGCAATGCTGCCGGCTGCTGGTTGATAATCTTGGCGGCATCGGCCAGGGTTTCCGCGGCCTGGCGTTCGCCCTGGGCATGGATAATCTTGGCGCGCTTTTCCCGCTCCGCCTCCGCCTGCCGCGCCATGGCGCGCTGCATGGCTTCCGGCAGCAGGACATCCTTCACCTCAACCAGGGTCGCCCGGATGCCCCACGGGTCCTCGCTCTGCTCGTCGATAATCTGGCGCAGCCGCAGGTTTATCTCGTCGCGGTGGGCCAGCAGTTCGTCCAGCTCGGACTGCCCCAGGACGCTCCGCAGCGTGGTGAGGGCCAGCTGGATGATGGCGGCCCGGTAGTTTTCCACATTGATGATTGCTTTCACGGGGTCGAGGACGAGGTAATAGACCACGGCGTCCACGCGGACGGTCACATTGTCCCGCGTAATCACTTCCTGGGGGTCGAGCACGGTGGTGACGATGCGCAGGCTGACCTTGGTCATCCGGTCCACGAACGGGATTATCATGTTCAGGCCGGGATTCCTGACGCCTGTCAGCCGCCCGAAGCGCAGGACGACGCCGCGTTCATACTGCCGCACGATGCGGAATGCCGCGGCGATGAGTATCAGCGCGACGATGATGATGAGGGTGAGAAGCCATGCATTCACTGTTGATTCCTCCTCTTACTCGATTAGCCGTTCAACGGCAGATTCCGATTTCACGGGCGTCGATGATTTTCTCAACCCGCTGCAGCAGGTCTTGCATGTCAAAGGGTTTCCGGATGTAATATTCCGGCTTCAGCTGGCGGAGCAGGTCCGGGTCCGGGGCTTCTCCGGAGACCATGATTACGGGGATGTGGCACAGGGGCTCCGTCAGCCTGAGGAGACTTAAAATCCCCCACCCGTTGAAGTCTGGTAGCCTGATGTCGAGCAGAATCAAATCTATCCTGGTCGCGGAGAGTGCCTGGAAGCATTCCAGACCGCTGGCGGCGGTGATGACGCGGACGTTGGCGCCCCCCAGGTTCCGACTGAGCATCCGGGTTATTTCACGGTTGTCATCGACGACCAGTACGGCAGGGCTTTCAGCGAATGGCATGCGCATACCTCAGCATTGCTAACAGATTACGCGCTAAACCATGAAAAAAACATGAAAATCCGGCGTTAAAAAATGAAAAAAGAATGAAAAACACCCCTGAGGAGCCCGGTCCGGGGGCTATTCAGGGGTGACGAAGATGTAGCCGATGCCCGGCTTGGCCTGGATGTATCTCGGGTGGTGGGGGTCGTCCTCAATTTTAGCGCGCAGGTGACGGACGTAAGCCCGCAGGTAGTCCAGCTCGTCCTGGTATTCGCTGCCCCAGACCCGGGTGAGCAGTTCCCGGTGCAGCATCACGCGCCCGGCATTGGCCACCAGCTGGGTCAGCAGCTTGTATTCGGTGGCAGTGAGCGGCACCTCATGCCCGCTTTTGGTCACTTTGTGGCGTACGAAGTCCACGGAAATATCGGCGCAGGTAAAGGTCGGGGGTGTCCTGGCTTCCCGGGAAACGTCCGTGCGGCGCAGCACCGCTTCGATTCTCGCCAGCAGCTCCTGCACGTTGAAAGGCTTGGTCAGGTAGTCGTCCGCGCCGAGCTTCAGCCCCTTTATCTTGTCCGTGTCTTCCACTTTCGCCGTCAGGAAGATAATCGGCGTGGCGGAGAACTCCCGGATTCTCTGGCACAGCTCGAAGCCGTTCACGCCGGGCAGCATGATGTCCAGTATTATCAGCTCCGGCGTGCTCCGGTGGAGGTGCTCGAAGGCGCCGGAGGCGTCGCCCGCCACCATGACCCGGTAGCCTTCTGATTCCAGGTTCAGCCGTACCAGCCGTATCAGCTGGGGGTCGTCATCGACGATAAGAACGGAGCTCTTAGTCTTCATCTCTCCTGATATCCTCACCCAGGGGCAGGCAGAAAAAGAACCTGCTCCCCGTCCCGGGTCCGCTCTCCAGCCAGATACTGCCGCCGTGCGCCTCGACGTGGCCCCTGCTGATGAAAAGTCCCAGACCGCTCCCGTGGATGCCCTGGGTCATGGCGCTGTCACCCCGGTAGAAGCGCTCGAAGACCCGTTTCTGGTGTTCCTCCGGGATGCCCCGCCCGCTGTCGCTGACCTGGACAATGACCTGTCCGTCCTTTACCTCCCCGCCGATGATGATTTCCGTATCCTGTGGTGAATATTTTATCGCATTTTCCACCAGGTTGCGTAGTACCTGCTCGACGGCGCGGGCGTCCGCCTCGACCACCGGGAAGGGTGTGGGGAATTCCAGGGTGAAGCGGTGATTTTTTCCTCTGGAGGTCAGGTCCTCCACCACCTTTTCCACCAGGCGCGGCAGCAGTACCGGCTCTTTTTCCAGCTTTAAAGCGCCCGCTTCCAGCTTTGCCGATTGCAGCAGCTTGTCGATGAGGTCCCGCAGCTCGTCAGTCTTGTCGTCGATAATCTGGAGGAACTCACGCTGGCTGTCCGGGTCCCATTTCACGTTCTCGCGGAGCAGGGAGGTGGAGTAGCCCTTAATCAGGGTCAGCGGGGTGCGCAGTTCGTGGGAAACGGAGGAAATAAACTCGGACCGCAGGCGGTCGGCTTCCTGCAGGGCGCGCGCCTGCTCCGCTTCCTTCGTCTTCTGCTCCAGCTCAACATAGGAGGTCTTCAGCTTCACCCTCATGTCGTCGAGGGTCTGGGCCAGGATACCCACCTCGTCCCTGCCCAGGGTGGAGACGGGACTGACCAGGTCCCCTTCCGCTATCTTCCGCGAGGCTGTCGTGAGCGTCCGGATGCGGCTGCCCACGTCCCGCGTGGTGACGAAAACGAACGCCAGGGCGACGGTCACCAGCCCGACGCCGAAAAGGAGCAGGCTCTGCCGCAGTTCGCGGGAGGGGGCGAGCGCTTCCTCTTCCGCCTGGCGGACGACCACTCCCCAGGGGGCGGTGGACAGGGGAACGAAAGCAAGGACATCCCTCTTTTCCACCCTCTGGTTCGCCTCATGGCAGGTATGGCAGACCCCCCGCGCCGGTTCTCCCGCGGCAATCAGGGCGGCAAAGCGCCCGCTGTGGTCGCTCTGCTCGAACGGGGCGAGCCGGGGCCCGGGGTTGGTCCTCGCCACGACGACGCCGTTCTGGTCCACGATTTCGACATAGCCCGTTTGCCCCAGTCTTACCGGCTGGATAAAACCGCCGATGCTGGACTCGGCAATATCGACGGCGATAACGATTGTCCCCCGGTCGCTGTCCGGCGACCCTCCCGTGGGGCTGGAAAGGAGGATAACCGGGGCATTTAACGTCGGCAGGGAGACGAGCCCGGAGACGGACGGCCCGTCATTGACCTGGCGGATGCCGAGATAGGCGGGGATATCGTTCGGCGCCGTGCCCGGCATCGCAGGGTCGCTCCAGATGACCCCGCCGGCGCTGTCGAAAAGGTAGATGCCATAGGTATGAATCGGGAGATGGGAATAGGTTGTCATCAGCGCCTCGATACGGGGCGCAATATTGCCGACCGGTTCTTCGGCGCCCATTCCCTGCGCGGTGGTGTACAGTTCCGTGGTGGCGCGTCCCAGCACCTCGTCCACGTAGTCCGCCAGCAGCTGGGCCGTGGTGAGCCGGTCCTGCAGCATCGTCTCGGTAGCCTGGTTGACCGCGCGCAAGCCGAGCGAACTGAAGGCAGCAACACCGAAGACCAGCCCGATGGAGGTCAGCAGGGTAATCTTCTTCCCGATGGTCAGGTTGGTGAGAAAATTCACGCCGCTCCTTGCCGACTAAACCTTCCCCGGTGTCCTGGAAGGGGAGATGGTAACCAGACTATACTTATGATAATAATCAAGTATAAGAAATCCGTGGGGTGATGGCAAGTCGGCGGGGGCGGGGAGGGGAAATTACCGCCCGGCGGGCGGCGGCGCTATCCCTCCCCAACCTCCTGGAAGGTAAAGACCTCTTCGATAGTGCTGCGCAGCGCCCGGGCAATCCGGTAGGCCAGCAGCAGGGAAGGATTGTACCGGTTATGCTCGATGTGCCCGATGGTCTCGCGCCGGGCGTCCACCAGCGCCGCCAGCTGGTCCTGGGTCAAATCGTAGCGGGCCCTGAGTTCTTTGATGCGTGATTTTATGAGTATCTTTTTCAAGCGTTGCCTCGCTTCTCGTAATAATTGAAGGAAACGATGAAGGTGAGCAGCTGGGCGGTAAACACCACGGCGACCGATATCGCCGCGGCCTCCAGCGACTTGAAAATCGACAGGGCGGCGATTGCCAGGGACACTGCCACCATGGAAACGACGAAGGCGTTCAGCCCGGCCCGCGCGGTGTTCGAGACGAGAAGCTCGTCGCTCTTCTGCTTCGACAGTGCCCAGAATCCGAAGAAATTGAAAAACCCGTAGAAGCCGAAATTTCCCGTAAGCCCCAGCAGTCCCAGGAATCCCAGAAAACCCAGATACCATAACTTCCGTTTCATTAAGTCCTCCTGTGATGTATATTTAATATAATGATATATATAACATTCATATAGTTATAAATATATAACATTAATACCTGAATGTCAAGGGTTTCGCCCAAAATATTTTTCAGAGGGGGGTGGTGGGTGTGGATAGACCGGCGAAATTGTCAACGCGGGCCCGCCGGGATATAATATTGAGGTAATTGCCGTTTGTTACCGATACTGCATGAAAGATTTGCCGCCCGGTTCCTCTGCTTGAAGCTGCCTCTCAGGTCAGGGAACTTTTCTCTTCTCCGGCTAAGAAATAGCGCCTGCGCGCGTGTTGATAGAAAGGATTCCAGATGGGTTTGAGTTGCGGTCTCGTGGGCCGGCCTTCTGCGGGAAAGACGGTCATTTTTAATGCCATCACCGCTGCCGGGGTGTCCGGTTACGGCGGCGCCGAGATGAACCGGGCGGTAGTTTATGTTCCCGATCGGCGTCTTGACCGCCTTGCGGAGATGTACTGTCCCCAGAAGGTGGTCCCGGCCACGCTGGATGTGGTCGATATCCCCGGCATTGCGGCCGGCTCCGGGGGAAACGAGCGGGGCTTCCGGATGCTCGGGCATATCAAGGACGTGGAAGCGTTGCTGCACGTGGTGCGCTGCTTTGAGGATACCGGTATTCCCTTCGTGCAGGAGACGATAGACCCGGCGCGGGATATTGAGACCGTCGACCTCGAACTGATGGTGGCGGACAGCAACACGCTTGATAACAAGATTAAGCGACTGGAAAAGAAAGTGCGTGCCGGAGACAAGGACGCTATCCGGGAGACGGCCATCTGCGAGAAGGTGTTCCATGCTATCCAGCAGGGCACCCCGGCGCGCAAGCAGGACCTGACCGCGCCGGAGCTGGCCGGAATCCGTGAGGGCAATCTCGTCTCGCTGAAACCGGTGCTGTATCTCGCCAATATCAGGTCCATGGCGGACGCGGAAAACCGCCACGTCAAAGCCCTGGAGGCGTTTGCCCGCGGCGAGGGGACGGAAGCGATTGTCGTCTGCGGCAAGGACGAAGCCGATATCAGCCAGATGAGCCCGGAGGAGCGGAGTGAATTTCTGCGGGAGCTCGGGCTGCAAGAGTCATCGATGGAGCGTCTCCTCGGCGCCGCTTACCGGATGCTGGGACTGGTCACCTTTTTCACCGTGGGTGAGGACGAGGTGCGCGCCTGGACCTGCCGGAAAGGGGACAAGGCCCCGGTGGCCGCCGGGAAAATCCATACGGACATGGAAAAGGGCTTTATCCGCATGGAGGTCTTTCATTACGAAGACCTCATGGAACTCGGCAGCGAAGCGGCGATAGCCCGGGCGGGCAGGCAGCGCCTCGAGGGCCGCGACTACGAGGTGCAGGACGGGGACATCGTGTCGGTGCGCTTCGGTCGCGGCGGGTAACCGCGGAAAGCGCTGCCGTTCTTCGGTATCATCATGTCAGGGCGTTCACCTGTATCCGGCAGTGATTAATGTCCTAGATTTATCTCTCCATTAGAGATAGACTATCTTTGAGTAAGGCAAGTGTTCCGGGAGGTAAGAGATGGTAAAGGTTAAGACTTTCACGACGGAAATCAAAATCTTCCAGGCGAAGAAGGAAATCGACCAGCTTGATGAGACGATAAACCAGTTTCTGAAGAGCAATGGCATCAGCAAGGTAATTTCCGTCTGCGACAGCTGTACCACGGGCGATAACGGGGCCACCATCGGGCTGATCAGAAGCGTCACCTACGAAGCTGCCTAGGGAGGTCGTGACTCCCTTCCGGGCGGTACCGCAGCGTTTGCTGGTAAAGCTCCTGATACTGTTGCGCCTTGGCTAAATCACGGCGGTAAATCATCTGGTTGTAACCAATTGCCAGCCCACCGGCTTTACCGGCTTCGATACGCTCCTGGCAGGCATGCGCCATTTCCAGGTAATAAAGTGTTTTCGTTCTCATCGTCATTTCGCCGGTGTTTAGTTCGCTTCTTTCCCGTTCTCGATAACGCCGGTGCAAATACCGCAACTCTTCTGCCTGGACGTGTCGGGACTCGTGTTTGTGTAATTGCGCTGTCGTGCTATTATTTTATTAGCTGATTATTTTCCGAGGTGTCGACGTGGGAGAAAAGCATACAAGCAGCCCGATTGAGCGCAATATCGCGATGGAGCTGGTCCGTGTCACCGAAGCGGCGGCTATGTTAGCGGCCCGCTATCTTGGCAGGGGAGATAAAAACCTGGTGGACGGGGCCGCGGTAGGGGCAATGCGTTATGCCCTTGGTTTTATTCAAATGAACGGAACGGTTGTTATCGGCGAAGGGGAAAAGGATAACGCTCCCATGTTATACCTCGGTGAGAAAATCGGTGACGGCTCCGGACCGCCGGTTGATATCGCGGTAGACCCTATCGACGGGACTACCCTGGTCGCCCGGGGACTGCCCGGGGCCATCTCCGTGGTTGCCCTCTCCGCGAAAGGCACCATCCACTGTCCGAGCCAGTTCGCCTACATGGACAAGATTGTCACCGGACCGGAAGCGAAAGACTGTATCGATATCAATGCCACCGTAGGGGAAAACCTGAAAAACATCGCGAAAGCCAAGAAGAAAAAGGTCTCCGAGCTTACGGTGGTCGTGCTGGACCGGCCGCGCCATCAACAGCTGCTGGCGGAAATCAGGGAAGCGGGCGCCAGGGTCAAGCTGATTTCCGATGGCGATGTTTCCGCGAGCATTGACGCGGCTCTGCCGGCCCGGGAAGTGGATGTGCTTATGGGTATCGGAGGCACGCCGGAGGGTGTTCTCTCTGCGGGAGCGATACATTGTATCGGGGGCGGGATTCAGTGTAAAGCCTGGCCCCGTGATGAAGCTGAAAAGCAGGCCGCTCTGGCGGCGGGCGTTGATATGGCAAAGGTCTACAAGACGGAGGACCTGATAGACAGTGATGACGTGTTCTTCGCCGCGACGGGGGTCAGCAGCGGGGAGCTGCTGAAAGGGGTGCGTTATTTCAGCGGCGGAGCGCAAACCCAGTCGATCGCCATGCGCTGTCGTTCCGGCACGGTGCGCTGGATAGACGCCCGGCATAACTTCGCGCAGCTTGATAAATTGAGCTTCTTCGCCTTACATTGAAAAATCACCCGGTCTTCGGTGCTTTCCGGAGAAAACCGGTAAAACCTCAAGCTTTATTCTTTCGTCAATATCCCTCTAAGGCCGTCCGGGCTGGTTACCGGCGCCTGACAGGTGAAGTTGTCGCAAACGTAGACGGTGGGTTTTCCGTCAATCATGGGTTTCTCTTCCCGGATAGCCACCTCGCTGAGCGGGGAGGGTTCCGCAGGGTCCCGGCCCACGACTATCCTGTTGGGGAGCCAGCCGTCGTAGAGAACTTTTCGCAGCGCCTGGGTAGCCTTATCATCAAAACGCCCCGATACCACGATTTCCCGGCGCGGGGATAGATACAAATCCAGGGCGCAGAGCCATTTGCCGAATCCAAGCGGATGCCGGGTAATCAAATCACTCATCGAGGTCAGGGCCTTCGTCGCGATTTTCTCCATGTCCTCCCGGCCGGTAATGCGGGCTATCTTGATCAGGGACAGCGTGGCCGATGATGCCCCCGAAGGAACGGCGTTATCGTAGGCATTACCCGGGCGGACAAACAGGCCCTCCTGCTTTCTCCCCGCGTCGTAGAACCTGCCGGCGGATTCGTCCCAGAAATCATCGATAATGATTTCCGCCATTCTGATTGCCTGTCCCAGCCATGCCACGGAGAATGTGGCTTCATGCAGGCTTATCAGCCCGTCGATGACCAGGGCATAGTCGTCAAGGAAGGCGTCCACCCCGGCCCGGCCATCCTTCCAGGTATGCACCAGATATTGCGCGCCGGTCATCCGTTTCAAGAGGAATTTCCCGTTCTTCACCGCAGCATCGGCGTAGTCCCGGCGGTCAAGCATACAGGCTGCCTCAGCGAGGCTGGCCAGCATCAGCCCGTTCCACGAAGCGATTACTTTCTCATCGCGGCCGGGCGGCACGCGCTGCTCACGCCTGTCCAGCAGGGAAGTCCTGGCTTGTTGTAACGCCCGGGGTAATTCCGCCTCGAGTTCGCCGGTAAGGTGCAGAATATTGCTGCCCTCGAAGTTGCCACTGGCGGTGACCCCGTAGTAGTCGTTCACCAGATTGCCCGTTTTCCCACCGAGGACCCCGATGATTTCCTCCGGCGTCCACAGATAGTATCTGCCCTCCGCGCCTTCACTGTCGGCATCACGGGTGCTGTAAAAACCACCTTCGGGATTGGTCATGTCCTTCAGTATGTAATCCAGGACCTCTTCGGCGATGCGCCGGAACTCCCGTCTACCGGTCACCACAAATGCCTGCAGGTAGAGTCTACTCAGCAGGGCATTGTCGTACAGCATCTTTTCGAAGTGAGGTACCAGCCAGATATGGTCGGTAGCATAGCGGTGGAAGCCACCGCCGAGTTGGTCATACAGGCCTCCGGCGGCCATTTTTTCGAGGCTCAGGGTGACCATCATGAGCGCGTCCGGGTCCCGGGTCCGGTGGTAATACCGCAGCAGGAATTCGAGGGCCATGGGCTGGGGAAACTTCGGCGCCCCGCCAAAGCCGCCGTTCTCCCAGTCGAAGTCCGGCTTTAACATGGCGTAGGCCTGGTCCAGTATCGCCACCGATAGCTCCCCGGAGGCACCGCCCGGCACATTCGTCGCCAGGGCCCCGGCTATCCCCTCTGCCGCCCGGTCAATCTCTCCCCGGCGGTCCCGGTAGGCGCCAGCCACGGTAGACAGGATGCGGGGGAAGCCGGCCAGCCCCTGCCGGTCTTCCGGCGGGAAGTAAGTGCCTCCGTAGAAGGGCTTGCCGTCCGGCGTCAGGAACACGGTCAACGGCCAGCCGCCGCGGCCGGTCATCGATTGCACTGCTTCCATGTAGATTGTATCAAGGTCGGGCCGTTCTTCCCGGTCCACCTTGATGTTAATAAACGATTGATTCATCAGTCGGGCTATTTCAGGATTCTCAAAGCTCTCATGGGCCATCACATGGCACCAGTGACACGCGGAATAGCCGATGCTTAATAGAATGGGCTTATCCTCGTTTTTTGCGCGCCCCAGGGATTCAGCGCCCCAGGGATACCAGTCTACCGGATTGTGCGCATGCTGGAGCAGGTACGGACTGGTTTCCCCCGCTAAATGATTGGGCATGACTGTTTATTTTTCCTCTATGGTTATGCGTATGATAGTATCACCATTATTAATTGTTTTAAGTATATTCATGCCATCTACAAGCTGACCAAATACCGAGTGATGATTATCGAGGTGTGGTTGCGGGGCGTAAGTGATGAAAAACTGTGAGCCATTGGTATTGGGACCAGCGTTGGCCATTGATAATGCCCCGGTGACGTGGGTATGTTTGGTGAATTCATCACCAAATTGATAACCGGGGCCGCC
>JBDRGD010000081.1:0-7217 GCA_043818095.1 Chloroflexota bacterium
GACCGGTTTCACCGGCAAGCCGTCCACCGTGGTACGGTGTTCCCGGGGTGCTTCCTGGCCCGCTGGCATGACCCGTCCCTCCTGTCTCTCGGATTTCTGCCTGCGCACGATTATGCCACATCAGCACCAACGTAGTCAAACGGGTAGCATTAATATCAGGGAGGTTATCCGAGAATCCATCCCCCTGGCCCCCTTTCTTTGGTAAAGGAAGGGGGAAGAAATTTATCGTAATCATATATTTTACGCAAATACCCAGAATGGTAGAATGTGGGTATTGGGGGGTGCACAATGAAACGCCCCCCGTGGGTACTTATGATAATTACTTTGGCAGGTATAACTGTATTACTTCCCAATGGTACTTTTTGGGAAATTGCCTCATTCTTTATATTGGTGACGGTAAGTATTATTGGGATAATCGGATGGATTATAAAATTTCGTAAAGATAGAAAACGTAAAAGGATAAAAACTACACTAGTGGAATATTTAGAAGAGGGACAAAATATTAAAGATAAATGCTTTGTAAAGGGACAGGAAGCGCCAGAAAATGAAGCAAATATCTGGACATCAAAAGTATATAACTACTTAAAAGACAATTTAGGGCTAGATTATGCTGAGAGGTTTCAGAGTCATGATGGATTGCCTACTGGTTTTACAACATTGTCAGGCGATAAGGCACGAGTTGCGTCTTTTTTAAGGACCAGAATAGCTCGTCTTACAGAATTTCTATCCGAATTAGCTAGAATGAATTAGATTTTGATAGGATAGGTTCTCAGCCTTAATTAACTTTAGGAGTGTATCTCTAAATCGGTAATGAGCAGGAGGTCAACAAATCGCTAGAATCCCCCGCAAAACCGGTTGCAATCGCCCCACCCTCATGCTATACTGAAGCAGCCTTTAAGCTGGTCCCGTGAGGCTGGCAAGGGAACGCATCGCGCGCCACATCCGTAACCCCTTGCCGCCCGGGCAGGGGGTTGTTTCTTATGGCACGGAAAATCATCATGACCGCCGAGGACATCCGGCGGACATTGGCGCGCATCGCGCACGAAATCATCGAGAGAAACACGGACCTGGACGACCTGGTGCTGGTGGGCATCCGCACCCGCGGCGTGCCCCTTGCGGAGCGCCTCGCCGCCAACATCGCCCGGTTCGAACAGACCGGGCCGCCCGTCGGCGCACTCGACTTCAGTCTGCACCGCGACGACCTCTTTTCCCTGGAAGCCCGGCCGGGGCTGCGGCGCACGGAAATCCCGGCGGAAATCCACGACAAATCGGTCATCCTGGTGGACGATGTCCTTTACACCGGCCGGAGCATCCGGGCGGCGATGGACGCCCTGATTGACCTGGGCCGGCCGCGCCTGATACAGCTGGCGGTGCTGGTCGATAGGGGCCACCGGGAGATGCCCATCCGCGCCGACTACATCGGCAAGAACATCCCCAGCGCCCGGCACGAGGACATCCAGGTGCTGCTGACGGAATGCGACGGCATCGACGAGGTAGCAATCGTCGCCCCGGAGGAAGACCGGAAAAAGGCGGGGCCGCCGGAGAAGCCCGCGCCCGCGGGCAGAAGGAACTGAGATGACCGTGACGAAACGCAGCCTGGTCACTATCGACGACCTGTCCAACAGGGAAATCGAAGCGCTTTTCGCCCTCGCGGAGGAGATGAGCGCGGACACGCCGGGGCAGTTCGGGAAGTGCTCCGGCAAGGTCATGGCGAGCCTCTTCTTCGAGCCGAGCACCCGGACGCGCCTCTCCTTCGAAACGGCGATGCACCGCCTCGGGGGCAGCGTGATTACCGCCTCGGACGTGGGGGCGACCTCCCTCGCCAAGGGGGAGAGCCTCGCCGATACCGCCCGGGTGGTGGGCAGCTACGCGGACATCATCGTCATCCGGCACCCCTGGGAGGGGGCGGCGAAAGTCGTCGCGGACTACGCGGGCATCCCCGTGATTAACGCCGGGGACGGGGGGCACCAGCACCCCACCCAGACCCTGCTGGACCTTTACACCATTCAGAAGGAGCGGCACGTCATTCGCGGTCTGAAAATCGCCCTCTGGGGCGACCTGAAATACGGGCGCACCGTCCACTCCCTCATTTTCGCCCTCGCCAAGATGGGGGCGAACATCGTCTTCTGCTCTTCCCCGGGACTGGAGGTGCCGGAGCACGTCCTGCACAAGCTGACCAAAGAATACGGCGGGGAAATCGAGCGGCCGCCCCGGGCGGAGGGGCCCGACCGGGAGCACGTCTTCCCGCTGGACGCGGTCTACATTACCCCGAACCAGCCCCACCAGCTGGCGATGATGCCCAACGTCAGCATCCAGGTGAAAATGAAAAGCGGCATCGACGCCCTCTACGTGACCCGCCCGCAGAAAGAGCGTTTCGACGCCTCGGAAAAGGGACAGGAAGCCCCGGACCGCTACCCGGTGGTGGACAAAAAGCTGCTCCGGGACAAGGTCTTCAAGAAGACGATGGTCCTGCACCCGCTGCCCCGGGTGGACGAGCTGGCTTACGAACTGGACGCGGACCACCGCAGCATGTATTTCAAGCAGGCGGCCTGGGGGGTCCCCGTCCGCATGGCGCTTATCGCCCTGCTCCTGGGCCTCAAGACCTTCCCCCCCGCACGGGAAGAGCCCGCCGGAGCAAGGTACCCCCTTTACCGGCACGCCGGGGTCAGGTGCAACAATGCGAAGTGCGTCACCAACCAGCAGACCGAACTCAAGTACCTTCAGCCCGAATTCAAAATCGTGAGCCTCGCCCCCTTTACCCTGCGCTGCACTTACTGCGAGCACGGCATCGAGCCGCCCTACATCGCCAGCAGCGAGTGGCACGAAGGGAAAGCGGAGACCAAGAGATACCACCGCGCGGACAGCCACTGGGTGAAGCAGATCCACCCCGAAAACCTGATTGCCTTCGTATCGGCGGCATCCGCGGAAGCCCAGGGCTTCCGGCCCGGCCACCAGAAGGGAGAATCGCCGGAGGAGTTAGCAGACAGGTGAAGCGACTGCTAATCAGGAACGGACGCATCATCGACCCCGTCCGGGGGCACGACCGCCCCGGCAGCCTGCTCGTTGCCGGGGGTAAAATCGTTCCCGGGGATGATTTCCTGCCCGGACCTGAGGACACCGTCATCGATGCCGCCGGGCTGGTGGTCTGCCCGGGGTTCATCGACCTTCACTGCCACCTGCGGCAGCCCGGCTTCGAGGCCAAGGAGACCATCGCCACGGGGACGCGGGCGGCGGCGCGGGGCGGCTTCACCACCGTCTGCGGTATGCCCAACACCAGCCCGCCCCTGGACAGCCCCGAAATAATTGAACGGGTGAAGGCGATTGCCGCCGCCGAGGGAGCGGTCCGGGTGCTGCCCATCGGCTGCGTCTCCCGTAACAGAGCAGGCAAAGAACCGGCGGACATGGCGGCGCTGGCCAGAGCCGGGGCGGTGGCCTTCAGCGATGACGGCTCACCGGTCGCGGACGACGGCCTGATGCGGCGGGCGCTGGTGAGCAGCCGCACCCTGGGACGGCCGGTGATCGACCACTGCGAGGATATGAGATTAAGCCGGGACGGCCAGGTGAACGAGGGCGCGACGGCGCGCCAGCTGGGGCTGCGGGGCATTCCCGCGGCGGCGGAAGAGAACATGGTGCGGCGCGACCTCGCGTTAGCAGTCGAGGTGCCGGACTGCCAACTGCACATCGCGCATGTGAGCACGGCAGACGCGGCGGCGTTGATTAAGGAGGCGAAGGCAAGGGGCGTCCCGGTCACCGCCGAGGTTACCCCCCACCACCTCACCCTCACCGAGGCCGCCGTCCTTGCCGCGGGCACCATGGCGAAGGTGAACCCGCCCCTGCGCACGGAACGTGATACGGCGGCGCTGCTGGCGGCGCTCAGGGAAGGCGTGATTGACGCCATCGCCACGGACCATGCCCCCCACACCACTGCCGACAAGCCGGAGGATTTTACCCGCGCCGCCTTCGGCATCAGCGGGCTGGAGACCGCCCTCGGCAGCCTGATGGGGCTGGTGCACGAGGGCAAGCTCGATTTGATGACCCTTATCGCAAAGTTGACCGCGGGCCCGGCAAAAATTCTGCACCGGAAAGACCTGGGCACGCTGGCGGCCGGCGCGGCGGCGGACATTACCATTTTCGACCCGGAAATGGAGTGGACGGTGGACGTCAGCCGCTTTGCCTCCCAAGGGAAAAACACCCCGCTGGCGGGGAAGAAGCTCCGGGGCAGGGTGCTGGCGACCATTTACGGCGGGGAAATCATCTACCTTGACGAGAGTTTGAAATCGACGAAAATATTGGCAGGTAAGAAATGAACAAGCGCGCCATTCTGGTACTGGAAGACGGCTCCGTTTTCGCAGGGCTTTCCTTCGGGGCGGAGACCGATACCTGCGGGGAGGTGGTCTTCAACACGAGCATGATCGGCTACCAGGAGACCCTGACGGACCCCTCCTACGCCGGGCAAATCGTCTTGCCCACCTACCCGCTCATCGGCAACTACGGCACCAACGACGCCGACATCGAGTCGCGGAAAATCCAGGTGCGGGGCTTCGTGGTGCGGGAGGAGTGCGCGCAGCCCAGCCATTACCTCAACACCGGGACCCTGCACGATTACCTGGCGGCCAGCGGCATCCCCGGCCTCCAGGGCGTGGACACCCGCGCCATTACCCGCAAGCTGCGCTCCCGCGGGGTGATGATGGGCTACCTCACCGCCAGCAAGACCCCGGAGGAGGCGCTCGCCGCTTTGAAGAAAGTGCCGGACTACGGCTCGCTGGACTACGTGAAACAGGTAAGCACGGAAAAAGCTTACGCCTGGGCGCCGGAGAGCGCCCCTACTGAACCCTCCGCCCGCGTGGTGGTGCTGGACTGCGGCCTGAAATACAACATCCTGCGCCTGCTCCAGCAGCACGGCTGCGCGGTGACGGCGGTGCCCTGCACCACCCCTGCCAAAGACATTTTGAAGATGCAGCCGGACGGCATCCTGCTTTCCCCCGGCCCCGGCGACCCCGAGCTGCTGGACTACGTCACGGAGACGGTGAAGGGATTAATCGGGGAAAAGCCGGTCATGGGTATCTGCCTGGGCAACCAGATGATTGCCCGCGCCTTCGGGGGAAAGAATTTTAAACTCAAGTTCGGCCACCGCGGCGGCAACCACCCGGTCAAGGATTTAAAAAACGGGCGGGTGCACATCACCGCGCAGAACCACGGTTACGCCGTCGACCCCGACAGCATCAAGGGCAGCGGGCTGGAGATAACCCACATCAACCTCAACGACAACACGGTGGAGGGCCTGCGGCATAAGGAGCTGCCCGTCTTCGCCATCCAGTACCACTCGGAGGCGTCCCCCGGACCGCTGGACAATACCTACCTCTTTGAGGAGTTCATGGGGATGATTAAGAAGGGTAAGAGTAGCTGAGGAAATGACAGGCTGAAGCATGGTAAGTATTGTCGTCGTCGTGGTGGTCGTGATTGTGGTGATACTCATTCTCTGGGCGGTGGCGAAGTGAGGCAGGGGGCAAAGCAGATGGTCTAAGGGAAGCGCAGCCTCCCTACTCTCCCACCCCGCTGGGGGAGGGGAAAAGGGGAAGAGGTAGAGATGAAACGAAAAGAAAAAATAATTTCTAACCTTTCAAAATACGAATATATAAGTAAATTCTTAGGAAATGCAACTAGAAAAAGATTAGAACTTGCTGGATATACTCGTGGCATGCTTACTGCTCATTTAGACAGCGAATTAAATAAAAAGGACTTAATTAGGTTAGAGAATACCCTGCAACTTGGCGAAAAATATTGTACGGACTTCAAACACATTTTCAAAGAAAGACAGTTACCAAATAAAGACCTTGCTATAGATGGCGAAATAATAAATATTCTCGCCGAAGTAAAGGCTTTTGAAACATTGTATAACAAAGGTTTTCAGGACATCAGGAAAATTAAAACTGAACAAGGGAAGACTGTAGATTTTACGGCAACTCGGAATGGTCAAAATTATGTCGCTGAAGTTACTCGAATAAACATACCTGTTTCAGAGAAAAAGAGACCAGAACCCGATGGTCAAAAACATATAAAGGATAATTCAGGAGTTAATTTAGCTTCTATTTATCTATATTCTTCGGATACTGTAATGCCTAAATGGGAATTCACAATTAAATCTACGATTAAAGAGAAATATAAGCAAGTTGATGAATATATTAATAGTCTTAATAGTCAAGACAGAAATGCAAAAGGTATCGTTATTATCTCTGTTGGACGTGATTACTTTGTAAGTAATAAATACGCAAGAGGTGACATGTTTCTCCCAAGGACATTGGCGCAATCATTACAAAATTCCTTTACTGAATTAAAGCAAGAAGTAAAATACTCTTGCTTGAAATATATCTTTTTCATAGAAGGAAAGCTTGAAAGCCATGTACACATTTATCCGGAATTAATTAAGGAGCGCACATCTTGAAACCCTCTAAAGTCTTAATCATCGGCAGCGGCCCCATCATCATCGGGCAGGCGGCGGAGTTTGACTACGCCGGCACGCAGGCCTGCAAAGCCATGCGGGAGGAGGGCGTTATCTCCGTGCTGGTGAACTCCAATCCCGCCACCATCATGACCGATGAGGACATCGCCGACGTGGTCTACATCGAGCCGCTGACCGTGGAGATGCTCGCCCGCATCATCGAGCGGGAACGCCCGGACGGGCTTTTGCCCACGCTGGGCGGGCAGACGGGCCTCACCCTGGCGCACGAGCTGGCGGAAGCGGGCGTGCTGGAAAAATACAACGTGCGCAGCCTGGGCACCTCCATCGATACTATCCGCGTCGCTTCCAACCGGGAGCTTTTCAAGCAGCTCCTCGACAGCATCGGCGAGCCGACCATCGACAGCGCCGCGGTGAACACCCTGGCGGACGCCCGGAAAGCGGCGAAAAAAATCGGGCTGCCGGTGATTATCCGCCCCTCCTTCACCCTGGGGGGCGCGGGGGGCGGGGTGGCTTTCACCTGGGAGGAACTGGACGAGAAAGCGGCCATCGGCCTGGCGGCGAGCCCCATCACCCAGATACTCGTCGAGGGCTGGGTGGGCGGCTGGAAAGAGATTGAATACGAGGTCATGCGGGACGGCGCCGACAACTGCATCACCGTCTGCAACATGGAGAATATCGACCCCATGGGCATCCACACCGGGGACAGCATCGTCGTCGCCCCCAGCCAGACCCTGACCAACAAGGAATACCAGATGCT
>JBDRGD010000082.1:0-8754 GCA_043818095.1 Chloroflexota bacterium
GAGTATTCCGTGTGGAAGCCCGCCACGATTTCCGAGTCGGCTTCCATCAGGTCGAAGGGGCTGCGGTTAATCTCGGCGCAGCCGGCGGTAAAGAAAAGGAAGAAGCCCAGCGGCTGGAGGAGGATGAAGGGGACGTTCTGCGCCTGGACGATGCTGTTGAGCGAGAGCGAGCCGGCGATAATGATTACGCCGACAATCGCCAGCACCAGGGGGATTTCATAGCTCACCACCGCGGCGACGTTGCGCATGGCGCCGAGCAGACTATACTTGTTGCTGGAGCCCCAGCCCGCCATGAAAACGCCCACCGTGGAGATGGAGCTGACGGCGACCACGTAGAGGATGCCGATGTTCAGGTCCGCCAGCAGCGCCCCGTCCCCGAAAGGCACCACCGCGAAGATGAGCAGCGCCGGGGCGAAAGCCACTATCGGCGCGAGCATGTGGACCAGCTTGTCCGCGGTGTCCGGGACGATGTTCTCCTTTAGAAGCACTTTCACGGCGTCCGCCACCGGTTGAAAGAGGCCGAAGGGGCCGGTGCGGTTGGGGCCCAGGCGGTTCTGCAAGCGCGCCATACCGCGGCGCTCGATGTAAATCACCGCCATGACCATCACCAGCACGAAGCCGATGATGATTACGGTAAAGATAATCCAGTGCCACTAGAAACCGCTGATGCCCAGCAGGTTTCCCGGCCAGTCCGGCGGCAAAGCGGCTGCCGGGTTCCCGGCGCCGGCGATGACGGGTCCCGCAGACATCATTAGCGGTCCACCTCTCCCATGGTGATATCGATACTCCCGAAGATGATAATCAGGTCCTGCACCTTCCAGCCGACAATCATCTCCCGCAGGGGGGTAAGGTTAATCAGGCTGGGGGGACGAACGTGACAGCGGTAAGGGGCGATGGAGTTGTCCGAGACGAGGTAAAAACCGAGCTCGCCCTTGGGCGCCTCGATGCGCCCGTAAGCCTCACCAACGGGGGGGCGCACTAGGTGGGAGACCTCCGCCCGCACCGGTCCGCCGGGGAGGCCCTTGCGCGCCTGGTTCAGGATGCGGAGGCACTGGCGCATCTCTTCCACGCGGACGCGGTAGCGGTCATAGCAGTCGCCCGCGGTGCCGGTGGGGATGTCGAACTTGAAGCGGTCGTAGATGGAATAGGGGTCACCCTTGCGAATGTCCCACTTCACGCCGCTGCCGCGGAGGACGGGACCGCTGACCCCATAGGCGATGGCTCTTTCTTTGGGAAGGATACCGACGCCCTTCGCCCTTGCCAGCAGAATCTCGTTCTGCTTGAGCAGCGTATCAATCTCGTCGATAAAGCGGGGCATTTTCCCGAGGAACTTGTCCAGCGCCGGCAGGAACTCGTCAGGGACGTCCTGGCTGACGCCGCCGATGCGCATGTAGTTGTAGGTCAGGCGCTGCCCGGAGACCATCTCGAAAAGGTCGACGATTTTTTCCCTTTCCCGGAACATGTACAGGAACGGCGTGAAATACGCCCCGCAGTCGTTCAGGAAAGCGCCGACGGCGACCAGGTGGCTGGCCAGGCGCTGCAGCTCCGCCATGATGATGCGCAGGTACTCGCCGCGCTCCGGGACCTTGATGCCCGCCAGCTTTTCCACCGCCAGGCAGTAGCCCAGGTTGTTGTTCATCGAGGAAAGGTAGTCCATGCGGTCGGTCAGGGGGATGAAGCCGGTGTAAGTCCGCTCCTCGGCGAGCTTTTCCACGCCGCGGTGGAGGTAGCCGAAGACCGGCTCCACGTTCAGGACGACCTCGCCGTCAAGGGTGACGCGCATGCGGAAGACGCCGTGCGTGCTCGGGTGCACGGGGCCCATATTGAGGACAAACGGTTCCGTCCGCAGCGCCATTACAGGTAGTCCTTTCGCAGGGGATGCCCGGCAAAGCCGTCCCAGAGGAAAATACGCTTCATGTTAGGATGCCCGTTGAACTTTATCCCCATCAGGTCGTAGATTTCCCTTTCCTGGAAGTCAGCCGCCGGCCACACGCCGTAGACCGAGGTGAGAGCAGGGCTTTCGCGGTCGGCGACGCGCGTCTTCAGGGTGAGCCAGTGGTTATGCTCCAGGGAGCTTATCCGGTAAACGACCTCGAAGTAGTCGCCGTAGTCGACGGCGGTGATGAAGTTGAGGTAGCTAAGGTCAATCTCCGGGGTATCTTTCAGGAACCCGGCGACGAGCAGCAGGGAGTCGCTCTTGACCAGTACCTGCTTTTCGTCGGCGGTTACAGTGCTCCCCGGGAACTTCTCTTCCAGCTTGCCGGCGATATCTTTTCCGGAGAGGGCGACAGTCATGTTCGCTCTTTAACCTTTCCTGAAGAGGGATTTTTTCGCGATTTTCTTCTGCAGCATCTGTATCCCGTAAATCAGGGCTTCGGGGCGGGGGGGACAGCCCGGGACATAGACGTCCACCGGGATGATGTGGTTATAGCCGGGCACCACGCTGTAGGACGAGCCGAAGATGCCGCCGCTGATAGCGCAGGCCCCCATGGCGATAACCCACTTGGGCTCCGCCATCTGGTTGTAGATGCGCCGCACGTTGGGCGCCATCTTCCAGGTCAGCGTGCCCGCGGTAATCATCAGGTCCGCCTGGCGGGGGGAAGCGCGGAGAATCTCCATGCCGAAGCGGGAGAGGTCGAAGCGCGGTCCGTTGGCGGCGATGAACTCGAAGGCGCAGCAGGCCGGGAAGCAGATGGCGGTCCACAGCGAGGAGCGCTGTCCCCAGTTGATAATGGCGTCCACGGAGGTCAGGAGAATGTTGCGCTTGATTTCCTCGTCGAGCCACTTGTCGGGGTCGGCGATAATCTCCTGGCTGCCGGATTTTACCTGCTCGATAAGCTGGCCTTCGGCATGGTCCAGTTCCTGGTCAGAATAAATATACGGTTTTGCTACTTCCATTCCAGAGCTCGCTTTCTCCAGGCGTAAAGATAGCCGATAAAGATAATCCCGATGAGGACGGTAATCACGCCGAGTCCGGGAAAGCCCAGCTGCCGGAGGCTCACCGCCCAGGGATAGAGAAAGACCACCAGCACGTCCAGCACCAGGAAGACGAGGGCGTAATAATAATAATGGAAGTTAAACTGCACCCAGGTCTTGCCGATGGTCTCCATGCCGCATTCGAAGTTGGCGTTCTTGACGGGGCCGGGGTGATTGGGAACGACACCGAGGAAACGGAGGATAACGGGGATGATAATCATCGTAATGGTGAACAGGACTGCCACGATTAGAAAAAGACCGATGTAGCCGTAGTTTACCAGCAAGTACTTTCCTCGTTAACAGGCTGGGACATAACCGATGGTCAGTATAGCACACTTTTTCCGGTTAAAGCAAGCCTTTTTTCGGGGCTTATCTCCGCCCTTTTTCGGGAATTTTCCAGCAGAAAGGAGAGGAGGACAATGGGGTGGGGTGATTCGCGGAAAATTGACAATCAGCTTCATTTTCCTGTAAACTTAAGCTCACCGGCAGGAAATCAGCCGGACGTAAAATTCCCCCGAGGACAGCGCATGACCGACATCGAGGCTTTGGGTCAGGAACTGGCGGAAGTTATCCGGCGGCAGGACGCCGATTACGTAGAGGCCCACCTGGAGGAGAGCCAGTCCAGTCATGTTACCTACCGCGGTAGGGAGATGGAGTCCGTGGGGCGGTCCGGGGCGGTGGGGGGCAACGTGCGGGCGCTGGTCAAGGGGGGGTGGGGCTTCGTCAGCTTTAACGACCTGGAAGACCTGCCCGGTAAAGCCGCGCAGGCGGTGCGGCAGGCACGGCTCGTCGGGAGCGGCACGAGCCGCCTGGCCCCGGTGGACCCGGTGGCGGACCGCGTGAACACGGTTACCGCGCCGGACCCGGTGCAACTGCCGCTTGCGGACAAGAAGAAGCTGCTGGACGAGTATCAGCGCATCATCTGGGCGACGCCGCAGATACAGACGGCGAGCATCTCCTACGGGGACGGCCACAAGAAGAAAGTCTTCGTGAGCTCCGCCGGCAGCTTCATCACCCAGGAGCGGACGGATATCACCCTGCGGGTGAACATCGTGGCGGCCAGGGACGGCGATATCCAGCAGGCGGGCATGAGCGTCGGCAGCCCGGGGAACTTTTCCGAGATAGAGAACCTGCACCAGCCGGTGACCGACCTCACGCAGCACGCCCTGGCGCTGCTGGCGGCGCCGCGGGTGCCGGGTGGCGAATACACGGTGGTGCTGGACCCGGTGCTGGCGGGGGTCTTCGTCCACGAAGCCTTCGGGCACCTTTCCGAGTCCGATTTCGTCTACGAGAACGATAATCTGAAAGACGTGATGCAGTTGGGGAAGCAGTTCGGCGGGAAGCACCTGAACATCGTGGATTCCGCGGCTGTTCCCGGCCTGCGCGGCAGCTTTAAATACGACGACGAGGGCGTGCCCGCGACCAAGACCTACCTCATCCGGGAGGGCCAGCTCGTGGGCCGGCTCCATTCCCGGGAGACCGCCGCCCGCATGGGGGAACCGCCTTCCGGCAATGCCCGCGCTATCGATTACCGCTACCCGCCGATTGTGCGCATGACGAATACCTACATCGAGCCGGGCACGGCGACCTTCGAGGGGATAATCGGGGAGATAGAGGACGGGATTTACGCGCGGAACTGGTACGGCGGCACCACCAGCATGGAGATGTTTACCTTCTCCTCGGGCGAGGCTTACCGCATCCGCAAGGGGAAGGTCGCCGAGATGGTCCGCCCCATCGTCCTGACCGGCAACGTCTTCACCACTTTGCAGCACATCGACGCCATCGGCAACGACCTGGCGATGAACCAGGGCGGCGGCTGCGGCAAGGGAGAGCAGATGCCCCTGCCGGTCTCCAACGGCAGCCCCCATATCCGTATCCGCAACTGCCTGGTGGGGGGCAGCTAGATGGAAGACATTCTCGCGGCGGCCCGGCTCGTGTCGGAGGCGGCGGAGGTCTTCACCGTTTCCTCGGAGGAGACCGTGGTCCACTTCGAGGCCAACCACCTGAAGCAGCTCCAGACCCGGCAGCGGACCAGCGTGGCGCTGCGCCTGGTGAAGGATGGCCGTGTAGGCTTTGCCACCGCCAGCGGTAAGGTGGACGCGGCGGCCATCGTGGATAACGCCCTGGAGACGGCGCAGTTCGGCACGGAGGTAAAGTTCCGGTTCCCGGAAAAAAGTCGTTATCCCGAAGTCGCCGTCTTCGATCAAGCCGCTGGCGGAGTGCCCGTAGCGGAGATGGTGCGGCTCGGCACGGAGATGATTGACCGCGTCCGGGAGAAAAGTCCGGAAATCGTCTGCGAAGCCAGCGTGGACAAGACCGATGTTTCCGTGCGTCTGATGAATTCCCAAGGCGGGGAAGCGGCCTACCGCAAGAGCGTATTCGACATGGCGCTGGAGGGCAGCATCACCCGGGGTACGGACATGCTTTTCGTGGGGGAGAGCCAGAGTTCCTGCCACCCCCTGACCGATACCGGGGTGATTACCGCGGAAGTCCTGCGGCAGCTGGAGTGGGCGCAGAACAACATCCCCACGCCCACCGGCACCCTCCCGGTAATCTTCACTCCGGCGGGTGTCGCCAGCGCGCTGCTTTTCCCCCTGATGGCGGCTTTCAGCGGCAAGACGGTGCTGGAGGGAGCCTCTCCCATCGGCCAGAAAGTCGGCGAGCAGGTCTTTGACCCGCAGCTGTCCCTCTGGGACGATGCTACCCTGGACTACCGCCCCGGTAGCCGGCCCTGTGACGACGAGGGCGTTCCCAGCCGGCTCACGGCTCTGGTGGACAAGGGGGTGGTGGGGGGCTTTCTTTATGACCTGCAGACGGCGGCGCTGGCCGGGAAAGAAAGCACCGGCAACGGCAGCCGCGCCCATGGTATCCCCTCCCCGGCGGCGAGCGCCCTGGTGGTCGGGACCGGCAAGGCGACTTTCGCGGAAATGCTGGCGGACGTCAAGGAGGGACTGGTCATCGAATACCTGATGGGGGCTACCCAGGGTAACGTCCTCGGCGGCGATTTCAGCGGGAACGTGCTGCTGGGCTACCGGGTGGAAAATGGTAAAATAGTGGGCAGGGTAAAGGACACGATGGTCTACGGGAACGTTTACCAGGTGCTGCGGGAAGTCAGCGCCGTGGGTAAAGAGGCGAAATGGGTGGGAGGTTCTTTGCTGGCGCCCTACCTCTACTGCCCGCGGGTGTCCGTGGCGACCCGGGGCTGAAGTCCCAGTCTAACCGATGGAGGAATAGCGGCAAAATGAAAGGTCTGGTCAAATACCGCGCCCGTCCCCGGTTGAGGAACCCGATCATGCTGGCGGTCTGGCCCGGCATCGGCAACGTCGCCATGATTGTCGCCAGTTACCTGAGGCGCAAGCTAGAATTCAAAGAGCTGGCGGAGATTGACGCGGCCTATTTCTTCGACCCTATCGGCGTGAGTGTCAAGAATAACCTCGTCGAGGCGCCGCAGTTCCCGCAGAGCAACTTTTATTACTGGAAAAACAAGAACGGCGAGCACGACGTCATACTTTTCATGGGGGAAGACCAGCCCGGCAGTAAGAGCTACGAACTGGCGCATACCGTCCTCGATGCGGGGCTCAAGTTCCAGATAAGTGGCATCTACACCTGCGCCGCCGCCCTGACCCGTATCCACCATACCGAACAGCCCCGTGTCTGGGGAGTGGCGACGAACCCCAAGCTCATCGAGGCGCTCCACGCGTTCGGCCTGGTGCAGGCGGGTAACCTGCAGATTGCCGGCCTGAACGGACTGTTGCTGGGGGTGGCCAAGGAACGGAACGTGGATGGCGTCTGCCTGCTGGGCGAGGTGCCCCTCTATGCCACCCGCATCCCGAACCCGGTGGCCGCTCTGGCGGTGCTGGAGGTGATGGTGGACCTGCTGGAGATAAAGCTGGACCTGGCGGACATGGTGCAGATGGCGGCGGAGGCCCGGGAGAGAATCAAGCAGATGGCGGCGCAGGCGATGGGTGAGTACATCGACTTTTTTACCGAGCCCATCTGGGAGCGGAACGAGGAGGGGGAGGTCGATGACGAGGATGATGAAGCCGACCGTAACTAGGCGCGCTGCGGCACGGACTATCATGATTTCCGGTGAGAAGGTTGTTCTGCGGGCGAAGGACCTGTCCGATGCCCATGATGACTACCGGTGGCAGACGGACCTGGAGCTGGCGCACCTGGATGCCGCCCCCGTGCCCCGGGTATCCTACGCCCAGTATCTTTTAGCCTATGCTTACCAGCTGCGTATCTCGTCACCGGAGCACCGCATCTTCGCCGTCGATACCCCGGACGGCAAGCACATCGGCAACTGCACCTATTATAATGTCGACCGCAGAAAGCAGGAGGCCGAGGTGGGGCTGATGATCGGCGAGCGGAGCTACTGGGACCGCGGTTACGGCACGGATGTCATCAAAACGCTGGTGCGGCACGTCTTCTCCCGGACGAAGCTGCAGCGGCTTTACCTGAAGACGCTGGATACCAACCATCGCGCGCAAAACTGCTTCACCAGGTGCGGTTTCACCGCCTTTGGCCGGAGCAATCATGACGGTTACAATTTTGTCCTCATGGAGCTGCCGCGGCAGAAGTGGCAGATTCAGCATGACCGAAAAAAGCCTTCCCGTGCAGTGGCGCGGCCGTAAGCTCGTCATCCTGGACCAGACCCGGCTCCCCATGGAGGAGATTTACCGGGAGTATGATGATTTCCGGCAGGTGGCGGAAGCTATCCGGTCACTCAGGGTGAGGGGGGCCCCGGCAATCGGGGTGGCGGCGGCTTACGGGGTGGCGCTGGGCGCGCTGCAGATTCAAACCTCCGATATAAACTCTTTCCAGGAACAACTGGAAGAGGTTTTCCAGGCTATTGGCGGCACCAGGCCCACGGCGCGGAACCTTTTCTTCGTGCTGGAACGCCTGCGCGCGGCGGCGCGGACGGGTGGGGTGGGGATATAAAATCACGTCTCGTCGCGGAAGCGGAGCGCATTCACGGGGAGGAGGCGGAGGCCACGGAGCGCCTGAGCGCACACGGGGCGGCGCTTTTGGGTGACGGTTTCACCGTGCTGACCCACTGCAATACCGGTCCCCTCGCCACCACCGGCTACGGCACGGCGCTGGGGGTCATCATTAAGGCGGCGGAGCAGGGGAAAAAGATTAAGGTCATGGCGGACGAGACCCGCCCGCTGTTGCAGGGCGCGCGGCTGACGACCTGGGAACTGCAGAAGGCGGGGGTGCCCGTGACCCTGATTACGGACAGTATGGCGGGCTACTTCCTGGGCCGGGGGGAAATCGATTGCGTGATCGTGGGGGCGGACCGCATCGCCGCCAACGGCGACACCGCGAATAAAATCGGGACTTACACCGTGGCGGTGCTGGCGAAAGAAAATAATGTCCCCTTCTACGTGGCGGCGCCCATCAGCACGATTGACATAACGCTAGCTTCCGGCGAGCAAATCCCCATCGAGCAGCGGGACCCGCGGGAAGTAACCCACTTACAGGGCATCGCTATCGCCCCGGAGGGAACAGAGGCCGCCAACCCGGCTTTCGACGTGACCCCCCACCGCTACATCACCGCCATCATCACGGACAGGGGCATTGTGCGTGAGCCGTATGTTGATGGGATAAAGAAGGTTTTAGGGTAGGGTGTGTAACCTATCCCCCTTTGTCCCCCCTTCCCTTGGGGTTTTAGATAAGGGAAGGGGGAATATTTTTTATAAGAGGGGCTTGCGCCCCTCTCAATCTCTCCCCTATACTTTGGGTGAGGCTCTTCTTTACTTTGTGGTAGCTTTTTCT
>JBDRGD010000083.1:0-6705 GCA_043818095.1 Chloroflexota bacterium
CGTTACGATTGCACAATCGTTCAGAATGTGTATAATGGGTTGTGTGCGGTGTTCCGTATCCGTGCGTCTGCCACCACGGGTGACGGGCGGTGAGGCGGAGAACAGCTATGGACAATATTCTCGCCATCATTCTGGCAGGAGGGCAGGGGGAACGGTTAAGCGTCCTGGCGCATGAGCGCGCCAAACCGGCGGTGCCCTTCGCGGGGAAATACCGCGTCATCGATTTCACCCTGAGCAACTGCGCCAACTCCGGCATCCCCCACGTCCTGGTGCTCACGCAATACCGGCCCCTCTCCCTGGCGGAGCACATCGGCATCGGTATGCCCTGGGGCCTGGTGCCTCCGGACAAAAGCATCCGGCTGCTCCAGCCTTACCTGGCGAGGGAGCAGGGCAAGGACTGGTACAAGGGAACGGCGGACGCGGTCTACCAGAACCTGGACCAGATTGAGGAGATAGCGGCGGAGACCATCATGGTCCTCAGCGGCGACCATATTTACAAGATGGATTACCAGCCGATGGTCGAGTTCCATCGGAAGAAACAGGCGGACGTTACCCTGGCGGTCATTCCCTTCCCGGAGGAGGAGCTTCAGGCGTTCGGCACCGTGGTCGTGGATGACGAGCAGCGGATTGTCCGCTTCCAGGAGAAGGTGCGGAAACCCCAGAGCAATCTGGTCTCCATGGGCGTTTATCTCTTTAAGCGCGAGGTCATGTACGAGTGGCTCGGCCATGAAAACTGGCACGATTTCGGGCGCAACGTTTTCCCCCGCATGGTGGCGAAACAGCGTCTCTTCGCCTACACCTTCAACGATTACTGGCGGGACGTGGGGACTTTGCAGGCTTACTGGCGGACGAACATGGAAGTTCTTGAGATGGCGGACAGCTTCCTGGGGCAAAAGGACTGGCCCATCCGCACCGTGGGGGAGGAAAAACCCCCGGCAGTCTTTACGGATACCGCCAGCGTGAACAACAGCCTGATTTGCGACGGCTGCGTCATTGAGGGACAGGTAGTGCATTCCATTCTGTCCCCGGGGGTGCGGGTGGGCAAAGGCGCCATCGTCCGGGACTCCATCATCCTCCATGACTCCTCCATCGGGAGCAACAGCATCGTCGATTACAGTATCCTGGACAAGGAAGTCATGCTAGACAACGGCAGCCACGTGGGCTTCGGGGAGGACTACGCCGTTAACCGCCGGGAGCCCAAGTTCGTCAACACCGGGATTACCATCCTGGGGAAGCGGGCGCAGATTGCCGCCTCAATCAAGATAGGCCGTAACTGCATCGTGCATCCTAACGTCGTCGCCGGCAATTTTCTGAACGCGGAGGTTGCCAGCGGGGAGACCATCAGACCGGCAAGGGGCCGCGTCCGGAGGTAGCGGTGTCTGAAATCAGGCAGGACGTCACGACCAAGGAATGGGTGATTATCGCCCCGGAGCGGGGTAAGCGCCCCTCCCAGAGGCCGCAGAAAAAGGTGGAAACCCGCGAACTGCCGGTCCGGGACCCGGACTGCCCCTTCTGCCCGGGCAACGAGGGAAACACCCCCGGGGACGTCCTGCGCATCCCGGCGGACAAGGGGAAGGACTGGCAGGTGAGGGTGGTGCCCAACCGCTTCGCCGCGCTGACGCCGGACCAGAGCGTTAACCGGGTCGAGGACGGACGTTTTTTCCGCAAGATGGGCGGCTTCGGGGTGCATGAGGTCATCATCGAGAGCCCGGTGCACAATACCTCCCCGGCGCTGATGACCTATGACCACCTGGAGAAAGTGCTCAGCGCCTACCGGGAGCGCTACAACGCCCTGAAGAAAGATCCGCGCATTAAGTGCATCACCATCTTCAAGAACCACGGCTGGACGGCGGGGACGTCGCTGGTGCACCCGCATTCCCAGCTGGTCGCCACCCCGGTGATGGCACCCTACTATAACCGCAAGTTCGATGTCGCCCACGATTATTACGCCGACCGCGGGCGCTGCCTCTACTGCGACCTGATTGCCTGGGACCTGGAACACGCCCATGACCGGGTGGTAGCGGATACGGAGGAGTTTCTCGTCGTCCAGCCATACGCTTCACACGTCTCCTACGAGACATGGATACTCCCCAGGAGGCACCACGCTTCCTTCGGGATTTACCCGGAGTCGCTCCTCGGGGAGATGGCGCTGGTGCTGAAGGACACCCTCTTCTGTCTCTACCGCGGACTGGACAACCCGTCTTACAACATGATGATTGACAGCACCAGCACTGAGGACGAGGATGACCCGTACTATCACTGGCATATCCGCATCATGCCCCGGCTGAATACGATTGCCGGATTTGAGATCGGCTCCGGTATCTACATCAGCACCGCCCTGCCGGAGGATACCGCCGCCGTGCTGAGGCGTATCGCCACCACGTGCGCCGAGGTGACCTGCCCCGCCTTCAAGGACGAACCGTCGGAAAGCGCGGGGCCTACCGCAGCGCCAGCAGGCGGCTAAGGAAAAGGGCCACCTCCGCTGGCGAATCGACGCAGTAAGCCGCCGTAGAATCGTCGCTCCCCGCGCCGATATAGATGCTCCAGCCTTCGGGCGGGCTTATCACCCGGAAAGCGTCTTCGTCGGTAGTGTCGTCGCCCAGGTAGATGGCAGGCAGGCGGGGCAACCGACGCAGTTTCGTGATTTCCTGCCGGATGGTCTCCGCGGCTTTACCCTTGTCCCAGTCGATGGGTGGGCGGACCTCCCAGACCTTTTTGCCGGAGGTCACCCGGATTTTCCCGGAGCGCACCAGCGGGGCGGTAACGCCGCAGAATAACTCCTCGGCGGTGCTTACCTGCTCTTCCCGCACCTGGCGGTAGTGCACGCTCAGGCTCAACCCCTTGTCTTCCACCCAGGCGCCGGGGATAATGCTCAGCCTGGCTTTAAGCTGGTGGCCCAGGTCTTTTACCTGGCTTTGCGCCGCCAGCGCGGCAGGGTTCCGGTATTCCAGTCCGGGGCCGGAGATTTCCAGGCCGTGGTTCCCCGCGTAGTAGATGCCGGGGATGCCGACCATGCCCCTGATTTCCTCCAGCATGCGACCGCTGACGATGCCCACGGTGAAATCGGGTTTTGCCGCCAGGCGGCGGAGGGATTCCCGTACCTCCGGGGAAAGGCGCGCCTTTTCCGGGCGGCTGACGATGGGGGTGAGCGTCCCGTCATAGTCGGAGAGGAGCAGCACGTGGGCCGCTTTCCGCAGCTCCGCGGCCAGCTTTTCCCACTGTGGAAACAGGGGCTCCATCATAGTCCGGCAACCTCGATAAGCCGGGCCGTCAGCGTGCCGCCCCAGCGGTAGATATTATTGCCGGAGACCGTTGCCCGCAGGCGCTGCATGCGGCGGCGGCGTTCCGCCTCGGGCATTTCCAGCGCTTCCTTTATCCTGCGGGCGATGGCGCCGGTATCGAAGGGATTGACCAACAAGGCTTCCGGCATTTCGACGGCGGCGCCGGTAAGCTCGCTGAGGATGAGGACGCCGTCTTCATCCGGGCGGCCAGCGACGTATTCCTTGGCGACGAGGTTCATGCCGTCCTGCAAAGAGCTGACGATGGAGAAATCGGCGAGACGCCGCAGTGCCGCCAGCTCCGTGGGGCTGAGCTGACGCGTCAGCGGAATGACCGGCTGCCAGGCATCGGTGCCGAATTTCTGGTTGATACTCTGCATCAGGTCTTCAATCTGCTGCCCGATGTCCTGGTACGTCTCGATTTTAGTCCGGCTGGGCATCCCCGCCTGGATGAAGACCACTTTCCCCCGGTATTCGGGGTGGTCCGTCAGGAACCTCTCCAGCGCCTGCAGCCTTTCCGGGATGCCCTTCGTGTAATCGATGCGGTCCATGCCCAGGCCGACGTACCTGTCCTCCAGGTGGAACTCGCGGCGCAGCCGGTCCATCTCTTTTTTCGTTTCCGGGCTTGCCGCCAGTTCGTCCAGGCTGTCGAAATCGATACTGATGGGGAAGGGCTCCACGATGGTCGCCTTGCCCCGGTATATCGCCACCGAGCGCTCCGGGTCCCGCCGACTCTCCAGCCCCCGCTCCGCCGCCTCCAGGAAATTATGGCAGAAAGAGGGAACGTGGAAGCCGAGCAGGTCGTTCCCCAGCATCCCCTCCAGTATCTCGGTGTGCCAGGGACAGGTGCGGAAGACATCGTAGGGGGGCCAGGGTATGTGCCAGAACTGCCCCACCGTCAGCTCCGGGTTCTTTTCCTTGAGATAGCGCGGCAGCAGAGCGAAATGGTAGTCCTGCACCATGACTACTGCCCGGCGCTGGCCGATTTCCTGGAGGATGGCGTCCGCGAAAAGCCGGTTCACCTTCTGGTAGGTCTGCCAGTCCGTCTCCCGGAAAGCAGGGCGGGTGAAGGTAACGTGGCACAGCGGCCAGAGGCCCTCGTTGGCGAAGCCGTAGTAGAACCCCGCCACCTCTTTCTCCGTCATCCAGACCCGCCGCAGGGTGTATTCCGGCTTTCCCGGGGGGACGGAGACGTGGTCCGCCGCGTCCACCACCTGTTTATCGGCGTCGCCGCTGCCCTGGGCCACCCAGACCCCGCCGGAAGCGCGCATCACGGGGTCCAGCGCCTCCGTCAGGCCGCTCACCGGGCGCTGGCAGACGACCTTATTATCCACCAGGGAATGGACGTAGGGCTCCCGGTTGGAGACGACCAGGAAAAGATAGTCTCCCAATCTTTCCCGGACCTGCTGGTAAAGCCGGTCTTTGTCCCATTTGAGGACGTCCATGCCTCCACCTGCTTTCTTTGTGGGCCAGGGCTTTCCCTCACTCTAACGAACCGGGGCGGGACTGTCAAGGCAGGCGGTATAGTATCCGGGGGCTTGCCTGATGTGTATTCAGGGTGAGACATAACGGGTGCAGACCTCCCCGATTCGTGATAGAATAAAAGGCAATAGACAAGCGCGGAGGCAGGGAACTGACCGACAGCCCGATCAAGTTCGGCACAGACGGCTGGCGCGCCGTCATCGCGGAGGACTTCACCTTCGCCAACGTGCGCGCCTGCGCTCAGGGCGTGGCGGACTACGTCCATGAACGCGGCATGGCGGACCGCGGCCTGATTATCGGCAATGACACCCGCTTCGCCTCGGAAGATTTCGCCGCCGCCGCGGAGGTGATTGCCGCCAACGGTATCAAAGCCCACCTCTGCCCCAAACCCGCCCCGACCCCGGTCATCAGCTACGGCGTGCCCACCATGAAGACCGCCGGCGCCATCATCATCACCGCCAGCCACAACCCGGCACGGTGGAACGGCTTCAAGTACAAGGACGAGCACGGCTCCAGCGCCAGCGAGGAGACCACCGCCCGGATTGAGCAGCTGGTCAACCAGGCTTTACGCTCGGGAAAAGTCCGGCGGGAAGCGGGAGCGGGGCAAAAACCCGTGACCGCGGACCTGGACCCGCTCTACTTTGCCCAGATGCACCGCCTGGTGGACGTGGACGGGATACGGGAAGCGGGCCTGCCGATCGTCTATGACGCCATGTACGGGGCGGGGATCGGCTACCTGAAAAAGCTGCTGGCGGGCGGTAAAACCAGACTGAGCCAAATCAACGGGGAGCGCAACCCCCTTTTCCCCGGCATCCAGCCGGAACCGATTGCCCGGAACCTGGCCCGGCTCTCCGCCGCGGTGCGGCGCGGGAAAGCCCGCGTGGGACTGGCCACGGACGGCGATGCCGACCGCATGGGCATCGTCGATGAAAAGGGCGTTTTTCTGACGCAGTTGCAGGTCTTCGCCCTGATCTGTCTCTACCTGCTGGAGGTCCGCGGTGAGCGCGGCGCCATCGTCAAGACGCTGACCACCACCAGCATGACCTACCGCCTGGGAGAGCTTTTCCGCGTGCCCGTGTTCGAGACGGCGGTGGGCTTCAAGTATGTCGCCCCGAAGATGCTGGCGGAGAATGCGCTTATCGGCGGGGAGGAGAGCGGGGGCTACGGCTTCCGCGGCCACGTGCTGGAGAGGGACGGCATCCTCGCCAATCTCTACTTCCTGGACTTCCTGGTGCGCACCGGCAAATCGCCGTCCGAGCTGCTGGCATACCTCTACCGCAAGGTCGGCCCCCACCATTACCGCCGCAACGACGTCGAGTTTCCCGCCAGCGAGCGTGAGACCATCACCCGCCGTGTCCGCGAGCACCATCCGGAGAGTATCGACGGCACGAAGGTCGTGAAGATTGACACCACGGACGGCTTCCGCTTCATGCTGGCGGATAACAGCTGGTTACTCATCCGCTTTTCCGGAACCGAGCCCATCCTGCGCGTCTACGCGGAGACGGACTCCGTTCCCCGGGCGGAAAAGCTTATTAAACTGGGCAGGCAAATCGCCGGTGTCTGACCGGAAAAGGGAGGCCGCAATGACGATTCGCGTGAACCTGGACAATCTCTCCATCCAGCAGCAGTATGACCCGGAGGGCATGCTGGCCGCCATCCGGGACCTACCCGACCAGTGCCGGCAGGCGTGGCAGGAAACGATGGCTTTCAACCTGCCGGAAAGCTACACCAGGGTGAACAAAGCCGTCGTCCTGGGCATGGGCGGCTCCGCCATCGGCAGCGACCTGGTGCGCAGCCTGGTCCTCACGGAAGCAAAAATCCCCATTATCATCCAGCGTGATTACGACCTGCCCGCCTTCGTCGATGACAAAACACTGGTCATCGCCTCGAGCTATTCGGGAAACACCGAAGAGACCCTCAACGCCTTCGAGCAGGCGCTCAAAAC
>JBDRGD010000084.1:0-6816 GCA_043818095.1 Chloroflexota bacterium
CCGGCGTTCTTGTCGTACTCGCCGAGCGCCTTCAGCTTCTCCATGGTATACGCCATCAGGCCCTGGCAGCTGCTGCAGGCCGCCTCGGCACGGATATCGTATTCCGGCCACTGCCCGAAGCCCCCCAGGTAGGGCACCCAGAGCGGCTTGTAGACCTCCTCGATGGTCCTCCCCCGCAGCTCGATGAGTTTTTCGGCGTAGTTGCCCAGTCCCCGCTCGCGGGCGGGCTCGAAGTACGGCACCTTGTCGATGTCCAGCCCGATCATCCGGCAGACCGTGGCGTCCAGCGCCACCGGGTCCTTGCTGGCGACGACGCAGCCGAAGTCCACGGGGATGCCGGTGTGGGGACCGAAGCCCTCGGCGGGACGGATAAGGTCGGCGATGGACAGGTCCGCCCGGATGACCGACCACAGGTCCATCATCGCCTCGGCGAGGTTGGTCTGGTGCATGCGGTAGTGAATCTTGTCCTGGACGACGCCCTTGATGTTTTTCAGGGCGCAGGTGAAGACCATGCTGACGTGCGTCTTGAAGATGGGCAGGTTGACGATGTGCTCCGCCTCGACGAGGAACCGCGGCAGGCGCACAAAGCTGATATCCGAGCGCGCGTCCCGGATGGGAATCTTGATAAGGTCCGTCTCACGCTTGATATCGATGATGCGGTCGGCGCCCGCCTCCCGGGCCGCGGGACCGATGCCGCTCACCTCGAGGCTTTCCAGGGTGTCGCAGCCGATGGCCGAGGCTTCCGCCACGATAATCTCCTTCGGCTGGGCTTTACGCAATTCCCGGATGACGGCGGTCACCACCGCGGGGCTGGTATTGACACTCGTCTCCGGCGGGAAAGCGTGCCCGGCGTTAGGCTTGATGACCACCACCGAATTAGGTTTGATAAGATTAGTGACGCCGCCGAGCAACTCCAGGGCCTCGGCGACCATTTTTTCCGCATCCGTTCCCTTGACCAGGGAAACCACCGATTTCGCCATTTTCCGCACCCTTTCGATATTATGTCCAGCACTCCATCAGTTCCCCGATGGGGAACTTCGTCAGCAGGTCGTAGCCGTCTTTAGTGACCACCAGTTCTTCCTCAAGGCGCACGCCGTCCTTACCCCCCTGCTTCCCCGTCCACGTCTCCAGCGCGAGGACCATGCCTTCCTCCAGCGTCACCGGATTCGCTTTGGCGGTGGGATAGAAGATGAACGGCATCTCGTGGAGGGAAATGCCCACGCCGTGCCCCAGCGCGTAGCCCTGGACGTCCCCCCACCGCTCGAAGCCCCAGTACTGCGGGGAGTCGGGCCAGTTCTTACAGATGTCGAAGGTGGTGTTCCCCGCCTTGACCGCGCTCATCCCGGCGTAGAGCATCGCCCGGCATTCCTCGTAAATCTCTTTCTGCTCCGCGGAAGCCTTTCCGCACGAAAAGGTGCGGTAAACGCAGGACTTGTAGCCCTGGAAGGAGTTCCCGTTGATATCGATAACTACCAGGTCCCCCGGCCTTATCTGCCGGTCGGTATAGTCGATGCGCAGCGGGTTGGTGTGCGGGCCGGAAGCACAGACGAACTCCTGGGCCTCGTCCGCCCCCAGCGCGTAAAGACGGTTCATGCCGATGCCCACCAGCTGGCTCTCGGTAACGCCGGGCCGGATGGCATCCGCGATATCGGCGAAACCGGCGTCGGCGTTGGCACAGGCGAGACGTGTGCACTCGATTTCGTCCTGGCTTTTTATCTTGCGGGCTTCGAACATGATGTGCTTGGCGTCCACCGTCTTGATGCCCGCTTCGGCGAAGGCCTCCCCCATGAGGAACTCGCAGGTGCAGCCGTCCAGGCCCAGCGTCTCGCCGGTAAGGCCGTGCTCACTCATGATGCGCCCCACCACCCGCACCCAGCTGCCCAGGTCCGCGGTCGTCCGTGCCAACTTGGTGGGCACCCTCTCGGAGAATATCTTGTCCTTGAGCCAGGGCATCTCTTTCCGGAGGCGGTAGGGGGAAAAGCTGGCGCCGCCGTAGACATAGGGGTCGCCATTGCGGGGCAGGACCACCGCGTGCGATTCCAGCCAGCGCGTGGGGATGGTCACGTAGTTGCCGGTGATGTAGCGGATATTCCAGGCTTCCCAGGTAATCAGAGCGCCCAGTCCTGCCGCCGCCATCTGCTCCCTGGCCCGGGCCAGGCGGAACTCCCGCATGCGCTCGTAGTTGATTCTCTCTTCGCGGTCCGTACCGAACTTAGGAATCGCCATGTCGCCCCTTTCCTCTGGTTCTTTCAGAGACAGCGCGGGGTTCCGCCGCGCCGAAGGTGATGCTACGCTAATTATAACACGCGGACTTGAGCTTGAGAAAGCTGGGAAGTCCGGTTCTGTTCGGTTTTAGCCCAAACCGCTGTCAACTGTCATTGCGAGGGAGCACCAGCCCCCGTGGCAATCTGGATTGCTTCGCTTCGCTCGCAATGACAGAGCGCAAAACGACTAAATGCAAATAGAACCGAGGTTTCCGCTTTAGCCGCCATCCCGGCGCGTGATGACCGCCGTCCCGCGGTCGGCATCCAGCTCCACGTGGTCCCCCGTGCGGATTGCCGCGGTGGGGTCGTCGCCCGCCCGGTCAATCATGGGAATGTTCGCCATGATAGCGCCGATGGCCGTGACCGGCTCGGCCCGGAGGTTGATAATCCCCGCCGGGGCGGCCTGGTGCCGTCCCAGGTCATAGAGCGCGTAGGAACCGCCGGTGGAGCCTTTGCCGGTGGGAAAAACGATGATTTTCCCGGCGAAGCTGACGCCCTCCAGTTCGTGCCCCTGCTCCGTGATGACGCCCGCGGAGGTGTCCACGTTCAGAAAGCAGATGTCCTCGTGGCTGACGAGGGCTTCCCCCCGCACCCTGCCGCCCACGATTTTCCGCCCCTGAATCACGTCCGCCATTGTTATCTCCAGACCCCGCTGACGGCGGCGTCCACGCACCGCTCCAGCGGGCCGTAATGGGGCATCATGACGTTGTGCGTACGCAGGTAAAAAGCCATCTTCGCGGAGTTGGTGGCGAAGGTGCGGTGGCCGTGCTGCGGGAAATAATCGTCGGGCATCACCAGGGGGCAGGTCTCGCAGATAATCTGCACCCCTGCCTCCGCCAGCGTCCGGGCATAACCGGCGCGCTCGGCATAAGCCTTCACCGGGACGGAGGTCAGGACCCAGAAAGCCACGCCGGAGTGCACCCGGCGCCCTTCAAGCAGCCCGGCAATCGTCTTTATTTCATTAATGGAGGCATGCGGGCAGCCGATGACCACCATGTCCAGCCCGTTTCCCGCCGCCGCGGAAAGCTCCGCCGCCGTCTGCTCAAGCTCCCGCCTGCCGAACTCGATGGTCTCGTCCGGTTTCTTTCCTCCGAAGGCCGCCGCCTCCGTGGGGGCTTCCGGGGTAACGCCGGCGACGTGGAAAAGGGTGACTGCGCCCGAGGTCGCCAGGGCGGCACCGAGGAACTTCAGCTGGTCGCGGGAAACGCTGCCGGTGATGCCGGTGAACACCGGCGAACGCTCCTGGACGATGCCGCCGGTGAAGTATCCCAGGGTGGCGAAGTCCGTGTTGCCGCGCAGCTCCGTGGTGACCACCACCCTGACTTCACCCCACCGTTTTTCATCGAGGTGGTAACCGCAGAACGGCGTCCTGCCGGTAATCGCCGCCGCCAGGGGAACGGGCCCGCCCTCACGGTTGGTACGTGCGCCGAGCACCGAGTTGGCGAAGATGACCGCGGAGGACTCCGCCCAGGAAACGTGTTCCCCCAGCCCGGGGGCATGCCCCACCTGGTAAGGGGCGCAGGTAGGGCTGATAATCGCGCCCATCTGCTCGTATGCCTTCAGCAGGGCCATCTGCTCGGCGTGGTACTCCTCGGGGATGCCCATTTCCCGCCAGCGCTGGAGGTCGAAGGAAACGAAGTTGGCCGTCGCCGGGATGATGAAGCGCGCCCCTTTGGCCGCCATCTCCTCCACGAAGGGACGGACGCCCTCCCTGACCAGGAAACCGACGAGGTGAGCGTGGGTGACCGGCACCATCTTCTCCGCCTCGTAAATCTCGCCCAGGGCCACCAGGATTTCCATGGACTTCTGGACGGGATAACCGAGCTTGCCCCCCAGCATCGCTTCTTCTTCGCGGCTCAGTTTCATGGCGCCCGCCTCCCCGGCCCGATGCTACCAGTGTTCGTAGCTTACCAGCTCGCTGATGGGCTTGCGTTTTTTTTCCCGGGGCGCGTCCACCGGATAGCCCAGGGGCGTGAACGCAATCGGCTCGACACCTTCGGGGAGTTTCAGGATTTCCCGGGTGGCTTCGGGGTCGAACGACCCTATCCAGCAGGTGCCCAGGCCCAGGTCCGCGGCGGCCAGGGTAAGATGGTCTATCGCAATCGCCGCATCCACGTCGCCGTAGAGCTTCCCGTCTTTGCGCGCCCAGCTTTCCGAGGTAATAATGCAGATGCAGATTACAATCGGGGCCACCTGGAGCCAGTCCCGATGGTAAATGCGCCCGATGTCGGCCTCTCTCCCCTTCGTCTTGATGACAATCAGCCGGATGGGCTGCAAATTATGCGCCGAGGGCGCCAGGCGTACCGCCTCCAGCACCTGCCGGAGTTTGCTGTCCTCGACCGGGTCCGGCTTGTAAGCCCGGGAGCTGTAGCGCTTTTCCGCAAGTTCCAAAAAGTTCATCCGGGACCTCTCCTTGTTCCTGTCGTTGGGGTGAAAACGGTATCAGCGGCGCGGGATAACGCGGACAGTGCCCGTGTAGGCGTCCATCTCCACGTAATCGCCCGTCTTAATAAGCTCCACGGGATTGCCGTCCAGCTTGTCAATCATGGGGATATTGCCCATCACGGCGCCCACGGCAATAGGGTGGATGGCCTGGACGTTGATAATGCCCTTCGGCGGCACGCCGCACCTGACCAGCTCCAGCATGGTGTAGGGGTTCGCCGCGGAGCCCTTACCCATGGGAAAGACCAGGATTTTCCCGGCGACGCTGACACCGTCCAGGTCATGCCCCCGGTCCCGGAGGACGCCTGTTTCGGTATCGAACTTGCCGAGGAAACCGATGCGCATCTGCGAGACCAGCGCCTCTCCCTCGACCTTGCCCTTGCTGACGCAGTGACCGTGCAGGACTATCTCACTCATGACTAGCTCCTCCATTTCCCGGTGACGGCAGCGGCCACGCAGTCCGCCGCGGAACCAAAATGAGTTCGGGCATACTCATGGGCGCTCAACTCGATCGCCAGCTTCCCCGAATCGGTGGCGATGATACCCGGACGACAGTCTTTCATCAGCTCCTCGGACTTGGTGATGACGCAGGTGTCGGCCATGACCCTCCCCCCGGCGCCCTCGATGATGTCCACCAGGCCCATGCCCCGTGCGTAAGCCTTCGCCATCCGGGAGGTGGTGATGACCAGCGCCACCCCCGGCTTGATTTTCTTCCCGTCGAGCAGGCGCGCAATCTCTGCGATTTCCTGGATGGAGGCATGGGGACAGCCGAAGCCGACCACGTGGATGTCACGGGTGGTGGCCGGGGAGAGCGCCGCCTTGGCCTCCTCCATCTCTTTTTTCCCGAACTCCACGGTCTGCCAGTCCCGGACCTTTTTCCCGCCGAAAGCCGCCTCCAGGGTGGGCGCCTCCGGGGTGATGCCGACCGCATGGTAAAGCTCCACCGCCCCGATGTTGGCGGCGGGCGCCCCAATCATCCTGAAGTCGTCCAGGGTAATGGTCTGGGGCAGCCCCACGAAAACGGGAATCTGGTTCCCGGCGACCTTCCCCGCGAAATAGCCCAGCGCCCCGTAGTCTTCCAGTCCGTTCATCGGGACGGTAACCCTGATTTCCAGCTGCCCGTAGCGGTTATGGTCCAGGTGATAGCCGTATTCCGCCACCCTCCCGGTGAGCGCCGCGGCGAAGGAACTGGGACCCCCCTCCCGGTTGGTGCGCGCCCCGAACACGGAGTTGACGAAGTTGACCGCCGAGGACTCGTTCCAGGCGACGTGCTCCCCGAAGCGGGGCATGTGACCGATTAAGTAAGGCGTGCAGGTGTTCGAGAGGAAAGCCCCCATCTTTATCAGGGCATTGGTCGCGTCCGTCTGCCGCCGGATAAATCCCTCGGAAAGCCCGAAATCGTGCGGCGTCTCGGGGTCGATGCTGATGGGGTTGGTATCCAGGTAAATCCGGAATTTTCCCCCCTTCGCCGCCATCTCTTCGAGAAACTGCACCCCGGCTTCGAGTATCGCCACCAGCTGGACGGTGGAGTGCGCGGAGTTCACCGGAATCATGCGCTCGGCGCCGTAGCAGTCCCCCAGCGCCATCAGGATTTCCATGGATTTCTGCACGGGGTAGCCGTACTTGCCGTCGAGCATTTCCTGCTCTTCTCTCGTTAGCTTTATCATGCTTTCTCCGTTCCTGTTGCGTTTTCCTCCCTGAACCCGAGCGTCAAAGCGCCGGAGGTGCAGGCCAGGGTGCAGGCGCCGCAGCCGTCGCACCGCTCCGCTCTGACCTTAATCCTGCCGCGCTCCGAGTAGAGCGCCATGCAGAGATTATCCAGGCAGTGACCGCACCGGGTGCATTTGGTCTCGTCCAACCTCATTATCAGCTTGCCCGCATTGAGGTCGACGTCTTCCTGGTATTTAATATACTGCTGGCCGATGCCGATGATTTCCTCCACGCTCCCGTAGCCCTGCTCTATCATGAACGTCTTCAGGAAAGAGCGGCTGCGCCGCAGCAGGTCCCGGCCCTGCTCCACGATGCCGGTACAGAGCTGCGTCAGCCTCGCGCCCAGCATCATCGCCTCGATGCAGTGCTCCGGCGCCACCAGGCCGCCGGAGGCGCCGAC
>JBDRGD010000085.1:0-12731 GCA_043818095.1 Chloroflexota bacterium
GAGACCGCGGAAATCCTCGCCGGGGAGTTCAACAGCCTGGCGGCTCTGGGAGAAGCCACCCGGGAAGAACTGCTGGACATCCCGGCAGTCGGTCCCAAGATAGCCGACAGCCTCATCGCTTTTTCCCAGCAGGAGTCCAACCGGGACATTATCCGCCGCCTGGAAACCGCCGGCGTGCGCACCGCGCAAGAAGCGGTAAAGAAGGAGGCACTGCCCCTGGCGGGCGCCGAGTTCGTCTTCACCGGCAGGCTGGCGTCGTTCACCCGGGAGGGAGCGGAAGCGCGCGTCAAGGCCCTCGGCGGGAAGGCGAGCGGCAGCGTGGGTAAAAAGACGTCCTATGTAGTCGTCGGCGAGGAACCCGGCGCCAAGGCGGACCGGGCGCGTCGGCTTAACATCCCGCAGCTATCCGAAGAGGAATTCAAAAAATTGCTGGAGAAGTCCGCTTAGATGAGACTGGTCGTCGGCCTGGGGAACCCGGGGCGGGATTACAGCGGCAACCGCCACAACATCGGCTTCATGTGCGTCAACCACTTCGCTAAAATTCACGGCATCCGCCTCGACCACAGTGAGGGGAAGGCGCGCGCGGGCGGGGGGAAAATCGGGCGCGAGACCGTCCTGCTGGCGCGCCCGCAGACCATGATGAACCTCAGCGGCGAATCGGTCTGCCGCCTCGTCGCCAGACACCGGGTGAGCCTCGATAAACTCATCGTCGTTCACGACGACATGGACCTGCCCACGGGCAAAATCCGTATCAGCTTCGACAGCGGCTCCGGCGGCCACAAGGGCATTAACTCCATCGTCGCCTGTCTTGACGGGCGGCAGGACTTCGTCCGCCTGCGCATCGGCATCGGGCGACCGACCGCCGGCAGCCGGGACCGGGAAGAGGCGGTCATCCGCTACGTGCTCAGCGACTTTGCCCCGGCGGAACGAGAAATCATCCTCCCCGCGCTGGCGGAAGCCAGCGAGGCGATTCTCTGCCTCATAACCGAAGGCCTCGTCCCGGCGATGAACCGCTTCAACTAGCTTTTGCGGGTCGGCGCGGGCAGATGTTATAATCGCAATACGCCATGAGCAATCGACGGCAGAAAATCATCGCGGTTATCGGCGGTAACGAATGCACCGCCGCGGAGGCCGCCACAGCGGAAGAGGTGGGCCGGGAGATTGCCCGCAGCGGCGCGGCGCTGGTCTGCGGCGGATTGGGGGGTGTGATGGAGGCAGCCTGCCGCGGGGCGAGCGAGGCGGGGGGACTGACCATCGGGATTCTCCCCGGGAAAGACCGGTCAGCGGCGAACCCCCACGTCCAGGTGCCCATCGTCACCGGCATGGGCTCCGCCCGCAACGTCGCCGTGGTGATGTCCGCCCAGGCGGTCATCGCCATCGACGGCAGCTACGGCACTCTCTCGGAAATCGGCCACGCCCTGCAGTGGGGGATACCGGTCATCGGCCTCGATACCTGGACGCTCGTTCGCGGCGGTCAGCATGATACCTCGATTATTACAGTTACGAATCCCGTGGAAGCCGTGCGCACCGCCCTGGCGCTGGCGGGCGACAGTTAGGAGGGAGACATGCCGAGAATAGACTCAGTCCACGCCCGCGAGATTCTCGATTCCCGGGGTAACCCCACCGTTGCCGTGGAAGCCTTCCTCGACGACGGCACGCGGGGGAGCGCCGCGGTGCCCTCAGGTGCCAGCACCGGGCAGCACGAAGCCGCCGAGCTGCGCGACGGCGATAAAGCCCGCTACGGCGGCAAGGGCGTCCTCAAGGCGGTAGCCCACGTCAACGAGACCATCGCCCCCGCCGTTAAAGGAATGGCGGCGGAAGACCAGGAAGCCCTGGACAAGCGGCTTATCGACCTCGACGGCACGGCGAACAAGTCCCGCCTCGGCGCCAACGCCATCCTGGGAACGTCTCTGGCAGTGGCGCGCGCCGCCGCGGCCTCCGGCGACAGCCCGCTTTACCGTTACCTCGGAGCGGGGGAACGCTGCCTCCTGCCCGTGCCGATGATGAATATCCTCAACGGCGGCAAGCACGCCGCCGACTCCACGGACTTCCAGGAGTTCATGATTGTCCCCGCCGGGGCGGAGAACTTCCCGGAGGCGCTGCGCATGGGCACGGAAATCTACCATGCCCTCAGGAAGGTGCTCCATGACAAGGGTCTGAATACCAATGTCGGCGACGAGGGCGGCTTTGCCCCCTCCCTCCCCTCCAACCGGGACGCCGTGGAAGCGATTATCACCGCCGTCACCGGGGCAGGCTACCGGCCCGGAAAAGACTGTTTCCTGGCGCTGGACCCGGCCTCCAGCGAGTTCTATGAAAACGGGAAATACGTGCTCGCCCGGGAAGGAAAGAGCCTCACCCCCGGGGAGATGGTTGATTATTATGTAAAATGGGCCGACGATTACCCGATTATCAGCATCGAGGACGGTATGGCGGAGGACGACTGGGAGGGGTGGCGGCTGCTGACGGAAAAACTGGGCGAAAGGATACAGCTCGTCGGCGACGACCTCTACGTCACCAACGTTACCCGCCTGGAGCGCGGCATCCGCGAAGTGGCCTCTAACTCCATCCTCATCAAGCTTAACCAGATAGGCACGCTGACCGAAACCAACGCCGCCATCAGCCTGGCGCAGCGGGCGGGCTGGACCGCCGTGGTCAGCCACCGCTCCGGAGAGACCGAGGACTCCACCATCGCGGACCTGGCCGTGGGGCGGCGGACGGGACAGATAAAGACGGGGGCGCCCTGCCGCTCCGAGCGCACCGCCAAGTACAACCGGCTCCTCGCTATCGCCGCGGAAGCCGGGAAAAGCGCCGCCTACGCAGGGCTCCCGACATTCCGGCAGTGGAAAGGACTTTCTTAAGATGCAGGTTACCCCCGGGATTCACCATTTCGAGATTCCCCTGCCGGACAGCAATGTGGGGCACGTCAACATCTACCTGATTGCCGGTAAAGACGGCTATCTCCTGCTGGATACCGGCTGGGACCTCCCTGACTGTTTCTCCTCCGTGCAGAAACAACTGGAGGAAATCGGTGTCAGCTTCACGGATATTTCCCGGATTGTCATTACCCACATCCACTCGGACCACTATGGCCTGGTGGGGAAATTCAAGGAGCTTTCCGGGGCGGAGTTCGCCTGCCATAAAATCGAGCGGGACCTTATCGATTCCCGCTACGTCCACATGGACGAACTCCTGGCGCAGACCGCCGCCTGGCTGATGCTCAACGGCGTCCAGGAAAAAGACCTCGCGGAGCTCCAGGAGGCCTCTTTGCCCCTCGCGAAATACGTCACCCCGGTCTATCCCGACACCCTTCTCCACGACGGCGACACCATCGATACCGGGGTCTTTTCTTTCCGGGTGCTGCTGACCCCGGGACATTCCCCGGGGCATATCTGCCTTTACGAGCCCGCGCGGAAAATATTGCTCTCCGGCGACCACATCCTGCCGACGATTACCTCCAACGTCGGGCTGCACTCGCAGTCAGGCAGCAACCCGCTGGCGGACTTCCTGACCTCGCTCGGCAGGATAAAAAAGCTCCCCATCGCCACGGTGCTGCCGGGACACGAGCACCCCTTCAGCGATATCCAGCCGCGCATCATCAAGCTTATCAAGCACCACGAGGTACGGAACCAGGCTATCCTGCGCACGCTGCGTTCCGCCAGGAGCGCCTTCCAGGTGGTCCAGGGGATTTCCTGGCTTTCGGATACCGGCGGCGTGGGCTGGCGGCACCTGGCGCCCCACCACCGGAGGCTGGCAATCCTGGAGGCGCTGTCTCACCTCGAGCTCATGCTCACGGAGCGCCGGGTGACGAAATTCGCCAACGACGGCGTGATATACTATCAGAGAGTGTAGTCGGCTTCTCTTGCTAAAAGATGATGATATGAAAAGCATCGGTATCACCTCCACGGTCCCTCTGGAAGTGCTGCTGGCGGCAGGTTACGCGCCGCTGGACCTGAACAATGTCTTGGTCAGCACCCCCCATCCCGAGCGCTTTATAAGCGCCGCGGAGCGGGACGGCTTCCCCCTGAACTGCTGCACCTGGATAAAGGGAATCTACAGTATCTGCCGTGAGCAAGGCATCGCTACCGTCCTCGGGGTGACCGGGGGCGACTGCTCGAACACCCTGATGCTCCTGGAGGTCCTCCGCCGCCGGGGCGTGCGCACGCTCCCCTTCGCCTATCCGGCGGAGCCGGCGCCGGCGCTGGTGGAGCCGGCGCTGAAACAGCTGGCGGGAGCCCTCGGCACGACCCTTGCGGCGGCGGAAGCGGTCCGCGAGCAGCTCCGGCCCGTGAGGGCACTGACGCATGAGCTGGACACCCTGACCTGGCGGGAAGGCGTGGTCAGCGGGCGGGAAAACCACCTCTGGCTGGTCGCTACCTCCGATTTCAACGGGGACATTGAGAATTATACAACGGGGCTGAAAGAGCTCCTCGCGGAATGCCGGCGTCGGCAGCCCTACCCCGCGGACTACCTGCGGCTGGGCTACCTCGGCGTGCCCCCGGTCTACGCGCGGGAGCTTTACCCGTTCCTGGAGAAGAACGGGGCGCGGGTGGTCTTCAATGAAATCCCGCGGCAGTTCGCCATGCCGGAGACGGTAAACTCCCTGGCGGAGCAATACGCCCGCTACACCTACCCCTACGGCCTGGAAGAGCGCCTGCGGGACATCCGCCAGGCGGCGACGCAGCGTCACCTTGACGGCATTATCCACTACGTGCAGGCGTTCTGCCACCGCGGCATCGCGGACATCGTCCTGCGGGAAGCGCTGGACCTTCCGATGCTCACCATCGAGGGTAATACCGACTTTTCGCTGAACAGCCACCTCAAGACACGGCTGGAGGCGTTCCTGGACATGCTGCGGCAGCGACAGCATACGAAGGGCAGGCTCATGGCGGAGTCCCGCCCGTGACAAATTAACAAGGAGGTTTTCAGATGGTAACGAAAATCGGCATTAACGGTTTCGGACGCATCGGCAGGCTGACCCTGAGGTCCATCAAGCAGTGCCAGGGCGACAACCTGGAAGTGGTCGCGGTGAACGACCTGGCGGATACCGCCACCAATGCCCACCTCCTGAAGTGGGACAGCACCTTCGGGCCATTCCCCGGCGAGGTCAGCGCTAAAGAGAAGGCGCTCGTCGTCGACGGCAAGGAAATCGCGGTGCTCTCCGAGCGCAACCCGGGGGACATCGCCTGGAAAGACTACGGCGTGGACATCGTCATCGAGTCCACCGGGATTTTCACGGACGCCACCAGGGCGGCGGACCACCTCAAGGGCGGCGCCAAAAAGGTGATTATCTCCGCGCCCGCCAAGAACGAAGACCTGACCGTGGTCCTCGGGGTGAACGAAGACCAGTATGACCCCGCCCGCCACAAGGTCATCTCCAACGCCTCCTGCACCACCAACGGCATCGCCCCGGTGGTGAAGGTGCTGCACCAGAGTTTCGGGGTGAGCCGCGGCCTGATGACCACCATCCACGCCTACACCAATGACCAGCGCGTCCTGGACATCGCTCACAAAGACCTGCGGCGCGCCCGGGCGGCGGCCCTGAACATCATCCCCACCACCACCGGCGCCGCCAAGGCGGTCACCCAGGTCATCCCCGCCCTCAAGGGCAAAATCCACGGGATGGCTTTCCGGGTGCCCACACCCACCGTCTCGGTGATTGACTTCGTGGCGGTGCTGGAGAAGAATACCACCGCGGAAGAGGTCAACGCCGCCCTGAAGGCGGCCGCCGGCGGCCCCATGGCGGGCATACTGGAGTTCTGCGAAGAGCCGCTGGTGAGCACGGACTTCAAGGGCAATCCCGCGAGCTCTATCGTGGACGCGGCCAGCACGATGGTTATCGGGGATAACATGATCAAGGTCATCGCCTGGTACGATAACGAGTGGGGTTACAGCTCCCGGCTGGCGGACCTGGCTGCTTTCCTGGCGGAGAAAGGACTGTAGGATAACATTGGCGCCCACTACTTTGGTCATGGTGTTTTTCTCCCATAAAAGAGAAAAACGTATGCCAGGTGGCGATATGCGCAATTGCGGCATTATTGACAGGAGCCCGTCCGGCCGTCTAAAATAGCACAAAGGCAAAAATGAAACTTGTTGTCATCGGCTTGGGTCAGTGTGGCGGCAGGGTCGCCGACCAGTTCGAGCGGTTGAACCGGAGAGCCCGGCGGGAACGCGGGCTGGAAATCGTCACGTGCAGCTTCGCCGTCAATACGGACGTGGCGGACCTCAGCGGCCTGACCACCATCCAGCCGGACTACCAGCACCGCATCCTCATCGGCAGCCGCAAGACGGGCGGCCACGGCGTAGGTAAAATCAACGAGCTGGGCGCGGAAATCGCCAAGGATGACGCCGACAAGGTCATCGATACCGTCAGGAACACGCGGAACTTCACGGACTCGGATGCCTTTCTGCTGATTGCGGGGGCTTCGGGGGGCACCGGCTCCGGCTCCGTGGCGGTGATGACCCAGCAGTTGAAGGAGCGCTACGTCGATAAACCGGTCTATAACCTGCTGGTGCTGCCCTTCGAGCATGAAGAGACCACCGAGGACCGGACGATTTATAACGTAGCCACCTGCCTCAAGTCCAGCTACCTCATGGCGGACGCCGTCTTCCTAGTGGACAACCAGCGCTACGCCAGCAAGGACACCTCCATCATCAGCAACCTGCACCGCATCAACCGGTCGATTGTCGACCCGTTCTACAACATCCTCTGCGCCGGCGAGGAAAAAAAGCACCAGTTCATCGGCGCCAAGATGCTTGACGCCGGTGACATCATCCAGACGCTGGTAGGCTGGACCACCCTGGGGTTCGGCAGCTCCCACATCACCCTTCTTCGCTCCCTCTTCGGGAAGAACCGTGATTTCCGGAACAAGGCCACGGAGACCCAGCGCGGCGTCCAGGCGATGGATGAAGCCATCAGCGGTCTGTCTCTGAAATGCAATCCCATCGATTCCAAGCGGGCACTGTACCTCGTTTCCGCCGCCTCCCAGGACATCAACGTAGACCTGATAAAGGAGCTGGGGGGCTACCTGAAAAACATGTCCCCTGAGGCCATCATCCGCAGTGGTGACTACCCGCGGGACAAGAACGGGCTGGACGTGACCCTCGTCCTCTCGGAGCTGAGCGATGTGGAAAAGGTGAGGGGTTACTTCACCAAGGCAATCAGCCTCATCGCCGCCCTCAAGAAACGCCAGGACGGGATAGTTAGCACACAGCGAGGGATTGACCTCACTATCAAGGACATACCCTCGCTGCTCTAAAGGCTACTTTTTCCCGCCGTTCGCGATTTTTCCGCAGCCCGGCGGGAATTCTTTATTCGGGGTTATTTCGTGCCGTCACTACCGCGTCATCTTGGAGTAAATCTGCCACGCCTGCTCGATGGTTTCCTCACGGACCTTCCAGGCTTTCCCGACGTTCTCGTTACGCGTCAGCAGTGACTGACCGATCGCCTCTTCGCAGGACTTTTCCGCGCGGTCGACCCTCTGCCGGAAGGCTTTCTCCGCCTGCTGGACTGTGGTGTCGCGGTCTTTCATCGCCTGGCTGATGGCCTCATCCCGTGCCTGGAGCGCCTGGGCGATGGCCGAATCATGCATATTCTGCGCCTGGAGCTCCGCCCGGCGGTAAGCCTTCGCTACCTGGGTCTCATTTTCTTTATAAGCCCGGGCTACCTGCCGCTCCGCTTCCAGGTAAGCAGCATAAGCTCTTTCCGCATGTCCCAGGACCTCATCCAGCGGTTTCCCCGCCAGGTCTCTTCCTTCCGCGGCCGTTTCCGCAGCTTTTTCCTCGACTACCTCGGCCAGTTCGTTGACCGGCTCAGTCGCCTCAGGGGCTTTCTTCGCCTTTTCTCTTGTGTCTGCCACAGAAACCTCCTTAGATTTTCTATCTTGCTAAATTGATTTTCTCAAGCGATGGTATACTGTGCCCGCTAAAAAGTCAAGACTTATCTTCCTTTTCCTTGCCGTCCTTCTGCTTGCTCTTTTTTTCATACATCCGCGCCAGGGACTCCAGGCGCGCTTCCACCCGCTCCCGGGCGTTCGCGGCGGACCGGGAATCGCCCAGCTCCGGCACCTTGCCGGCCGGCTTTTCCCTACTCTCCGGCTTAGCGGGCTTGACGCTATCTTCGGCCTCTACCGGCTTTTCTTTCTCAAGCTGCTGTTCCGCCAGCGTTTCCTGCTGTTCCGCCAGCGCTTCCGCCACTTCCTCCGCCTCGGCTTCCAGGCTGGCGGCCCTCTTCAGGCTCTTTTCAAAGCTAGAGAGGGACATCTCCGCCGACTGCTGGGAGATGGTGCTGTTGGCTTCGGCGCGGCTGACGACTTCCCCGAATGCTTTGACGGAAAGCTGCGCCGCTTCCCGGGCAATCCTGGCGGCTTCCTGCGTCGCCTCCCGAATGGAATCGATTGTCTGCCGCGCAGACTCCCGCGCGGTCAGAATCATGGCCTCCGTCATATCCTGGACGGTCTTGGTGCTTTCTTCGTTTAACTCCTGGGTCTCCTTGCGTATCTGCTCCACCTTGTCCATGGCTTCCTGGAATACCCGCGTGGCTTCCGCAGAGGCTTCCGAGGCTGTCCGGGAGAAGTTTTCCGTGACTTCCTTAACCTGTGCGATTACTGAGTCGATGTGTTCCCGGGTTTTCTCCGACAGCTCGGCGGTGGTGCTCTGGGTCTCCGCGCCGATACTCTCCGCCCGGGAGATAGCTTCCTGGGCTTCCTTCATGAAGCTTTCCAGCGTCGCCTGGGCGGACTGTGAAGCCGCTTGTGTCGTTTCTCTGATTTCCCGGCTGATTTCCTCGGCGCGCTGGACGGTTTCTTCGGAAGACTTGGAGAACTCCGCCATCTTCTCCTGGGCGTCTTTCATCGCGGCTTCGACGCTCTCCCGTGACTGCGTACTGATTTCTTCCGCCTGTCTGAGGGCGGCGTCAAAAGCGCGGGAGGACTCTTCGGTCGTTGCCCTGGCTTCCCGGCTGATGGCTTCCGCCCGGGAGATAGCTTCATGGGCGGACCTGGCGGAGGCTTCCGCAGTTATCTTCGCCTCCTGGCTGATTTCCTCCGCCCGGCCGATGGCTTCCTGGGCTTCCTGCGCGGAGGACTCGGTAGTCTCTTTCGCTTCCCGGGAGATGTCCTCCGCCTTTTTCACGGCTTCCTGCGCCGTTACCCGCGCGGAGGCGGCGGTATCACCCACTTCCCGCCCGATGGTTTCTATTTTCCCCAGCGCGTCCTGTGATGCCTTGAAAGCATCGGCGGCGACATCACGGGCGGTCTGGCTGTTAGCTTCAATTCTCAGGGACGTTTCCTCCACTGTTCTCATGGAGGTTTCCGCCGCTTCCGTCGCCGCTTTGCCGGTCTTTTCCGCCTTGGCGACAATTTCCTCCGCCACCCTGGCGGTCGCCCGGGCGGCTTCCTCAGTATCTCTCCCGATTTTTTCTACCCGGCTTGCGGCTTCCTTCCCCGTGCGGTTGGCGACTTCCGCGGCGTCCCGCGCCTTTTTCCCGGCCTCGGCAGCCTGCTTGATAGCTTCCAGGGCGGATTTCCGGGAAGAGTCCGCCATTTCCTTGGCTTCCCGGCTGATTTCATCGATGCGGCTCAGGCCCTCCTGTGAAGCCAGCAGCGCCGCCTCCGCGGCGACCATGGCTTCCCGGCTGATCTGCTCCGCTTTATTGATAGCTTCTTCGAAAGCCCTGCTGGTGGTCTGCGCGGCTTCTTTCGGTGCCGCGGCTACGGATTCCGCCCGGCTGATTGCTTCCTGGGCGGATTTGATAATCGCGTCAGCCCGCTCCTCTGACTCACGGGCAATCTTCTCCGCCTTCTCTACCGCTTCCTGGGCGGTTTTCGCAGAACGTTCCGCGGCGCTGCGCGCCTCTTCACTGGTTCGCTCCGCTCTGCGGACACTCTCCTGGGCTACCTTCGTTGACCTCTCGGAGGCCTCGCGGGCCATCTTGCTTAGCTGCTCGGCTTTGGCGACCGCCTTCTCAAAATCAACAATATTGCCTTCGACGTCTTCAACTAATTCGGGAGCCACGTCAGCACCCCTCCCCGTGTGTCTCCACATATTCTAGTATAGCCTACCCCGTTTTGCAATAATCCCGAGGCACTGTGGGAACATTTTACCACATTAATAGTATTATGGTACTGCGGACTTAGCTGTAAAACGATTGACATTCTCCGGTGAGTGTGTCTACAATAGCGCAACCGGATTTATGGGGTGAGGTGTACTAAATGAAGTTAGTGGTTGTTGGCCTAGGGCAGTGCGGCGGCAGGATTGCGGATGAGTTTGCCCGGCTTAATCAGCGCGCCCGCAGCCGTCGTGGGTTAGATGTCATCAACGGGACTTATGCCGTGAACACGGACGCCGCCGACCTGAGCGGTCTGACCAATATCAAGAAGGGCTACCAGAACCGCGTCCTCATCGGCGGGCGCAAGACGGGCGGCCACGGTGTCGGTAAAATCAACGAACTGGGCGCGGAAATCGCCAAGGACGATGCCGACAAGGTCATCGATGCCATCCGCACCACCAAGCGCTTTTTCGAGACGGACGCCTTCCTCTGCGCGGCCAGCGCCGCCGGCGGCACCGGCTCCGGCGCCATCGCGGTGATTACCAAGCACCTGAAAGAGCGCTACGTGGACAAGCCGGTCTACGACCTCGTGGTGCTGCCTTTCGAGCACGAGGAAACTACCGAGGAGCGGACCATCTACAATACCGCCACCTGTCTCAAGTCATGCTACTCGGTGGCGGATGCCGTCTTCCTGGTGGACAACCAGCGCTACGTCCGCAAGGACGCCTCCATCAGGAACAACATGAACAAGATTAACTCGATGATTGTCGACCCGTTCTACAACATCCTCTGCGCCGGCGAGGAGAAAAAGAGCAAGTTCATCGGCGGTAAGCTGTTGGACGCCGGCGACATTATTCAGACCCTGGTGGGGTGGACCAGCCTGGGTTACGGCAAATCGGAAGTGCCCCTCATCAGGCTGCCTTTCGATTTCCGGAGCGACTTCCGCAAGAAGGGCTCCGAGATTCAGAAAGGCATCCAGGCGATGGATGAAGCCATCAGCGAACTTTCCCTGAAGTGCAATCCCGTGGATGCCCGCCGGGCGCTTTACCTCATCTCCGGGCCCGCCCGGGAACTGAACATGGACCTGGTCAAGGAGCTGGGCGACTACATGCGGGATATCTGCCCGGAGGCTATCATCCGCAACGGTGACTACCCCCGGGAAAAGGGAGCCATCGACGTCTCGGTCATCCTTTCCGAGCTCAGCGACGTCGAGAAAATCCGGGACTACTACAGCAAATCGACCAGCCTCATCCCGGAATTCGTTACCCGGCAGAAGGAGACCGGCGCCAAGCTCAAGGAAATCGAAGAGGCCTCCAAGGACATCCCGTCCCTGCTCTAAAGTAAACCTTCCGTTGGCACCACGCAGGGCAGCATCAAATGCTGCCCTGTTTATTTTATGGTTTTACCACAGGAAAATTTCCGGGGGAGACTTCGTAGTCCGGTTTTACGGAAACTTGCCCCGCTAAATTACCGAAACCGGACAAAATCCCCCGTCCTTTCCCCTTTGGATTCCGGGCAGGATACAGTATAATAAGGGTAGGTTTATGGTCTCTCAGGCTTTCTACCGGAAGTGGCGCCCGCAGACGCTGGGCCAGGTGGTGGGACAGGAGCAGGTCACCCGCACCCTGCTGAACGCCCTGAAGGGTGGGCGTGTCGCCCACGCCTATCTCTTCTGTGGCCCCCGCGGCACCGGCAAGACCAGCACGGGGCGTATCCTGGCAAAAGCGGTCAACTGCTTTACCACTTCCGGGAAGGATGAGCCCTGCAATACCTGCGAGATGTGCCGGGCGATTACCGAGGGCAGGTCCATGGACGTCATCGAGATAGATGCCGCCAGTAACCGCGGCATCGACGAGATACGGGGCCTGCGGGAAAAGGTGAACTACGCCCCGGGGCAGGCGCGCTACAAGGTCTACATCATCGATGAAGTCCACATGCTCACCAAGGAAGCCGCCAACGCCCTCCTGAAGACCCTGGAAGAACCACCCCCCCACGCCATCTTCGTGCTGGCGACCACGGAATCGCACAAGGTCCTGCCCACGATAATGTCACGCTGCCAGCACTTTGATTTCCGCCGGCTTTCCCAGGCGGACATTTCCACGAAACTCGCCACGGTCTGCGAGGAGGAAAAAATCCGGATTGAGCCGGAAGCGCTAAACCTCATCGCCAAAGCCGCCACCGGCAGCCTCCGCGATGCCGAGAACCTCCTCCAGCAGTTGACCACCTACTACGGCACCGATATTTCCCTGCCCCAGGTGCAGACCGTGCTGGGCATCACCGGGGACGCCCGTACCCGCGAACTGGTGCGTCAGATTATCGATAACGATATTACCGCCGGTATCAGCACCATCAACCATGTCAATAGTGACGGGCTTGACCTCCGCCAGTTTACCCGGGAGCTGATGGACTACCTGCGGCAGCTGCTGCTGGTCAAGACCGGCTCCGGGGAGATGCTGGACCTCGCCGCGGAGGACAAAGAGGAACTGGAGAGGCTGGCGGCGAAAGCCTCCCTCCCCCAGGTGCTGAAGGCCATCAAGCTCTTCAGCCAGGTTGACATCAGCCTGGACAATTATTCCACCCTGCCCCTGGAGCTCGCCCTGGTGGACTGTGCCCTGCCCGCCACCGCGGAGAAACGGGAAGCCACCCCAGCACCAGAACCTGCACCGAGACCGGCCTCTTCCCCACC
>JBDRGD010000086.1:0-2470 GCA_043818095.1 Chloroflexota bacterium
AAGATAAGGCTGATGCAGCGTTTGATTTTACGCAGGCTTGAAGAGAGCGCCCGGCTAATAGGCGCGATTGCCGGAAGCAAAATGCCGGAAATTGCCCAAATGGCAGAAATAGTGACTGCCGCCTATCGTTCCGGTAAAAAAGTGGTGCTCTGCGGCAATGGCGGCAGCGCCGCCGACGCGCAACACATCGCCGCCGAACTCATCGGCAGATTTTACCTGGACCGTTCCGCCTTGCCGGCAATCGCCCTGAACGCCGATACCTCCGTGATAACCTCCCTGGGCAACGACCTGGGTTTTGCGCAGGTGTTCCGCCGGCAGGTAGAGGCACTCGTTAATAAAGGCGACGTTCTCATCGTCCTCAGCACCAGCGGGAAGTCCCTTAACATCGTTGAGGCGATGAAAGCCGCCGTGGCAAAGGGCGCGGTTACCGTAGCGCTCACCGGAGCCGGCGGCGGTCAGATGACTACACTGGCAAAACTGCTGATTGACGTTCCTTCGGAAGATACCCCGAGAATCCAGCAGGCACATATCACCATCGCCCACATCGTGTGCGAGCTCGTGGAGGAGGCGCTGGCGGGTCCCGGACATTCGGCAGCGGGAGACGGGCGATAAACAAGGCGGTTTTTCTCGATAGAGACGGTACCATTATCGCGGATGTCGGCTACCCTCACAAACCGGAACAGGCAACTTTCCTGAGCGGGGCGAGCCGGGCAATCTCTCTCTTGAACTCAAGCGGGTACAAGGTAATCATCGTTACCAACCAGGCCGGGGTCGCCCGGGGATATTTTACCGAGGAAACCGTGCGGGAATTTAACGGCTATCTGATAGAGGAAATGAAGAAACGCGATGCCGTGATAGACGCGATATACTACTGTCCTCATCACGTTGACGGCGTTATTGAGGAATATCGGAAAGACTGCTACCACCGCAAGCCCAATCCGGGAATGCTGGAGGAAGCCGCTGCCGATATGGGTATCAGCCTGAAGCATTCGTGTCTCATCGGGGACAAAACCAGCGATATCGTCGCCGGGCGCCGCGCCGGCTGCCGGACGGTGCTTGTCGCCGCCCATCATCCGCCCGGGGCAACGGAATGCGACCATATCGCGCCAACTCTGCTTGACGCGGTCAAATGGCTGGTGAACCATAACGGTCAAGGCGGGTAACATATGACACCGGGTAAACATTCCAGGCAAATTAATTACCGGCTGGAAGACGCTTCTTTGCCGCCGGAAACCCTCCGGGAGCTTTACCGTATCATGCTCCGCATCCAGAAAACGGAGGCAAAGATTGCCTCCCTCTACCACGAGGATGAAATGAAAACCCCCATCCATCTCTGCCTCGGTCAGGAAGCCGTGTCCGCCGGAGTCTGCCTGAACCTGCAACGGGACGATTACGTCTCCAGCAATCACCGGAGCCACGGGCACTATCTCGCCAAGGGCGGCGACCTGAAAGCGATGATTGCGGAGCTGTACAACCGCGCCACCGGCTGTTCCGCCGGCAGGGGCGGCTCCATGCACCTCATTGATACCTCGGTCGGACTTCTCGGCTCGTCGTCAATCGTGGCGGGGGGGGTTCCTATCGCCACGGGCATCGCCCTCGGTTCGGTGCTCCAGAAGAACGGCAGGGTGGCGGTCTCGTTTTTCGGGGACGCCGCCGTCGAGGAAGGCGTCACCTACGAGAGTATTAACTTCGCCGTCCTGAAAAAGCTCCCGGTCGTTTATGTTTGCGAGAATAATTTTTACTCGGTGTTTACCCCGCTGCACAAGCGGCAGGCCAGCGATGATATCTACCGGCGTTTTGAAGGGCTGTCTATCCCCGGCTACCGGGTTGACGGCAACAACGTGCTGGAGGTCTATACCACCGCCCGGAAAGCTATTGATAACGCCCGGCGCGGCGGGGGCCCATCTTTCATCGAAGCCCGGACCTACCGCCTGACCGACCACCACGGCACCAAATCCGGGGCGGAGGTGGGTTACCGGACACAGGCAGAGGTGGATGAATGGAAAGCACGGTGCCCGGTAAGCAACTACGCCGATTTTCTGGTGAGCCGGGGTATCATGACCGCCGCGGAGCAGGGGAGAATGGCGGATAGCATCGCACAGGAGATTGGCGCGGCTTTTGCCTATGCCCGTTCGAGCCCCCTGCCGGACCCCGGCACCGTGGATGCGCATCTTTTTTAGGAATATCAGGCATGGACTGGTCGAAGAACTTCGTTACGGAAGAAATGGATTTTACGGACTCTGCCGAAGCGTCCGGGAGGAAACTCGCCTACGTGGCAGCAATCCGGGAGGCGCTTGACCTTGCCTTATCCCGGGATGAGCGCGTCTTCGTCATGGGGCAGGGCGTCGACGACCCGGTGGGCATGCTCGGCACGACGACCGGTCTCCCGCAAAAGCACGGCGGGGACAGGGTTTTCGATACGCCGCTCTCGGAAAACGGTCTGACCGGGATTGCCGTGGGCGCTGCCCTG
>JBDRGD010000087.1:0-10648 GCA_043818095.1 Chloroflexota bacterium
TTGACGCGGGAGAGGTGTTTCCGCACCGTGTTCACCTCGGCTATCCCGGCGCCGGATGACAGGAGGAGTTCCGTGGCGCGCTGCTTGTCCGCCAGGGTCACCCCGCGCACGGGGTACGGCAGCAGCGCCGAGCCGCCCCCGGAGAGCAGCGCCAGGACGAGGTCGTTGGCGCCGATGTCATAGCGCGCCCTGAGCCGCAGCATCTCCCGCACGCCCCGCACGCCTCTTAGGTCCGGCAGGGGATGCCCCGCGGTGATGACCTTTATCTTTTGCACCGCATAACCGCCGCCCTTGTCCGTCACCACCCCCGCGGTAATCTTCTCCGGGGGGACGATAGCTTCCAGGGCCACGGCCATCAGTCCGGCGGCTTTGCCCCCGCCCGCCACGAAAATCCTGCCCCCGGAGACCGGGTAAGCGTCACTCTGCACCCTGAGGACGCCGGCGGCGGCATCGTAGGCGAGCGATGCTTCCATGATGGCGGAAGGAAGAACGCGGTTAATCCCCGCTTCGATGATGTCCAGCGCCGCCGTCCGCGCGGGGGAGGTGGCGAGGGCACCGCGATTCTTAATCGGCATGAGGCCGGTCAGAGGTTCAGCTGCCACAGGGCGATATTCAGGACGCTGGCAAAGGTTACCCAGAGGAGGTAGGGCAGCATCAGCCATCCCGACAGCCCGCGCACCCGGAAAAAGAGGACCATCGTCACCAGGATTGCCAACCACAGCGGGATGATGACAATGAGTCCGAAAAGCGTGGACCGCATCCCGAAGAAGGCCCCCGACCACAATATGTTGAGCGCGAGCTGTCCCAGGAATAGGGCCAGCGCCACCCGGACCCTACGGGAGGAGAGGCCCTCCCGCCAGACGAAGAAAGCCGCCAGGCCCATCAGCAGGTAGAGCAGCGTCCAGACCGGGGCAAAAAGCTCGCCGGGCGGGTTAAAGAAAGGCTTTTGCAGGGAGGCGTACCAGGTGGGAATCGACGGAGTGGTGAAGATGGAGCCGACGGCCCCGGCCATCAGGCAGACGACGAGACTGGCCACCAGTTCTAATACATCAGAGGTCCGGTTTCTTTCCATAAGACTACCTCCCGGTCAATCACTGACCTGCGCAGTCAAATATCCTGGTACCGATTCTGACAATGTTGGCGCCTTCCTCCAGGGCAATCCGGTAAGAGGCGCTCATTCCCATGGAAAGGTAGCGCATTTCCGTGCCGGGCAGCCCGCGCTGCCGTAAGGCGGTAAAAAGCTGCCGGGTCTCCCGGAAATAAGGCCGGGCGTCCTCCGGATCGCCGGACAGGGGTCCCATCGTCATCAGGCCCATCACCTTCACGTGGGGTAACCCGGAAATCTGCTCTATGATGCCGGCAGCGTCTTCCGGCAGGACGCCGGTCTTCTGACGCTCCCGCCCGCTGTTAACCTCAATCAGGACGGGCATTTCCTTGCCCAGGGGGAGACATTTTTTCTCGATTTCCGCAGCCAGCGCGACGGAGTCCAACGTTTCCACCATGTCAAAGAGGGAGACCGCCTTTTTTACCTTGTTGCGCTGGAGGTGCCCGATGAAATGCCACCGGGCCTTCCGGCCCACGGCGGCAAACGCCTCCTCGGCTTCCTGGACGTAGTTCTCCCCGATGATTCCGGCCCCCGCCGCCACCGCCTCCATGACCTGTGCCGGAGTCCTGCCCTTTGCGGCCACTAAAAGCTGCACTTCCTCCGGCAGCTCTTTCAGCAACCGGCGCACGTTATCTCCGATTGACACGACCGTCCTAGCTCTGATTGTCCGTCTGGTTTGCCGTCATGGGGTCTACGCCCAGTTGCTGCAGTTGCTGCGCCTGCTGCTGCTGCGACCACTTGCCGTAGGCCTCCGCCCACTGCTTCAATCCCTCCTGAAGCTGCTGCTGGTAAGCCTCATCCGCTTTACGCTTGGCTTCCAGCTGCTTCTGGTAAGCCTCAATCTGTTTCTGGTAGGCGTCCTGGTCACGCTGGCGCTGCGAGGTGCCCAGTCCCAGGGTATCGCAGGAAAGCAGCAGCGTCAGGAGCGCCAGCAATACGGAAAGGAATATTCCGCTTTTCAGTTTCATCATACCCTCCGGCAACCTCCAGTCACTTCCATTACTATTTTACATTAAAAAACGCCGTTTCAACAGAGGGGGAGGGGCCCCGGTAAAAAGATTTTGCGGTCAGGTGAAACGGGGGAAGTCCCGGCGGGAAAAGGAAAACCAGGGTCTCCCCCGGACTCCGGGAAATAGGCCCTGGTTTAAGGACCGGTATCCGGCTGATGCCGGTTTCCCCGCGTGTTTTCCTCCGGCCGGGGAGAAAGCGGGAAGCGCGCTGCGAGTCTAGTCTTTCTCTTTCTTGGCGGATTTTTCCCTGCTTTCCTTCTCCCTGGCGGGCTTCTGCGGTAGGAAGCCGCCGTGCATGGCCCTGACGTCTGACCGCCAGGCCGGCGCGCGGTGTACCAGGAAACGCCGGGAGGGCTGGTCTTCGTTGCAGACCAGCATGGAATTGATGCTCGGCCAGGGCAGGAAGAGGTCTTCAGTGTCCCGGGCGACCATGTCCAGGTCGTCATCCCAGTGGACCAGGTTAATCCGGACGCCGTATTCGTCCGCTTCCATAATCAGGCCGATATAGCAGTTGGTGGGCGCCGTCCCCGGCACCAGGCTTATCGCCGCGTAATAACCGGGACGTACCGCCTGTGGCTTTGACATTGCGCACCTCCTAACCCCTGTAATGTGTTTATACTACCAACGGCCGTCCCTGTCAACTGGCAGCGTGCCGGTTCCCCGTTCTTTCTTACTACGACCCGTCTCAGGGTTCCTGCATTTCTATCCTGGTCTGGTCCGCCGCCGGCAGGGAGCCGTCATCCACCCGCAGCTGGATGTAAGCCGGATTGGACGGCGGGCTGACATTCGCACTGCCGTAGTAGACGATTTCCAGGTAATCGGTATCGTCGACTACGGTATAGCCGGGGAAGTCATAGGTCGCCGGGAGGGTCTCCCAGGTCTCCGGGACGGTGATGTCCGCGATTGCTTGGTTGGTGGCGATGGTCTGCCGCAGGCTGCCGTCCGCCTGGCGGACCAGGATGTCAATACTGAGGTAGACGTGACTGTCGGCATCGGGGAAATCGGGGTCTCCCAGGGTGCGCCCGCGATAATAAGCCGTCCAGGTAGACGCGGGAATCTCGGTAAGCTCCAGCAGGTGAAAGATATGCCGTGCCGGCATGGTGTCATCGGAGTCTTTGTGGAGCAGCTTTCGCCCGCTTTCTCCGATTTCATAGGCATCCGTGGACTCGGTGATGGCGGTGCCGTCCGCCCCCGCCGCCTCCTTCATCAGGTAATAGTCGGTCCCGGCAACCGATTCCGTTTCCGAGTGGGTGGTGAGCATGGTGACCCCCGCGGTCAGGGAGACATCCTCGTGCCATCCCGTGGCGGTGGCGATGGTGATTGTCGCGGGCGTCCCCGCTTCCGGCACCGGGTCCAGCCGCAGGTCGATGAGCATCTCCTCCCCCGGGTTCAGGATGCCGGGGTCGTAGACGTCCGGCAGCACCTTGCCCTCGGACTCGGCGGAGATAAGAATCTTGCCCCACTGGTTGTTGCCCGGCGTCCCGGTGGTGTAGGGCAGCCAGACCACCTGTTCACCGCCCGCGGCGGAGTACTGGACAATCACGTCCCACTTCGCCAGGTCGTTGAGCTTCGTCTGTCCTCGATTCCGCAGGCGCACCCGCCAGTGACCCGCCGGGAAGAGACTGGTAGCCCCGGTGAGCTCCAGGTGCGTCCGGTTGAGCTTGCCCTCCAGCTTGCTCAGGGTTACCGCGCCGGCGGCGCTGGTATCCGTCGTAAACATGTAGCCCTGCGCCATGGACATCCCCCCGAACACCGTCAGGAAAATGATGACCAGCGCCACGATTGCCATCTGCATTTTCAGACCTGTCCCCGCGGCAATCTTCCCGCGGCGAAGCCGTTTCACGCTCACGGATGTCCCGGAAAAATCCCCGGAATGCCCCCAGCGTAATCCCAAGTTAGCACTTCCCCCGGGAGGAAGCGACAGGGTTGCCCCTCATTTTACCGGCGTGTTTCCCCGAAAGGGCGGGCGTTACTGGCTGAGGTGGATGCTAGTCTTGACAGCGCGATTGTCCCTGTGTCAATATGTAATTGAAAACCATTTTCAATAAGGTCTGTCATGGAGTTATCGGGAAAGCGGCTGGGGGAGCGCCTGAGGCAGGGGGGTTACCGCCTGACCGCACCGCGGCGGGCGGTGCTGGAGGTGATTTCGGGGACCAGGGAGAGCCTGACCCCCGCGCTGATTTACCAGAAGGTGCGGCGGAGCCATCCCGGCATCGGGCTGGTGACCGTCTACCGCACGCTGGAGGTGCTGGCAGGGATGGGCCTGCTCTGCGAGGTGCGCGGCGGCGACAGCCATCACGGTTACCTGGTGAGGCGCCCCGAAGGGCACCACCATCACCTGGTCTGTTCCGATTGCGGCACGGTGGTCGATTTCACCCGCTGCGACCTGGCGAAAATCGAGGATAAGCTGGAGCGCGAGACCGGTTTCAAGATAAAAGAGCACCTCCTCGAGTTCCAGGGGCGGTGCCGGCGCTGCCAGCAGGCCCGCGGGGAAAAAGACGATGCCTGACCGGCGCTGGTTCCGCGTCTTCCTCTTGAGCGTGTGCCTGCTCCTGGCGGGGCTTGCCATCGCGGTCTCCGCGGGTTGCGCGCCTCCTCAGGCGGCCGGGGGAACCGTCCCGGTGGCGGTCACGCTACTGCCCCAGGCGGAGTTCGTGCGGGGTGTGGGGGGAGACCGGGTGTCCGTGACGGTGATGGTCCCTCCCGGGGCGAGTCCGCACACCTATGAGCCCGAACCGTCCCAGATAGCGGCTCTTTCCCGGGCGAAAATGTATGCCGAGGTGGGCTCCGGGGTGGAGTTCGAGCTTTCCTGGATGGACAAACTCATCGCGCAAAACCGGGGCATGCTCGTCGTCGATTGCTCCCGCGGGATTGACCTGCTGCCGGGGGGCGAGGGGGGCCGGGGAGACCCGCACATCTGGTTGTCCCCGAAGAACGCGGAGATAATGGTGCGGAACATCGCCGACGGCCTGGCGCAGGTCGACCCCGCAAACCGCGCCTATTACGAGCAGCAGCGTGATGCTTATCTGCAAAAACTGGAGGCGCTGGATCGGGACCTGGGGAAAAAGCTGTCCGGCTTGACGGGGAGGACCTTCATGGTCTACCACCCGGTATTCGGCTATTTCGCGCGGGACTATGATCTGGAAATGATTGCCATCGAGAACGAGGGCAAGGAACCCCAGGCGGCGGACCTCGTCCGGCTGGTGCAGCAGGCGAAGGACGCCGGGATTAAGGTCATTTTCGCCGGACCCCAGGTCAATACCCAGAGCGCCCAGGTGATTGCCCGGGAAATTGGGGGCAGGGTGGTCCTGCTGGACCCGCTGGCGGAGGACTACCTCGCCAACATGCGCCGCATCGGTGACGCCATCGTGGCGGCGGGGGAGGAAACGCGATGAGCACGGAACTGGTAAAGCTGGAAGACATCTGGGTCCAGTATGACGGCACCACGGTATTGCAGGGGATTAATCTCGCGGTGATGCCGCATAATTTCCTGGCGGTTATCGGGCCCAACGGCGGCGGCAAGACCACGCTGCTGAAGGTCATCCTGGGACTCATCAAGCCGTCCCGGGGCAGGGTGACCGTCCTGGGCGGTTCCCCGGAACGCCAGCGGAAGCATATCGGCTATATCCCCCAGCACAATCTCTTCGACCGCGATTTTCCCATCAGCGTCGGGGATGCCGTTCTCACGGGTCGTTATCCCTGGGCGGGACTGGGGCGGCGCTACCGGGGGGCGGACCGGGAGGCGGCGGCGAAGGCGCTGCGCGAGGCGGGGATGTGGGAACAGCGGGACCGCCAGATAGGCAAGCTCTCCGGCGGCGAGCAGCAGCGGGTGTTCATCGCCCGGGCATTGGTCGCAGAGCCGCAGCTGCTTTTACTCGACGAGCCCACCTCCAGCGTGGACCCCGCCGCGCAGACGGAGTTTTACGAGCTGCTGGAAAGACTGAAACAGCAGATGGCGATTATCCTGGTGACCCACGACATCGGCGCCGTCTCCATCTATGTCGATGACGTGGCCTGCCTTAATCGACAGCTTTTCTACCACGGCGACAAGGAAATCGAGCCGGGGGCGCTGGAAGCCACCTACCAGTGCCCGATCCAGATGATTACCCACGGCGACATGCCGCACCGGGTGTTGAAGGAGCACCAGGATGCTTGAGGCGCTGCAGTACGAGTTCATGCGTAACGCCCTGGCGGCCGGGCTGCTGGCGGCCGTGGCCTGCGGTATCGTGGGCGTTTACGTGGTCGCCAAGAAGGTCGTCTTCGTCAGCGGCGGCATCGCCCACGCTTCCTTTGGCGGCATCGGGCTGGGCTACCTGCTGGGGATAAATCCCGTGCTGGGAGCGACCTTTTTTGCCCTGGCCTCCGCGCTGGGGGTGGGGCTGGTCACCCGCCGCACCCGCCTCCCGGAAGATACCGGCATCGGTATCCTCTGGGCGATGGGCATGGCGCTGGGCATCATCTTCATCGGCCTGGCGCCCGGCTACACCCCGGACCTGTTCAGCTACCTCTTCGGGAATATCCTGACCGTCCCGCAGAACGACCTGATACTGATGCTGGTCCTGGACGCGGTCATCGTGGGCGTTATTCTCCTCTTTTTCAAGGAGTTCCTGACGCTTTCTTTCGACGAGGAGTTCGGTGTGGTGGTGGGGGTGCCGGTGGAAAAGCTTTACCTGCTTTTGCTGTGCCTTATCGCCCTGACGGTGGTCGTTCTGATAAGGGTGGTGGGCATTATCCTGGTCATCGCCCTGCTCACCATCCCCGCGGCGCTGGCCCGCCAGTTCACTTATGACCTGCGCAAGATGATGGTCCTGGCGGTTATCTTCGGCACGCTGTTTTCCCTCGGGGGGCTGTGGCTTTCCTATGTCTTTAACCTGGCTTCCGGGGCCACCATCATCCTCCTCAGCGGCACGGTGCTGCTGGTCTTTTTCCTGGTCAAGCGGGTCTGGCAGCAGCGCCGCGCGCGACGGGATGAGGCCGCGCCCTGGCAGGCGTGATTCTTATCACTATTCCTTGATGCCGGTGATGAGCATCGCGGCGTAGTCTTCCTGCGGGGAGACCGCCAGGTAGATGCGGTTACCCACCACCCGGATAAGCGCCGGGACTCTCACCCCGGATACCGGGATAAAACCGCGGTAGACCGTGATGCCTTCCAGGTCAATCCTGGTATATTTAGCTTTCTCCAGGAAGCCGGTAACCGCCGGGCCGACGACGATGCCAGGCAGACCGGACTTGACCACCACCAGCGCCCCCGTGACCATATCCGCGACCTTACCGGCCGCCATCAGGCGGTAGACCCGGGCGATATCGATTTGCTCCGGTGCGTAGAGTCCGCCGGCGACCACCTCAATCTGGGCGATGGCGAGCAGCGTCTGCGCCATCTCCGCGGTTTCCCGGTCGGTGCTTTCGGAAACTATCTTCAGCAGCTCAGGTCCCGGCCGGGAAACGGCGACGCCCGCCCGGTGCGTCCGCCCCTCGTTGGGCAGGAGGGCGATCTCGGCGATTGCCGCGGCGTCATCGTAATACTTGAACCTCTTGTTGCTGATGGCGTCGACTAACTCCCGGGCCGCGGCGCCTTCTTTCATGACAAAATAAACCGTCGCATCCGAGAGGCTGGTCCATACCTCCTGGCTGTCCTTGACCTGGGCATAGACCCGGGAGGCTTCCCGGCTGCTGGTGAAAATGACGGCGCCGCCGAGGGTCAGTTCCTCTCCCGAAGGGATTCCCCAGAGCGCCAGGGAAGCCACGTTAAGGTCGGCGGGGGCGTGAATCATCGCTGCGGAGATGGTGGTCGGTTTTTCCTGCCGGACATAGCTGTAAAGCGAGATGTCCAGGTCCGGTACCATCGTCCGGGCAAGGTCTACCGACGGCGCGGGCGGGGGCGTGGGGGGGGTTTTCGGGGTGCAGCCCAGGACGGCCAGCGGCAGGGCCAGCAGCGCCACGATGCTGAAAAGCAGGGAAATCTGTAACCACCAGTGATTCTTCATTTCTTACCTCCGGAGCGGGTGTTCTTTATTTTCCTCTGCTGATATTAACGGCGCAATAGGAAAATAGTTACTTAATTACCCGGTATCCGAAAGTACTATCCTGCCGGAGGGGGACCTATCCCGGGGGGGGACTGCTTTTCCTCGATGAGTTTCCGGCCGTATTCCAGGAGGACGCGGGCGCGCTCCGCGGGGACATCCTTTACCTTGAGCCATTCCTCCAGCGCTTTCAAGGGGGTAATGTCCTCCTCCTGGTAGCTGCCCAGGCGCAGGCGGGTATCGCGCTGGGTCTCCCGGGTGACGATGGCATGGTAGCTGTCCTCCAGGGAACGGCGCACCTCGCCGTCCCGGAGCTGTCCCTCCAGCGCCACGGGCAGGCTGAGGTTCACCCGGACGACGGCGTCCCGGACATCATGCTTGCTGATTTCCCGGAGCACGGTGGCCGTGGGGTCGAGGTCGTCTTCCCTGAGGGCGACCTTCACCGTCAGGAAACGGCGGCTGGACAGGGGGTGAAACTCGTAGGACGTCTTTCTCCTGCCGGTGGCGGGGTCCTCCCCGATTTCCACCAGGTAAAAGCCCTTCTCGTCGGTCTCGTCCCCGAAGTCGAACCGCTCCAGGCTGCCGGCGTAGACCACGGGGGGATTTTCCCCCAGGACCTGGTGGCGGTGGATGTGCCCCAGCGCCACGTAGTCGAAAGCGGGCAGCGCCACGTTGCTCAACAGCAACTGGGGTTCGTTGCCCAGGGTCATCGAGTCCTCGGAGCCCACCCGGGCGTCCTTCACCCAGACGTGGGCCGCGAGCACCGCGGGCAGGGAGGGGTCCAGCTTGGCCGCCTCCGCGGCGATAACGCCGGTCAGCTTCTGCTGCAAGGTATCCAGCATCTGGCGGAAATTCAGGTTTTTCGTCTCTTCTTTGCTAAGCAGGGCGTTGCGCCGGGGCCAGGGCAGGGAAACGACCTGGATGTTGCCGCCGGCGGTGGGGATAAGGTGGACGTCCGGGCGGCTGGCGACGTGGACGTTCTTGACCGACAGCGTGCTGAAGATTTCCGTGGAGGTCGCCCGGCCGAAGGCGTTGGGCAGGTCGTGGTTGCCCACCAGGATAAAGATGGGGATGCTGTTTTCGGAAAGGCGCCGGATGCGCTTGGCGAGCTCGCGCTGCTGGGTCTGGCTGGGCTCCCGGCTCTTGTAGGCGTCCCCGCAGAAGAGAACGAGGTCGACGCGCTCCTCGATGGCGAAGTCCGCCAGCTTGTCGAGGGCGTGCAGGCAGTCCTCCAGGCGGGTGGAGAGCCCGCTTTCCGGGTTGATGTGCCCGTAGGTCTCGACGCCGAGGTGAAGGTCCGCGAAGTGGAGGATTTTCAACAGCAAACTCTCACAATAATAGACATTATTCTATTTTATCTCTTTTAGCGATGTTGTGCCTTGCACAAAGGAGTTGAATATTTTCAGCGACTAGAGAAGAACCACCTCTCGAGAACGGTATTATATGATCGAAATGCAAGTTATTTGCACTCCCGCATTTTACGCATCTACCCTTATCTCTTTGCCAGACTTCAAGCTTGATTTTTGGAGGGATTAATCTATTGTGCTCAAGTATGACTTTTTCATTCTGCTCCGAATTTGCGGTGTAGTTAACACTGTCAATCAGTTCTAATTTAAATTTAAGGACATTCCTGTTATTAATTTTCTCTTGCCATGCGTCAATCAAGACAAATAATCCGTTATATACCCATATACCCCTATGTAGTTTCTCAAATACTCTGACCAGTTCCGGATTTTTCTGATTTGTCTTATATTTGCTTACTGCGGTATAAAACAATCCGTTTTGAGTTAATGAGCCACCGGGATTCTTGAGAGGTTGGTCTATTATCTTAGGTATTGGACTATCCTTCGTCTTTGACACATCATGCCCTTCGTAAATGAGAATACGTCCTTCATCTTCGATTTTATCCGCATATGGGGCATTTGGACGTAGGCTCATTAATATCACGCTGATGTTATTTTTTATGTGATAATTCATGCCGCGTTGAAGATTAACTCCAACGTCGCTACACATTTCTAAATATGAAATTATCTCACCGGGATTAATCATCTCAATCTAAGATAAAAGAAATGTTTTATCGTATTATAACATGCAATATATGAAGTAACGGAAGGGGGAAAAGATTTAAGAAGAGGGGCTGCGCCCCTCTTAGACGCCCCCTACTCCTTCCACACTTCCCCGCCCTCGGGGAGGTTTTCGAAGAGGTCTTCCCCGGCGAGCTTGGCGGTGAGGGTCTCCCGCAGCGCGGCTACCGGGATGCGTATCTGGCGCATGCGGTCGCGCTCCCGGATGGTGACGCGGCTGTCCTCCAGCGACTGGAAATCGACGGTGACGCAGAGGGGCGTGCCGATTTCGTCCTGGCGGCGGTAGCGCCGCCCGATGCTCTGGGTCTCGTCGTACTGCGTCATGAAGCAGGGGCTGATATTTTTGAAGATGTCTTTGGAGAGATTGACCAGCGGCTCCTTGCGGCTGAGGGGAAGTATCGCCACCTTGATGGGGGCGATGTCCGGGTG
>JBDRGD010000088.1:0-5235 GCA_043818095.1 Chloroflexota bacterium
CGTCATCCTGGATATCATGATGCCCAGGATGGACGGCTTTGAGGTCTGCCGCCGCCTCCGGGAGTGGACGGAAATCCCCATCATCATGCTCAGCGCGAAGGGCGACGAAAACGCCAAGGTGAAATGCCTTAACCTGGGCGCTGATGATTACGTCACCAAGCCATTCGGCTCCGATGAACTGCTGGCGCGCGTGAGGGCGGTGCTGCGCCGTACCACGGCCACGGCGGTGTCGTCAGCCCGCCCCACGTTCTCAAGCGGCAATTTGCAAATCAGCTTTGCGGAAAGAAAGGTCACCATATCCGGCAAGGAAATCAGGCTCACGCCCACGGAATTCAACCTCCTCCAGGAACTGGTTCTCCACGCCGGCAAAGTGAACACCCACACCCACCTCCTGCAGAAGGTCTGGGGACCCGAGTACCTGGAGGAAAAGGAATACCTGCACGAGTTCGTCCGCCGGTTGAGGAACAAACTGGAGCCGGATAAGGACAATCCCAGCTACCTCATTTCCGTGCCCGGCGTGGGCTACCAGTTCCGGGGCGCCCACGCGCCGGATGCATAAAACAGCCTGATTTCAGCCGCAGGGCCTCTACACAGAAGAGCGCTCGTTTGAGCGCTTTTTTTATTGTCGTAAAAACGTTGAGAGAATATTGGGATTCAGCCTCCTGATATTGGGCTGGCGTTGAGCCTCCCGGTCATATCCTGCGAAACAGCCACAGCAGGAGGTGACCAGGATGCGCAGGGGCTTACTGAAGAGAATATTCCCCGTTGCCGCTTTCCTGCTGCTTATCCCCTGGCCGGTTGCTTACGGCTACGAATTTGCCGGGGAAGCCGGCAGCAATCCCGTCCAGATAGCCGCCGCGGCAACGGCAAAACAACCGACCTGGACCGCTTTCGGGAATGCCATCGGTTCCGTGACGGCGGGCGACCTCTTCTACATCGACGCTACGGATAATCCCGCGGACGTAAGCGTCACCCTTTATCTCACCAACGCCCGGGAACTCATCGGTAATTACCGGTACCTGATTCTCAACGTAGGCCTCTACCGCCAGGACGCCGACGGAGACCGGCAGCGACTGACCGAATACCGCGGCGCACCGGTTCCGGACATGTTTCTCACGATGAGCAACGGCCGGGTGGACTTCACGCTGCCGGGGGCGGGGTCTTACGCGTTAACGGTGGATGACGGCAGCTTCTATTGCTACAATGCCGGGGCCGGGGGCGGCTACCCGTCCCCCAATTTCTACCTGGAACTGCACTAGCCGGATGATACACGGCGAACAGCGAGTGCGAAATCCGACGCTGCGGCCGGGCAATCAGATACGAGACTGATGAACAGGCTGCTTACTGTCCTCCACTTGACAGGAAAATCCACCAGGCGTAGTATTTGAGTAATCAATTTCGGGGTTCCACCCGCCGTGACGATGGCTCACCTCTGCCCCGCGGCAAAGTTATCGTGCGGCAATTTTCACGGGAGGACAGTCATGGACCGGGTATTTCCCAGGCTTTTCGCACGCGGCAGGATACGCGACCTTGAGATAAGCAACCGCATCGTCAAGGCCCCGACCTTCTCGAGCCTGGGCGCCCGGGACGGGTCGGTTACCGACCGGCTGCTCCGCTTTTACCAGGAGGCGTCGCGGGGCGGGGCGGGGCTGGTCATCGTGGAATACGTCTGGCCCGATATCAAGGCGCGGTCGCGCGGCAGCCAGATAGGCGGGGCCGACGACTCTTTCATCCCCGGGCTTTCGGCGCTGGCGCAGGTCATCCAGGACAACGGGGCGAAAGCGGTCCTCCAGATAGGGCACCCCGGCCTGCTCAAAGGCTCGCGTACCCCTCCGATACAGTGCGCCTCGCGGGATTTCCCGCCGGAATACCGGACTTTCTTTCCGCCCGGCGTCGTCCCCGAGGAGCTTACCCCGGCGGAAATCCGGGAGCTGGTCGCTGCCTTCGGCGACGCCGCGTCGCGCGCCCGCAAGGCCGGGTTTGACATGGTGGAGGTGCACGGGGCCCACGGCTACCTGATAACCCAGTTCCTCTCCCCGCGCACCAATCGGCGCACCGACGCCTACGGCGGCTCTTTCGAGAAACGGCTCCGGCTCGTCACGGAGATTATCACCGATATCCGGGAGAAGGTAGGGGCGGACTTCCCGGTGGGGATAAGGCTCAACGGGACGGAGTACGAGCCGGACGGCATCATGATTGAGGACGCCGTGAAGATAGCCGCAGCCCTGGAAAAGCGGGGGGTGGACGCAGTTCACATCTCCGCCGCCAGCCGCATGCGCGGCATCCACCTGACCTGCCCGATGAGCATCCCCGTAGGGCATAACGTCTGGCTGGCGGAGGCGGTGAAAAAGGCGGTGGGGATTCCCGTCATCGCCTCGGGCTCGATAACCACCCCCGAATACGCCGAGGAGATACTGGAGACCGGCAAGGCCGACTTCATCGCCCTGGCCCGTCCCCTTTTCGCCGACCCCCACTGGCCCCGTAAGGCGCAGGAAGGCCGGACCGGGGACATCATGCCCTGCATCCGCTGTAACGACGGCTGCCAGGAGCGGACCAACAGCCGGGACAAGGCGCTCATGTGCACCGTGAACGTGACCCTGGGCAAGGAAGACGAACTCCCGATTGTCCCCGCGGAACCTCACCGGAAGGTGGCGGTGGTGGGCGGTGGACCCGCGGGCATGGAGGCAGCCCGGGTCTGCGCGCTACGCGGCCATGAGGTGACGCTCTATGAGAAACGGCAGCTGGGCGGCGCCCTGATTGAAGCCTCAATACCGGACTTCAAGGCCGACCTGAGAAGGCTGACGGCTTACTACATCGCGCAATTAACCAAGCTCGGGGTAAAGGTGGTCGTGCAAAAAGCGTCGGCGCAGACGATTAAGGACGGCGGTTTCGAGGCCGTCATCGTGGCAACCGGAGGCTTACCCCAGAAGCCGGATATCCCCGGCAGCGATAAACCCAAAGCCCTGGGCGCCCTGGAAGCGCTCACGGAAAGCGCGCGCGCGGGCAATACCGTGCATGTCGTCGGGGGCGGCGTCATCGGCGTGGAGGTGGGGCTGTTCCTCGCGGAACAGGGTAAGAAAGTTACCTTTACCACGAGACAGGACGAGCTCATGCGGGACATGGTGTCCTTCGACCGCATCGCCTACGGGGAGAGGCTGGAGATACAGAAGGTTACCGTCCTCACCGGCACCAGGCTCGAAGCCGTCACCGAGCACGGCAGCGTGGTCGTCGACCGCGAAGGCAGGCGCCGGGAAATCCGCGCCGACACCGTGGTCCTCTCCACCGGCTTCCTGCCGGACACCTCACTGAGAGACCAGCTCGAAAAGGAGACGGCGCTTCACGTCCAGGCCGTCGGGGACTGCGTGGCGCCCCGCCGGATTTTTGACGCTATCCACGAGGGACACCTCGCCGCGAGAAGGGTCTGAGCAAATCCGCGACCGGGCAGGCGAACCTTCGCCGTGTCCCGGCAGCCGGGATTTTCTTTCCCGCCTTACCGCTGTCCGCGGAGCGCTACCACCCCGTCACCTCCAGCACGCCGTGCCCCTGGCTTCATTCGCGAAGTAGTAGACGAGGGGACCTCTTTTCCGTAAATTATTCTTTCTCTAAATCGCCTGAGCCTTATATTTCTTCCATGTAGCGCGCCCCGTGCGGGCAGCGAATCACGCAGAGATAGCAGGAGGCGCATAACTCCGGGTCCACCCTGGGATAGCCGTTTTCTTCGTAAGTGGCGCTGCACCACGTGTCCAGGCAGACATCGCATTTCTCTGTCCCCTTGCACGCTTCCAGGTTCACGTTGGCAACCAGGTGCCCTATCTGGGCCTTGAGCTCCCGCTGGCACTCCTCCATCTCCACGATGTAAGGCAGCCCGATGCCACGCAGTTCGTTCATGTCGCGGTAGCCCTGCTCGTCCATGTATTTCTTCAGGAATTTAACGACCTTCTCCGGGAAGCCGAGTCCGTTCCAGAAAATCCCCGCCGAGAGCTGTACCTTCTTGGCGCCCAGCATCATGATCTCAACGCACTGCTCCGGGGTGACCAGGCCGCCGCAGGCAATCGTTTCCATCTCCGGATAGAACTTGCCGAGCATGGCGACGTTGCGGTAACAGGCAAAGCGGTGCCACGGCCCGTTGGTGCTCCACCAGGTGGTGGTCTTCATCCCGGGGAAGGTGGTCTTGCCGCGATTATAGATGTCCGGAGGGACGACCGACATGAAGGTGTGGTTCGCGATGACCGCCGCGACCCCGGCTTCCTGGTATACCGGGATGGCGCTGTAAAGGCGAAAGAAGGACATCTCCGGGGTCAGCTTGACCGCCACCGGGATTTTCACCTTCTGCTTTATCCCTTTCACGATGGCGGCAACCACCTCGGGCACCTCGCCGATGGTCACGCCGGCGGGAATCTTGTCCTTGATGTCCAGGTCCTGCTTCGCCTCCGCTACGGTATCAATGAACATCACCGAGCCGCAGTTCAGCTCCACCATGTCCGCGCCCGCCTGCTCGCACTCGAGCGCCAGCTGCGCCCAGACCGCGGGGTCGATACCGGCGACGATGATGCTGGCGATGAGGCGCATGTCCGTGAACTCTTTTTTCGCCCGCCTGAGGGCTTCCAGGCCGTTGGTGCGGGACCACATGGCGTCAGGTATCGTCGCCGCGGAGATGAACCCTTCCCGCTTGGCAAAGCCCGGGGTGCTGGCCGCCCAGAAGCGCCCCCCGCCCGCGGGTTTGGCGATATCCTCGAAATAAACGGTGCCGGTCGTCAGGGAGCCGACGTCCGCTTCGTAGTATTTCCGCCAGACTTTCATCTGGATTTCCGGGGCGTTACGGTCCGGGGCCCAGTGCGCCCAGGGTGCCGCCGGAGCGTGGGAAGCAATACTAATCGGGTTTTTGAACTTTATGCCCGCTAATTCTACGCTAAGGTCTGCCATCTTCTTCTCCTTTTTTATGCCTATTATAAAGGCATTCCCCATAAAAAACCAGAGACACGGCTATTTCATCAGTCCCGTAGGAAAAAGGACGAACTGCGAGAACACGGGCGGCGCAGGCGGGGCGTAGATGTTATAATAAATACGTAAGGATTCACCGTTCATGAACCAGAACATTCCCCGGAAATCTAAAGTCGCCCTGGTGCGCTGTGGCAGCTATGACGATGCCGCCGTAACTGTGGCAGTCCGTAGCGGGCTGGACCTTCTCGGCGGGGCGGAGCATTTCTTCCGCCGCGGGGAACGCATCGTGCTCAA
>JBDRGD010000089.1:0-3167 GCA_043818095.1 Chloroflexota bacterium
ATTGTTATCGAAGTCGATGGTATCCCTATCGTCGGCGCGCTGTACCTACCCGACGCCGTCAGTCCGCAGCCCGCGGTCTGCATCTGCCACGGGATTCCCTCTGGAAAACCGGCGGAGCCGGGTGACGGCGGCTACCCGGCGCTGGCGGAGCGGGTCTGCCGGGAAGGGTATGCCGTGATGATTTTCAGCTTCCGGGGGTCCGGCGAGAGCGGCGGTAACCTGGAGATGACCGGCTGGACACGGGACCTTAAGGGAATCATTGATTTTTTATGGGTACACCCGTCGGTGGACCGCGCCCGACTGGCGGTGGCGGGTTTCAGCGGCGGGGCGGCGGCGGCGGTCTGCGTGACCGCGCAGGACAAGAGGGTTAGCGGCGTTCTGCCCTTCGCCTGTCCCGCCGAGTTCAGGATGCTGACGGAGTCCGGAGACCCGGCGGAAATAGTCGCCTATCACCGCAGCATCGGGACCATCCGCGATGATGATTTCCCGCCGTCTGCGGCAGAGTGGCTGGACGGGTTTCGCAGGATACGCCCCATAGACTTTATCGGCGGCATTTCCCCCCGCCCCGTGTGGCTGGTGCACGGCAGTAAGGATGAGACGGTGCCGGTAAGGCACGCTTACCGCCTCTTCGAGCAAGCGGGGGCGCCCCGGAAGCTCATCGTCATCGATGGCGCGGGGCACCGTTTGCGGCATGACGAACGTGCCGTGACGGCGCTTTTCGATGGACTCCGGAGCTTCCAGCAGTAGGGCAATAAGATGCGGACTATCTATAGTATGTTGTTGGACAGAGGTCTGCACAACTCATTGCGGGTAAATCAGACACAATCCAAATTGACCCCCGGTAAACGATACGATATAATGAAATTAGCGGGAGTTTCGGAAAAGGGGTAAAGGCGAACGCAAAACTTGCACGAGTCTTGCGGCGTTTTCGGAGTATACGTCCCCAACGAAGATGTAGCCCGGATAACTTTTTTCGGGCTATTTGCCCTGCAACACCGCGGTCAGGAAAGTGCCGGTATCGCTACCGCTGACGGGAAGAAAATATCCCTTTACACCAGAATGGGCCTGGTCTCCCACGTTTTCAGCGAAGAATCCCTGCGCCTCCTCGCCGGCGGCCATATTGCCCTCGGGCACAACCGTTATTCCACGGCGGGCTCCAGCCGGGAATGCAACGCGCAGCCTATCCTCGTCGGCAGGGGCTCCAATTCCCTGGCAATCGCCCACAACGGCAACATCGTCAACGCCGGCTACCTTTATGAGGAACTGTGCGAGCAGGGCTACCAGTTTCGCACTTCCACCGACAGCGAGGTCATCGCTAACCTTATTATCTCCTCCCACGAGAGCGACTGGGTGAGCCGTATCCGCTATGCCATGCGCCGTCTCCAGGGGGCTTACTCCATGACACTGATGACGCAGGACACCCTGTTCGCGGTGCGCGACCCGCTGGGGGTGCGCCCGCTGTGCCTGGGCACGCTGGACGGGGGCTGGGTCTTCGCTTCGGAGACATGCGCCCTCGACCACATCGGCGCGGAATTCGTGCGTGAAATCGAGCCTGGGGAAATCGTTGCCATCAACAAGAACGGGCTGGAGAGCTATCCCTCGGAGGTCGTAGGAAAGAGAAGGGGGCTGTGCATCTTCGAATATATCTACTTCGCCCGTCCGGACAGCGTGATTAACGGGCGCCTGGTGCACATGGCGCGCCAGGCGATGGGTGCCCGGCTGGCAATAGAACACCCCCATGACGCCGACCTGGCGATGGGCGTCCCGGACTCCGCCACGGCGGCGGGCATCGGATATGCCAGCGAGTCCGGTATTCCCCTGGCGGAGGGACTGATAAAAAATCGCTACGTCGGCAGGACATTCATCGAGCCTGACCAGCGTCTTCGGGACCTGGGTGTGAAGCTGAAGTTCAATCCGCTGCCCCAGATGCTGGCGGACAAGCGGCTCATCGTCGTCGATGACAGTATCGTGCGGGGGACGACCACCCCCGCCGTTATCCGGGAACTGCGCCGGGCCGGCGCGAAAGAAATCCACATGCGTATCTGCGCTCCCCCCATCCGCTATCCCTGTTTCTTCGGCGTGGATATGGCGACGCGGCAGGAACTGATTGCCGCGCGGAAAAGTATCCCGGAAATCCGGGACTACATCGGGGCGGACACTTTGGGCTACATGAGCATCGAGGGTCTGCTGGACGCGATAGCGCTCCCCAGGAATTCTTTCTGCATGGCCTGTTTCACCGGCGATTATCCGGTCCCGGTGCAGCTGGAGATGGATAAGCTGGCCCTGGAATCAATGTCGGCGCAGAAAGCGAACCTCCGCCGGTAACCCGTATTACCGGTGTTGCTTATACGGGCGGTTACAGCCGCCCTTTTTTATTCCTTTTACTCAATCTTAGTTGTTGCCGTCATTGCGAGCGAAGCGAAGCAATCCCGTATGAAGGAAAAAGAGATTGCTTCGTCGCTACGCTCCTCGCAATGACCACCAGGAATGAGCCGCCTTTTTTTATTTGGCTACTTGACAAAGCGACTCCGGCAGGATAAACTAGAACAATTGTTCGCAGCACATCGAACGGAAGATGAAGAAATCGGCCGACCGGCAGCAGAAAATCCTCGACTTTATCCACCGTTTCCTCGGTGAGAATGGCTATCCGCCGAGCATCCGGGACATCCAGTCCGGCTGCCGCGTCAGCTCCACCTCCGTCGTTGATTACCATCTGCGGGCACTGGAACAGCGGGGACAGCTACGCCGCCACCGGGAAGTCTCCCGCGGGATAGAGCTCACCGGCGCCGCCGCGCCTTCTCTGGTTCCCGTTCCGGTCATCGGGCAGATTGCCGCCGGCCAGCCGATACCGGTACCGTCCGCGGATACCTGGGACACTACCGCCGGAGCGGAGACTCTCGCGGTCTCCCGGGACCTGGTGGGCGGCAGGGCAGGGGTCTTTGCCCTGCGGGTGAAGGGCATGTCCATGGTGGACGCGCTGATTAATGACGGCGACATCGTTTTATTGCAGGCCGCCAGTGCCGTGTCCAGCGGGGAGATGGCGGCGGTCTGGCTCAAAGACGAAAAAGAGGTCACCTTGAAGAAGATATATCCCGGACCAGATTCCGTGCGCCTTCAGCCCGCCAACCGCGACATGCAGCCGATATTCGCCCGTCCGGAGAACGTGG
>JBDRGD010000090.1:0-16363 GCA_043818095.1 Chloroflexota bacterium
GCGTCTTGCCAAAATTTTCCTCTTGGGTTATCATATGGGGAAAGCCCCTGTAGCTCAGGTGGATAGAGCACCAGCCTCCGAAGCTGGTTGCGAGCGTTCGAGTCGCTCCAGGGGCGTTTTGTGTTAGCTTCAGGAGAGCGCCGTGACAGGAAAAAACACACTAATCGAAATCAGGTGGCACGGTCGGGGCGGGCAGGGGGCGGTAACCTCGGCGGAGCTGATGGCCCAGGCGGCGATCAGCGAAGGCAAATACGCCCAGGCCTTTCCCAGCTTCGGCCCGGAGCGCCGGGGGGCGCCGGTGCTGGCGTTCGACCGGGTAGACACCGGGAAACCGGTGAGAATCCGGGCGGACATTACCGAGCCGGACGTCGTCGTCGTGCTTGACCCCGGTCTGCTGCCCATCGCCAACGTGGCCGCCGGACTGAAAAAAGGCGGCGTGGTCATCATCAACACCCGGAAAACCCACGCCGAGGTGAGGAAAGAGTTCGGCATCAAGGGCAGGCTGGCGCTGGTCAATGCTACCAGGATTGCCCGTGACGTGCTGGGCGTGCCCATCGTCAATACCACCATGCTCGGCGCCATCGTCAAGTCCACCGGCGTCGTCCAGAAAGAGTCGCTGCATGAGCCCATCATGAAACGCTTCGGCAGGCTGGGAGAGCGGAACATCAGCGCCATGGAAAAGGCTTACGAGACCACCACGATTGAGGAGCGGTAGGAAATGGCTAAAGCGGAACACGAGCTGACCTGGAAAGATATCGAAATCGGCGCCGTGGTCACCGAACCGGGTAGTGCCCGTGCCAACCAGACCGGGTTCTGGCGTTCGCAGCGCCCTACCTATGACCACCGGAAGTGCATCCGGTGCGGGCTCTGCGCGCTTTACTGTCCCGAGGGCTGCGTCAGGCCCATGCCGGAGAAGGGCGGGGTTTTTGAGGCGGACTTCTACTGGTGCAAGGGCTGCGGCCTCTGCGCCCGGGAATGCCCCACGCGGGTGATTACCATGGTGGAGGAGGAGGAATAATGGCAGACCGGAGAGGCGTCGAGGTTTCCATTGCCGTCGCGGACGCGGCCAAGCTGGCGAATGCCGATGTTATCGCCGCGTATCCCATTACGCCGCAGACCCATATCGTGGAACACCTGGCGGAACTGGTAGCCGAAGGTGAGCTGGATGCGGAGTTCATCCCGGTAGAGTCGGAGCACTCCGCGATGAGCGCCTGTCTGGGCTCTGCCGCTGCCGGTGCCCGCACCTTTACCGCCACCGCCGGGCAGGGACTGGAGCTGATGCACGAGGTGCTCTACGTGGCAGCCTCCATGCAGCTCCCCATCGTCATGGCGGTAGCTAACCGGGCCCTTTCCTCGCCGTTGAGCGTCTGGGGAGACCACTCGGACATGATGGCGGTCAGAGACACGGGCTGGATACAGATTGTTGCGGAAAACGGGCAGGAGGCCATGGATAATATCATCTGCGCCTTCCGCATTGCCGAGGACCCGCGCGTGCTCACCCCCGTGATGGTGCACATGGACGGGTTTTACCTGACGCACGTAATCGAGCCGATTATTTACCCGGAGGAGGAAAAAGTGAAAGCGTTCCTCCCTCCGAACCGTTATCCCCTCCCCCTGAATCCGGACAAGCCCGTGGCCATGGGCGATTTTGCCCCGCCGGTCTCCTACTCCGAAGCCAAGTGGGCGCAGGAGGTCAGGCTGCGGGCGACCTATGACGTTATCCTGGAGGTCTGGAAGGAATACGGAAAGGCCTTCGGGCGGAGCTACGCCCCGGTGGAGACCTACCATTCTAAGGGGGCAAAGACCCTGCTGCTGACCATGGGCAGCTTCAGCGAGACGGCGATGGAGGCCGTGGACAAGATGCGGGCGGCGGGTGAGGATGTGGGGCTGGTGCGTCTCCGGCTGTGGCGCCCCTTCCCCTTCGCCGATTTGCGTGCCGCGCTGAAGGATGCCGACGAGCTTATCGTCCTGGACCGGGCGATTTCCTACGGCGGCCCCGGTGGCGCGGTCTGCTCCGAGGTGAAAGCGGCGCTTTACAATGAAGCGAAAAAGCCGAAGATTGTCAGCTTCGTGGGCGGTCTGGGAGGCAGGGACATCACCGTCAACGGCTTCGAAGAGATAATCCGGCGGGGGATGGACCTCGCCCGGAAGGGCAGTCGGCGCGAGTACGAGATTTACGGGGTGAGGGAATGATAGAGAACTACTCGGTTTACGTTCCGCGTCTGCTGACAAAGCAGGAGAAGTTCGCGCCGGGGCACAGCGCCTGTATCGGCTGCGGGGAAGCCCTGGCGGTCCGCATGGCGGCGAAGGCTTTCGGCAACAATACCATCGTCGTTAACGCTACCGGCTGTATGGAGATTGTCGCCTCCCGTCTCCCCACCACCTCCTGGTGCCTCCCCTGGATACACACCCTCTTTGAGAATACCGCGGCGGTGGCTTCCGGCATCGAGGCGGGCTACAAGGCGATGCGCCGGAAGGGTGCCGTAAAAGGAGACGTCAAGGTAGTGGGGATTGCCGGAGACGGCGGCACCAGCGATATCGGCCTCCAGGCGCTTTCCGGGGCGCTGGAGCGGGGACACGATTTGCTTTACCTCTGCTTCGATAACGAGGCCTACATGAACACCGGCATCCAACGCTCATCCGCCACGCCCTTTGGCGCGACGACCACCACCTCCCCGGCGGGCAAGAAGAGCATCGGCCAGGTCACCTGGAAGAAGAACATGCCGGCCATCGTGGCGGCGCACGATATTCCCTATGTCGCCACGGCGAACCCGAGCTATCCCTTCGACTTAATCGCCAAGGTTAAGAAGGGGCTTGCCGTGAAGGGCCCGGCTTACATCCACATCTATTCCGTCTGTCCCACGGGCTGGCGGTGCGCCACGGACCTGGCCATCCGGCTGGGGAAGCTGGCGGCGGAGACCGGCGTTTTCCCGATGTACGAGGTGGAAAACGGCCGCTACAGCATGAGCATGGAATTCAAGAAGCTGAAGCCGGTGCAGGAATACATGAAGCTGCAGGGGCGTTTCCGCCATCTCACGGAAGACGACATTAAATTCATTCAGAAACGGGTGCGCCAGGAATATAACAAGGTAGTGGAGAAAGCAAAATGGCACCAGACGCAAAAGGGTCGCGGCAAAAAGTAAACGGCATACTGGAAAAGTACGGGCGTGACAAGTCCATGCTGGTGCCCGTGCTGCAGGACGTGCAGGCGGAGTACCGCTACCTGCCCCGGGAAGCCCTGGAGCAGGTCAGTCACGGCCTGGAAGTGCCGCTGACCCGGGTCTACAGCGTCGCCACCTTCTTCAAGGCGTTCAGCCTGACCCCCCGCGGCAAGCACCAGGTCAACGTCTGCATGGGCACCGCCTGCCACGTCCGGGGCTCCGTGAAAGTCCTGGACGAGATGCAGAAACTGCTGCGCCTCAAGTCCGGCGGCACTACCCCGGACCTGAAATTCAGCCTGGATACGGTGAATTGCGTCGGCGCGTGCGCCCTGGGACCCATCGTCATTGTCGATGAGGACTATCACGGCGGCATGAACCCGGACAAGGCCGGCAAGATTTTGAAGGCCTATACTTAGTTCGTTCTGGAGGATGTTACCGGTGGCAAAACTGAAATCGGCAGCCGAGCTGGAATCCCTGAGGAAGAGCATCGTCACGAAGAGGGACCCCAAGAAAACGTGCATTACCATCTGCAGCGGTACCGGCTGCCATGCCCACGGCTCGGAGAGGGTGGTCAGTGCCTTCCGCGAGGAGATTGCCAAGAGAAAGCTCGGCGGTGAGGTGGACCTGAGAGTCACCGGCTGTCACGGCTTCTGCGAGCGCGGCCCCCTGGTGGTCATCAAGCCGGAGAATGTTTTCTACCCCGGCGTCAAGACCCGGGACGTGCCCGCCATTATCGTCAACGCGAAGGACCATAACACCATCGAGCGCCTGCTTTTCACCGATGCCAAAACCGGAAAGAGCGTCACCTACGAGCACGATGTGCCGTTCTACCAGCGCCAGAAGCGCCTGGTCTTCGGGAATAACGGCTTAATCGACCCCACGGTCATCGAGGACTACTTCGCCGTGGGGGGCTACGCCGCGCTGGCGAAAGCCCTCACCGGGATGAAGCCCGAGGCAGTTATCGCCGAGGTCAAGAAAGCCGGACTGAGGGGGCGCGGCGGCGGTGGTTTCCCCACCGGGGACAAGTGGGCTTCCACGCGGAAGGCACACGGCACCCCGAAATACGTCATCTGCAACGCCGACGAGGGCGACCCCGGCGCTTACATGGACCGCAGCCTCGTGGAGGGGAACCCGCACAGCGTGCTGGAAGGCATGATTATCGGCGCCTACGCCATCGGCAGCAACGATGGCTATATCTATGTGCGCAACGAGTATCCGCTGGCGGTGAAGAACATGCAGACCGCCATCGAGCAGGCGGAGAAATACGGCCTGCTCGGCAAGAACATTCTCGGCTCGGGGTTCGATTTTCACGTCCGCATCAACCGCGGCGGCGGCGCCTTCATCTGCGGTGAGTCCACCGCCCTGATGGCCTCCCTGGAGGGACAGGTCGGCGAGCCGCGCGCCAAGTACGTGCATACCTCGGAGCAGGGGCTCTGGGGCAAACCCACGGACCTGAACAACGTGGAGACGTGGGCGAACGTGCCCCTGATTATTAACAACGGCGCGGCCTGGTATGCCGGCATCGGCACCAAGGGCAGCAAGGGGACGAAAATCTTCTCCCTGGTGGGCAAGATTAACAACACCGGCCTGGTGGAAGTGCCCATGGGCATCACCCTGCGGGAGATTATCTATGACATCGGCGGGGGCATCCCGGAAGGCAAGAAATTCAAAGCCGTCCAGACCGGGGGGCCCTCCGGCGGCGTTATCCCGGAAAAGCTGCTGGGCCTGCCCGTGGACTTCGACGAACTGACCAAGGTGGGTTCGATGATGGGCTCCGGCGGCATGATTGTCATGGACGAGGGCACCTGCATGGTGGATATGGCGAAATACTTCGTCCAGTTCCTGGAAGGCGAGTCTTGCGGGAAGTGCCTCCCCTGCCGGGAGGGGCTGCAGCGGATGGCGGAAATCCTGGAGGGAATCACCGGCGGCAAGGGAAAGATGAGCGACCTGAAGCTGCTGGAGGAACTCTGCGATACCCTGCGGGAGGCTTCTCTCTGCGGTCTGGGACAGACGGCGCCCAATCCCGTGATGAGCACTATCCGCTATTTCCGCAAGGAATATGAAGCCCACATCAAGGATAAAAAATGTCCTGCCGGCGTCTGCACCGGGCTGCTGGCAAAATCGGCGAGGGTGAAATAGAGATGGTAACGTTGACGATTAACGGACGGGAAATCCAGGCGGAAGAGGGCACGCTGCTTCGCACCGCCGCCCGGGAGCACAACATCGATATCCCCGGTCTGTGCGACGAAGAAGCGGTGGCGCCTTACGGGGCGTGTCGGCTCTGCATGGTGGAAATCACCACCGCGCGGGGACGCCAGCGCCTGGTGGCTTCCTGTCTTTACCCGGTGGAGGAGGGGCTCCAGGTGGTGACCGAGAACGAGCGCCTCGCCGGGCACCGCCGCGTGCTGCTGGAGCTGTTGCTCACCCGCTGCCCGGACGTGGAGAAAATCCAGGAAATGGCGAAGGCGTACGGCGTGACCCGTCCGCGCTTTCCCGTGCAAGAGGACAATAACCGGTGCATCCTCTGCGCGCTGTGCACCCGTGTCTGCCGGGAGGTGGTGGGGGTCTCCGCCATCAGCCTTTCCAACCGCGGCGTGGAGCGCAAGATGACCACTCCCTTCGACGAGGATGCCTCGGAGGCCTGCATCGGCTGCGGCTCCTGCGCCTTCATCTGCCCCACGGACGCCATCCGCATGATTGACCGGGACGGCAGGCGCACCATCCGGTGGCCGCATAACAAGCTGGAGTTCAAGATGCACCAGTGCAAGGTCTGCGGCAGCTTCTGGGTGCCGGAAAAGCAGATTGAGTATATCGCCAAAATTTCCGGGACGAAGCTTTCCGACTACGATGCCTGCCCGGTCTGCCGGGAATAAAAGTCTCCGGCGTTGATAATTTGGGGGTGACCTCACCCCCTGTGTCCCCCTCTCCTTGGGGATAGGTGAAGGAGAGGGGGATTATTGTTTATTAAGGGGCTGACGCCCCTTTCCCCGGCTGGGAAGAGGCATTGGGCAGGGTGCTAGCGGTCATTGCGAGGGGTCATAGACCCCGTGGCAATCCCGCAGGGTAAGATTGCTTCGCTCCGCTCGCAATGACAGGGGGAAGGCCCAAATACGAATATCTAACTACCGGTTTATTGAATCGAGGCTGGCGCTCTGTTATACTTTTCCCGGCGGGGTGTAGCGCAGTCTGGTTAGCGCGCAGCGTTTGGGACGCTGAGGTCGGTGGTTCAAATCCACTCACCCCGATATTCCCCCGTCTGCCTTCTCGCATTCAAACGGAGGTCTTTCTTTTTTCTGGCGGCTTCTGGTAAAACCGGAGGCGCTGTAGTAATCTTTAGAAAAGGCACTTGCCGGGAGAAGCCCCTTATGCCCTACGATGCCCTGGAACAGGAAAAGCAGTGGCGCCGCAAGCCGGCGGGGAAAAAACCCCGCGGGTTGCCGGAACGGCACCATTTCCCCCATAACCGGGTCCGGGCAAAGCTGTCCGAAGCGTTAATCGAACTGGGCTGTAACGCCGCCTCATCCGTCCTGGAAATCGGCTGCGGGTCCGGCGAGGACGTGGAGTTCATCCGGCGGGCGTCCGGGAACATTACCGGAGTTGATATCTCCCCGGAAGCGGTCGAGGCATTCGGGAAAAAAGGCTTTCAAGGGTTTCTCGCTGATGCCGGGAAACTCCCGTTCGCCGAAAACACTTTTGATTACGTGATATATCCTGCCACCTTGCACCATCTTGCCGGGCAGGGCAACCTCACGGACTACCTGAAAGAGGCAGCCCGCGTGGTAAGAAAAAAAGGCTACGTGATTGCCCTGGAGCCGAACCTGCTGCACATATCAGGACTGTTGATGAACGTTTTTAACACCATCAAGCCCGGCATTACGGGTCTGGTGCCGCATGAGAGGGCGTTATCTCCCTTCCATTTAATGGGGGCTTTCCGGGCTGCCGGTCTGGAAAGCGAGCGCTGCCGCGCCGCATCCTACACCTGGAACCGCTTGCCGCTGGGGGTCTCCCGGTTTATCGCCGGGCACGAGGACGGGGTCCGGGGGAAAACCCCGTTCAATTTATTCGGGTGGTTCAGTATCGTGTGGGGAAAGAAGGGGTCGGTGTAGTTCACACACTTCCCTTTAACATCTCCAGTCCCCGCAGATTCAGCTTGAGGTCGTTCAGGGAGCGCATCCCCGCCAGCCTCTGCCAGATATAGGCCGGCCTCAGGTAGAACTCGCGGTAGGCGCGGCGGGACCATTTTTGCAGCTCCTCACGGGAAAGCCCGCTGTTGGCGAAGGTGGGGATGTCCCGGCTCTCCACGGAGGCGTAGACGAAGGCTTCCCACGGGATGTCTTTCCCCCGCTCCCCGAGCAGTTCGTAAAGCTCGGTGCCGGGGAAGGGGGTGGTCACGGAGAACTGGGCGAAGCCCAGCTTCAACCGCCTGGCGAAATTAATCGTCCGGCGGATAGAATCGGCGGTCTCCCCGGGAGAACCGAGCATGAAATAGCCGATGGTCTGGATACCCGCCTCCCGCGTCCAGCGCACCGCCTCCTCCGCCTGCTCCGGACTGATGTCCTTGTGGATAACCTTTAAAATCTCAGGGTCGGCGGACTCGATGCCGTAAGCGATGGCGTAGCAGCCCGCTTTCTGAAAGAGGCGGAGCATCTCCGGGTCCACCAGGTTCACCCGCGTCTCGCAGGTCCAGTGCAGCCTGATGCCCCTCCGCAGGATTCCTTCCGCGATGGCGTAGGCCCGCTTCTGGTTGAGCGTAAAGACGTCGTCGTAAAAAGCGATTTCCCGCACCCCGAACTTCTCCTGGAGGTGGGCTATCTCCGCCAGCACCCTTTCCGGGCTCTGGGCGCGGAAGCGGTTGCCGAAGATGGGCTTGGAGCAGTAGGCGCAGTGGTAGGGGCAGCCGCGACTGGTGATGAGAGCCGCTGAGGGCGACGCCAGCCCGTGCGGAGGGTGGGGGTGATAGGCGGACAGGGGCAGCAGGTGGTAAGCCAGGAAGGGCAGCGTCTCCAGTTCCGTGGCGGGGGGGCATGCCGGGTTGCTGACGAGTTCCTGATTCCGGCGGAAAGTGACGCCCGCCACGTCCTCCAGGGGCTGCTTCTCCTCGATGGTCCGTAGGAGCTCGATGATGGTGGCTTCGCCCTCCCCGCGGACGATGATGTCAATTTCCGGGAAGCGCCGCAGGGTTTCCCCGGGCAGCAGGGTGGCGTGGGCGCCGCCGAGGACGATGGTCTGCCGGGGGTTCGCCTGCTTGAGCGCGCGCGCGGCGGCTACCGCCGCGCCGACCGTCGGGGTGGTGGCGGTCAGGCCGATGACGTCGGCATCGGCGGCCAGTGACGCCACGCGGTCCGGCGCCAGGTTCAGGGCGTTGGCGTCCAGCACCTTGACCGGGTAGCCCGCCTGCTCCAGGACCGCCGCCAGCAGCGCCAGCCCCATCGGCACCTGGGGGTAGCGGGTGGCGTGGAGCGGATTGACCAGGGTTACTTTGAGCATGATTGCCTTATTATAGCTTCCGGGGAAGGCCAACGGCAAGGCGGGGCAAGTTTCCCTGTTGCCGGGAAAGCGTGCGGGTAGTAAAATATGGTAAATCGAATGTATCATCCGGTGAGTGGTAAATCATGCTGGTGATACTCCGGGCACGCATCTTTCGTGTCCTCTTCGTCCTTTGCACCGTGCTCGTGGCGGGGGTAAGCCTCGCCGCCCGGGGGCGGCACTTTGACAGGCGCCTCCGGGAGCATTAAAATAGAGTCGGTTCTGCGGGAGTAACTCAGTGGTAGAGTTCCTGCCTTCCAAGCAGGCTGTCGCGGGTTCGAGTCCCGTCTCCCGCTCCAATTTACAGGTAATTTAGAAAAAAGTCCGATTTTTCCACTGTAAACAGTTGACATTCAGATAGAAATGGTTTATTGTTCATGAAAAAGGAGGTGAGTTATGCAGGCTTATTGCGTTAAGTGCCGTACCAAGCGGGAAATGAAAGATCCCAAAGCAATCACCATGAAGAACGGCAAACCGGCCACCCAGGGCACCTGCCCGGTATGCGGTACCAAGATGTTCCGAATTGGGAAGAAGTAATATCACGCGCAAATAGCGCTGTAATTAAAAGGCTGGACATCACCCTGGTGAGTCCAGCCTTTTTCTTTGCCTGTCGCCGGCCCTGCCGGCGTAACTAGAGCTTCAGGTATTTCTCCGCGTTCAGGTGGCAGATCTTTTCCTTATCGCCGTCGGATATCGGGGCGGCTTCGATGAACGGCACGGCTTCCTCGTTGAACTCCATGGGGTAGTCCACCGCGAAGAGGATATTGTCGGCCCCCAGCGTCATGTAGGCGCAGATAAGCGGCGGCAGCGAGAACATGCCGCTGGTGGTGATCAAGAAGTTGTCCTTGAAATACTGGCTCGGAGGCTTGGGCCAGTCCCGCGTCCCCGGGGTCTTCATCAGGCGGTTATCGATGCGCCACAGCCAGTAAGGCAAAGCTTCTCCCATGTGCCCGATGATAATCTTCAGGTTGGGGTACTTGTCGAAAACGCCGCTGCAAATCAGGCGGAGGCTGTGCAGCCCCACCTCCGCAGCGAAGCCGCAGGACGCCGAGGCCAGGCCGGGGTAGCCCACGTACGGTGCCAGCATACCGCCAGAAGGCACCCGGGGGTGGATGTAGATGGGCGCCTTCAGCTTTGCCGCCACCTCAAAGATGGGCCAGAACTTCTTGTCGTCCAGGTATTCCCCCTTGACGTGGGAGTTGATGCTCGTGCCCTTGAGGCCGAGCTTCGTGACTGCTCTCTCCAGCTCCATCGCGGCGGCCTGCGGGTCCTGGGGGGCGATAGCCGCCAGCCCCTGGAAGCGGTCCGGATGTTTTTTTACCGCTGCGGCGAGGTGGTCATTCACGTTCCTCGCCAGGGCGGTACCGGCGGCGGCATCCAGCATCTGGACCCCGGGAGAGACCAGGGAAAGCACCTGCATGTCAATCCCGGTCTTGTCCATTTCCTTGATTCGGCCTTCGCCGATGTCAAGGAGCGTGCGCTTGACAATCGAGCCGCGTTCCGTCCCGTCCAGGGGAGAGCGCGCCCAGCCCGCCTCGTACTTGACGTATTCCTCCTCCTCGACGACTCCGGGGACCGGGTAGGTGTTGGTCATTATCTTTTGCAGCAGGTTGATCTGCTCCTCGGTGGAGAAGTGCTCCTCAATGGCAATCTTTTTCAAAACGGTTTCTCCTTTCACCTTATTCCGGGAACGCCTGTAATGAATTTATCCGATTAGCCTGCCGGTGTCAAGATTTCTCCGTGAGGTTTTCCCGGGGCACTTTCTTTGACATTTCCCCGCCCCCTGGCCTAAGATATTTCTGGCAGCATACCGCTTTTGAGGAGTGAAACGGCAGGGCCCTGCCGGATAGTAACCCGGTTGCCCATCTCCAGAAGCGCTCGTTTTACCGCCCCGCGCACCGCTGCCGATCGAGAGAAGGAGGAGACATGCCTACGGATTACGAAAAGAGTAAGAAACAGGAAGCGGATGCGGCACGGAGCTTCGTGCGCTACGAGAAGCATGGTAATATTGGCCACATCATCCTGGACGAGGCCGACTACCTGAATCCCTGGAGCGACAAGATGGCGGTCGACTTCGATAAGGCGATGAACGAGCCGGAAGAGGATGACGACATCAAGGTGGTCATCATCAAGGGGGCGGGGCGGGCGTTTTCCGCCGGGGCGGACCTGCGCCAGGTCTACGAGCGCTACGGCGGCAAGAAGGATGTCAGCCGGCGTCCCAGCCAGCGCTCCCGCCTGAAGATTGACCGCTACCGGCTGGCGGAAAAGCAGCGCCGCGTCCTCCTCTTCCCCAAGGTGACCATCGCCCAGATTCACGGCTACTGCATCGGTCTGGGCACCTACATCGCCTACTGCTGCGACCTCCTGTACGCGGAGGAAACGACGATGATAGGGCATACGGAGCAGCGCCTGGGCTTTTCCGGGACCTGCGGGGTCTTCCCCATCCTGTGCGCCCGGGTGGGCCTCACCCGCGCCATGGACCTGATGCTGCCCGGCAAGCTCATCACGGGGAAAGAAGCGGAGCAAATCGGTCTCATCACCCGCGCCACGCCGGTGGGCAAGCTGGAAGAGGTGGTGGAGATGCGGGCGCGCGAGGTCGCCCTGCTGCCCCGCGACGGCATCGCCATCGGTAAAGCGACGCGGCACATCGAGTTCGAGCGCATGGGCCTGCTCGCTGCCTTCGGCGAGGGCTACGTGATGCACAGCTATTTTACCAATCTCCGCTGGGAGCCCGACGAGTATAACTTCGTCCGCGAGAGGAGCAGCAAGGGCACACGGCAGGCGTTCAAGGACCGGGACCAGCTCTGGGGTGGGGTAACGCTCCGCTCGGACGCCCTGGCCCGCGGCGAAGTGGAAGAATAACCGGAGAATTCAGCGTGACTTCGCGCAAGGACGAGTTTCAGCACAAATTAATATCCGTGGAAGAGGCCGCAAATCTGGTCAAGCCGGGGATGCGGGTGGCTTTCACCGGCGGCCGGGACGCGCGCACCATCGGGCTGGCGATTGCCGCCCGCAAGGAAGAGCTGAACGGCGTCCATGTCCTGGTGCCGACGCCTTCCTTCGATTATCCCTGGTACGACGAGGGCTGGCAGGACTCCTTTACCGTGTCCGTGATGGTCACCAACGCCATCTCCGAGCCGGCTATCCGCGCCCGGAGGATAGACTTCGACCCCGGGACGATGATTCCCCTCGATGCGGTGGAAGGCGCCCGTGAGACCGATATCTGCCTGGTGGAGGTCTCCCCGCCGGATGACAACGGCTATTGCAGCTTCGGCAACTCGGTCTGGGCGAAAAAGCGCCAGTGTGCCAGTGCCAAACTGGTCATCGGGGAGGTCAACCCTCACCTTATCCGCACCTACGGGGACAATTTTATCCATATCTCGGAAATCGATTATTTCGTGGAGCATGTCTCCTCCGGCAGCCTGCCCCGGGGCACGCTCACCGGGAGGAAGGTCAAGGGCGTCGAGCCCCACCACGAGGCGATTGCCGGCTACGTGTCTAGCCTGATAAAGGACGGGGACACGATACAAATCGGGGGAGGACGGACCACCGAGCCGCTGGTCGGCATCGGGCTGCTGGACGGCAAGCACGACCTCGGCTATCACTCGGAGCTGGCGCCGGGCGGGGTCATCCGGCTGGTGCGGGAAGGCGTCATCAACGGCAAATACAAGACCGTCAACCGGGGCAAGACGGTGGTCACCGCTATCGGCGGGGGCACCATCGCGGAGATGCGGTGGGTGAACATGAACCCCCTCTTCCACGTGGTCGATGTCGGATACCTGGAGGACCCCAGGATTATCAGCGCCCACGATAACTTCATCTCCATCAACAATATCCTCGCCATCGACCTTACCGGGCAGGTCACCTCGGAGAGCATCGGGACGATGCAGATCGCCCACGCGGGCGGGCAGATTGCCTTCGTCGTCGGGGCGGGCATGTCCCGGGGTGGGCGCTCCGTGCTGGTGCTGCCTTCCACGGTCACCACGGCCCAGGAGACCGTCTCCCGCATCATGCCCGTCTTTCCGGAAGGGACCACGGTGACCCTCAGCCGCAACTTTACCGATTACGTGGTCACGGAATACGGCATCGCCCGGCTCAAGGGCAGGACGCTGCGGGAGCGGGCGAACGAGCTTATCGGCGTCGCCCATCCCGATTTCCGTAACGGGCTCCGCAAGGCGGCGCAGCAGCGATTCTATCCCTAGACGCCGGAAAGAGAAAGGACGAAAACCATGAGCAGGATGTTTCCAAAGCTGTTTACCCCGGGGAAAATCGGCACCCTGGAACTGGAGAATCGCATCATCAAGGCGCCCACGATTCTCTTCCTGGCGTCACCGGACGGCTCGGTCACGGACCGCATTATCCGCTTTTATGAGGAGGTCGCCCGCGGGGGGACGGGGCTGGTCATCGTGGAAGCCGCCGGCGTGGAGAACACGCGCATCAGCAAGCTGCTCCCCTGCCAGCTCGGGGCTTTCCACACGATGCACCTCCCCGGCCTGTCCTCAATGGCGCAGGCTATCCAGGACAACGGGTCGAAGGCGGGACTGCAGCTGGTGCACCACGGGCGCCGGAAGCTCTCCGGTCAAGGGGCCGCCGCCGATGCTTCCTGGGAAACGGACTACCTCCAGTCCGGGACAATGTCTATTCCCGCGGAGCTTTCCGCCGAGGACATCGGGGAAATCGTCAGCGCCTTCGGCAACGGCGCAAAACTGGCCCGGGACGCCGGGTTCGACATGGTGGAGGTGCACGGCGCGCACGGCGCCCTGATTACCAACTTCCTCTCCCCGGCGACCAACCAGCGGACGGACCGCTACGGCGGCTCGCTGGAGAACCGCATGCGCCTGCTCGTGGAAATCGTCGGGGACGTCCAGGCGAAAGCCGGCGCGGACTTTCCCCTCAGCGTCCGCCTCAGCGGCACCGACTACGAGCCCGGCGGGGTGGTCATCGAGGAGAGCGTGGCGACCGCCCGCGTGCTGGAAAAACTCGGCGTGCATCTCGTCCACGTCTCCGGCGGTGGGCACCACCAGGTGGCGCATCTCACCAGCCCGATGAGCATTCCCCGGGGGCACAACGTCTGGGCGGCGGAAGCGGTCAAGAAAGCGGTGAGCGTCCCCGTAGTGGCCTCCGGCTCCATCACCACCCCCCGGTACGCCGAGGAGATACTCGCCAGCGGCAAGGCGGACTTTATTTCCCTGGGCAGGCCCCTCTTTGCCGACCCCTACTGGCCACTGAAAGCCCGGCGGGACACGCCGGAAGACATCCGGACCTGTATCCGCTGCAATGACGGCTGCCAGGACCGGACAAACCTCCACCTGAAAGCCATCCAGTGCACCGTCAACGTCCTCCTGGGCAAGGAGGATCGCCTCGCTATCACGCCCGCCCCGCGCCCCCGGAAGGTGGCGGTGGTCGGCGGCGGGCCGGGGGGCATGGAAGCCGCCCGGGTGTGCGCGCTGCGGGGGCACGATGTGACCCTCTACGAGAAGGACAGGCTCGGCGGCGCGCTGATTCCCGCTTCCGTGCCGGAGTTCAAGGCGGACATCAAGGAGCTTATCCGCTACCTCAGTCACCAGATGGAAAAGCTCAAGGTCAGGATTGTCCGGGAAGAAGCCTCCGCGGCGAAGCTCAGGAGGGGCGACTTCGACGCCGTCATCCTCGCCACGGGCGCCGTCCCCAGCCGGTTAAACATCCCCGGGACGGACCAGCCGCGGGTATGCTCCGCACTGGACGTGCTGGAGGGGAAAGCGCCGGTCGGGCAGAAAGTCCACATCGTCGGCGGGGGGATGATTGGTGTGGAGGTCGGCCTGTTCCTCGCTGAGCAGGGCAGGGAGGTCGTTTTCACCACACGGCAGGCGGACTTCATGGCGGACGTGGGGTCTTTCGACCGCACCGTTTACACCGAGCGGTTCGCGAAGCAGCGGGTCACCGTCCTTGCCGGACGGCGGCTGGAGAAAATTACGGAAAAGACCTCGGTGGTAGTCAGCGCCGACGGCAAAAGCGAGGAGATTGCCGCGGACACCGTGGTGCTTTCTTCCGGTTTCAGTCCGCTGACCGCCCTGAAAGAGGCGCTGGAGAACGAGCCCGGGCTCGAGGTCTACTCCGTCGGCGACTGCGTGAGCCCGCGCCGGATTTTCGACGCGGTCCACGAGGGGCACCTGGCGGCGAAAAAGATTTGACCTTTCCCGGAAAAGGGCGTATACTGCCGGATACTGCGATTTCTTGCGGCGGAGGAGGGGCTGATGGTCACAGGTGGAGAACAGGGGAGGCGGTCCTGACGTGATTGACTGGTTTTTCCGGTGGTGGCTGCGCCGGGGACGCTACCGGTGGTCCAAAATCCGCCGCTATCTCTTCGAGCGCGGCTACCTGGCGAACGCGCTGCCCCCGGCGGGCTTTCCGGAAGCCGTCCGCGCCGTCCTCCGGCAGATAACCTGGACCCGGGACGGCCCTCTGCACCTGTTCGACTGTATCAGCTATCCGCAAACCGTCTGGACGCGGAAGAAGGACGACTGCGACGGCTTTGCCGTCCTGGCGGCGGCGCTCCTCCGGCGCGATCTTCCCGCGAGCGATCCCGTGCTGCTCACCGTGATGCTGCGCCCCATGAGCGCCAGCCACACGGTCTGCGCTTTTCACACCGCCCCGGATGCCATCTGTTTCTTCGATAACGCCGCCCTGCGCTGTGAGTATACCCATGATTATGGGGACGTGGCGGCGCTCATTACCGGGGGCAACCGGCGGGTCTGCTGGGACGTCAGGGACCCGGAGACCCTGGAGTTGCGCGAGTTTCATACCGGGTAGGAGTGGCGAAAGTCCGCCGTTCAGCGGAACACTCTGCCCGGCAGCGTTTCCCGGACGGAAATCGCCCCCTCGGGGCAAAGCTCCTGGCAGCAGAAACAGCGGATACAGCGGTCGTAATCATAAGCGGGCGGTCCCGTCTTTTCCCCGCCCCGCCAGTCCACCGCTTTCGGCGTCACCGGGCAGACCTGCACGCAGGTACCGCAGCGATTGCACCGCGACGCGTCAATCATCGGCCGCGGGCATAACCGGTTCTTGAGGAAAGACCGCAGGCGTCCGCCCGTGGCGCACCCCGGCGGCTGTCGGGGAACGTCGAAGTCGGCGATGACCAGTTTCTCCACCCTGTCGCCGACCACCTCGATGTTCTCCGCTCGATATGTTCCCAGCCCCGCCCGTTCTCCCGCCGCCGCCGTGGGGACGAACACCGGCTCGAGGTTGATGAGGCGGCACGCGACGGCATCCAGGGCGACGGGGTCGGAAGAGAACAGGAGGGCGCCGAGATTTCTCAGCTTCCCACTCCGGGGCCCGTTGCCTTCCATCGCGGCGATGCCGTCCATGATGAACAGGCGCGGCTTCAGCAGCGTATTGAGGTCGACGAGCATGGCGGCGAAATCATAAGGGTCCGGCATCCGGAGGTGGTGCTGGCTCTTCTCCAGGCCGGGCACGCAGCCGAACTGGTTTTTCACCGCGCCGGTGAAGCGCATCAGCCCGTGTGCTTTCAGCTTGGGCAGGCTCACCAGACCGTCCGCCGCGAGCACTCCCCGGGCGATGAGGAAGCGCTTGTTCAGCAGGGCATCATGGTGTGGCACGATTTCACCCTTATCGAATTCCGCCAGGGATATCCCCAGCTCTTTAGCGACCGCCTGCAACCCGGCGCGCCGCACGTTAAA
>JBDRGD010000091.1:0-11451 GCA_043818095.1 Chloroflexota bacterium
GGCTGAGGTCGTGGTTGCCCACCACCGCCCCGTCGAAGAAGATGTGATAGCTGTCCAGGGAAAGCCGCTCCAGGACCCGCCGGCAGGAGCGGAACGACCGCCCGGTGGAGAGCGCCACCATGACACCGTCGGCGCGCACCCGCGCCAGCGCCTCCCGGTCCGCCTCGGCGATATTGCCGCGGGCGTCCACCAGCGTCCCATCCACGTCCAGCACCAGCAGGCGGTAGTCAGGCGCCATCACGCCCCCAGATACTCCCGCAGCGTCCGCGCGTTCCCCAGAGCGAACCCCTGCACGTCATTGTTGAAATAGATGTAAATCCGTTTCACTTCTTTCCCCAATGCTTTCAGTTTTTCCGCCCAGTCCCGCAGCTCGTCCGCGGTGTACTCGCTGGCATATTTCGCCTCCCCGCCGTGGAAGCGCATGTAGGCAAAATGGGCGGTGGCTTCCAGGGGCGACCGCAGCCCCGGCATGTCGAAAGCGCACTCCGCCACCCCGTAGCGGCGCAGCAATGCTGACACCTCCGGCGCGAACCAGGACTCATGGCGGAACTCGATAACGTGCTTAGCCTCCGGCGGCAGCTCCGCCAGGAAAGCCTCCAGCCGCCGGTCAGCCCGGTGCATCCCGGGGTGGAGCTGATAGAGTACCGGCCCCAGCTTCTCCCGCAGTCGCTGCGCCCTCTCCATGAATTTCCTTAAAGCTTCCCCGGTATCCTGGAGCCGCTTGATGTGCGTGATGTAGCGACTCGCTTTCACGGCGAAAGTAAAATCCGCCGGGGTGTCCGTGTACCACCTGTCGAAGGCGGCATCCGTCGGCAGGCGGTAAAAGCTGTTGTTGAGCTCCACCGTATTGAAGTGCCGCGCGTAATATCCCAGCCACTGCGCCGGGGGCATTTTCTCCGGATAGAACCGCCCCCGCCAGTCCGCATAATGCCATCCGGAGGTGCCGATGAGATATTCCGCCAAGACCAACCTCGGGACCCGGGCCCCGCTCTCATTCTAGCATCGGGAACGGCGCATTTCCAGTAAGCTTGACCCCAAATGCGGTATCCGATATAGTGGGGAGGAATATCCGCACCCGGAGGAAATTCCCAGAAATGAAGACGCTCGTCCAGTGTGACTTTGACGGCACGATAACCTTCAGGGACGCCAGCTTCCTGCTCCTCGATACCTTCGCGGACGGGGACTGGCGCGCGCTGCTGGACGAATACCTGGCGGGCAGAATCTCCGTGGGGGCGTTCAATACGCGGGCGTTCGCCATGGTGAAAGCCGGCCGGGAGGCACAGCTGGAACTGCTGCTGAAAAGCGAAAACCTGAGAATCCGCCCCGGCTTCCCGGAGCTGGTGCGCTTCTGCCGGGAGAACGACCTGAAATTCGCCATCGTCAGCAACGGGCAGGACTTCTACATCAAGGCCATCCTGGACAAGCTGGGGCTGACGGACTTGGAGTACCACGCCGCCCGGGCCAGCTTCCACCCGGAAGGCATGGTGGTGCACTACATCGGGCCGGACGGCAATATCGTCGAGGACAGCTTCAAGGAAACCTATACCCGTCTTTACCTGAGCCAGGGATACCGCGTCATTTACGTCGGCAACGGCGTGTCCGATATTCACCCGGCGCGGCTGGCGCAGCACGTTTTCGCCACGGGTTCCCTGCTGCGCAAGTGCCGGGAAACCAGCCTGGAATGCGAGCCTTTCGAAGACCTGCACGACGTCCGGGAAGGTATCGCCCGGCTGGCAGCGGCGCCGGAGCCCGGCTAGTCCACGCGGAGCTTAATCCCCACGGGGCAGTGGTCCGAACCCATCACGTCCGGCAGGATGAAGGCATCCGTCACCGCGGGCAGCAGGTTCTCACTCACGAAAAAGTAGTCGATTCTCCAGCCGACGTTCCGGGCCCGCGCGCCCGATTTCTGGTCCCAGAAGGAATACTGGTGCGGCTCCGGGTGGAAATGGCGGAACGTGTCCACGAAGCCGTGACTGATAAAGCGGTCAAGCCAGGCCCGCTCTTCCGGCAGGAACCCGGATACGCTGGAATTCTCCTTCGGCCTCGCCAGGTCAATCTCCCGGTGCGCCGTGTTGAAGTCCCCGCAGACCACCAGCTTTTCCCCGGCGGCCTTCAGTTTGCCCACGTAATCGAGAAATTTATCGTAGAAAGTCATCTTGTAGCGCAGGCGGCTTTCGTCTTTCTTCCCGTTGGGGAAATAGATATTCAGCAGATGAAATGCGGGATACTCGGTAATGAGCATCCTGCCCTCCATGTCCAGTCCCGTAGCGCCGAAGTCGGTGCGGACGCGGCGCGGTTTCTCCCGCGCGAAGGTCGCCACGCCGCTGTACCCCTTCTTCTCGGCGAAGCTCCAGTTGACGTTATAGCCCTCCGGCGAAAGCACCTCCGGCCCCAGCTGGCCGAGCTGGTCCTCCTGGACCTTCGTCTCCTGGAGGCACAGCACCTCCGGGGACTCCCCGCGGAGCCATTCCGGCAGGCCCTTGCGGGCGACCGCGCGGATACCGTTCACGTTCCAGCAGAGCAGGCGCCAGTCCGGCATTGCCGCAAATTATAGCAGCCGGGGGAGCAGCCGTCAAACGGTCCGGTTAAGGTTTTTATACCCGGTTAGTAGAGCTGTCATTGCGAGGAGCGTTGCGACGAAGCAACCTCTTTCCCCGGTGTTTGAGATTGCTTCGCCTTTGGCTCGCAATGACGGTCCCCTCCCCCCTTTCTTACAGACAGGACGGTCTGTCCCCCTCACCCTTTCCCGTAGTATAATGAGGCCAGTCGCTTTCCTGAAGGAGGCAACCGATGTTCCTCGGCGTGATACTGGTGGTCGTGGGGCTGATCGCGCTGCTGGTCAAGCTGGGAGTGCTGACCGGCTCGGTCTGGAACTACACCTGGCCCGCGATTCTCATCATCATCGGCGTCTTCCTCATCGTGCGCCACCGCCCCGGGAGCCGCTGGGGATGGCGGAACTGCTGTCCGCCGAAAGACGAAGAGAAAAAGAGCTGAGGGCTACGGCAGCTCGGCGATTATCAGGTAATGGTGGGGGCCGGCGTCCCGGATGCTGCTGACCCGAAAGCCCGCCCCCGCGATAAGCCCGGAAGCGTATTCCGGACTGAACCTCTTCGGAAACGGGGGGCCCATCGTCCCCGGCTCTTTTTTCCAGTCCAGATTAGCCAGCATCCCGGAAGGCTTCAGCATTTTCCGGGCGTTTACCAGCACCTTTCCCGGGTCCGCGAAGTCGTGGAGGACGATGCCGCAGAAAGCGATGTCGCCACAGCCGTCACAGAGTAGCACTTCTTCGGCTTTTCCCACTGTCAATTCGATGTTCTTGAGGCCTTCCTTCGCTGCCAGCTTACCCAGCTCCCGGACCGCCTCTCCGTTCACATCAATCCCGTAGACCCTGCCCTCCGGCCCCACCAGCCTCGCCGCCGGCAGCGCAAAGAACCCGCCGCCGCAACCGAGGTCGAGAAAGACAGAACCCGCCTTCAAACCGATGCCCTTCAGGACAGCTTCCGGGTCCTGCCATTTCCTCCTCTCCTCGTCAAAGGCGTGAGGGGAGAAGCCGTGAGCGTGAAAATGGCTCATCATCAGTCCTCCGCCGGTCAGCCCGGCTGATTTCAGGATACCAGCCCCTGCGCCGGGACGCAACGCGGCGGGGAAACGGATATTATTCGGTTTGGTGGTTCGCTGATGCTCACCCCCTTACCCCCTCTCAAACAGGTTTACCTGATGCTCTGCATGTCCTGATGTTTGAGAGGGGGAATTAATTATTTTTAGAGGGGGCTTCGCCCCCTCTCGTTTAAAATACCCCTCTCCCGCCCGGAAAAGAATGATATAATGTGTTCATATCTGAAAAAGGAGCACAAAGATGAGCACGGAAGAACTCACCGCGCAGGCCGCCGCCCTGGGCGGAATGGTGGACTACCAGGCAGGCAGCATCGTCAGCCGGACACTGATGGAGCGGAAGTCGGGAACGGTCACTCTCTTCGCCTTCGCCGCGGGACAGGGCCTCAGCGAACACACGGCGCCGTTCGACGCCCTGGTCTATATTTTTGACGGGGAAGCGGAGGTGACCATCGCCGGGAAGGCGCTCACGGTGAAACAGGGAGAACTGGTCATCATGCCTGCCAATAAGCCCCACGCGCTGAAAGCGGTCAGCCGCTTCAAGATGATGCTGGTAATGCTCAAGTCCGAAAGCTCTCCCGCCTAGGCCAGCAGGTGGAGCAGCAGCGGAATGACGCCGATGCTGGCCAGCGTGGTGCAGAAAACTACACTGGACACCAGCTCCGCCTCGTTATTGAACTTCGACGCCAGGAGGGAAGAATTCGCCGCCGCGGGCATCGCCGCGTCCAGGATAAGGACCGAGCGGAAGATGCCGGTGATGTGCAGCAGGTCAACCATCAGCAGCCCCAGCGCCAGCCCTACGCCCATCCGCAGGAAAGAAGCCAGCAGCGTTGTCGGCAGTGAGGTCAGGTGCACGCTGGCCAGGTTGTACCCCAGTATCAGCAGAATCAGGGGCAGGGTCATCAGGGCAAGCATGTTTATCGACCGCATGACCGCGTCCGGGACCTGGACGTTCAGAAAGTTGAACATTAGTCCCAGGATTGCGGCATAAATCACCGGAAGCTTGAAGACCTCCTTGATGCTTTCCCGCCAGTGCTTCCCCGCCATGACGTAAATCCCCACCGAGTTTATCGCGAGGCTGTTGGGGATATAGAACAGCGTGGCCGCGAGCAGTCCCTCCGCGCCGTAAGCCAGGTAGACCAGCGGGAAGGGGATGTTCATCGTGTTCATCATCGCGATAGAGACGTACAGGCCGGAGTGATTCTGCCGCAGGAGCGTGAAAATTATCCAGGCGGCGATGCCGCAGCCTGCCATGATGACCACCGCCGCCGCCCACATCTTGGCGGCATCAATCAGGACGATTTTCCGGTTCAGCAGGGAAACGAAGGCGATGGCCGGGGAGCCGAGGTAAAGCGTGAGGTCCACCACCGTCGCCATCTGGAATTTCGTCTTTTTCCCCAGGAAATAGCCGACGAGGATGACGAGGAACGTGGGCAGGACGATGTCCATGATACCCGGCATGATACCTTATCATACCGGAAAGGCGGGGGTTTAGTCTATGATACCCTACTAGGCGTGCCGGTAAAGGACCAGCCCGGAGGGCAGCTTGGGATAGAAATAGGTGGACTTCCGCGGCATGCGGTCACCGGCATCCGCAATCTTCTGGATGCTGCGCGGCGTGACCGGATTAAGCAGAAAGGCCAGCTGGTACTCCCTTTCCATCACCATCTGGATAGCCTCCACGGGGTCGCTGCGATAATCGACGACCGCCCGCTCTTCATCGTTACCCACCCCCAGCAGCTTCTCCAGGATGACGTGGTCCAGGACGCTCACGGGCAACTCCTTGTAGTGCTCGGAGTGGAAGTAGGGCATCATCCCGGCGGCGGCGGCGCCGTCCTTCAGGCGGAGCGCCAGCAGGGACCCGCGGTTCATGCCGAAGAGAAGGAGCCTTATCCCCTCCCCCGCCAGCAGCCCGGCAACCTGCCCCTGGATATCCTGCGGGTGCAGGGGCGCCTCCTCGATGGCAAAGAAGGTCTCCAGCCTGCCGGCCAGCCCTTCCAGCGATGACGGAGTCATACCCCCCACCAGGCGGTGGGCGGGCAGAATCAGCAGCCCGTGGTCGTCGAAGTCCACCAGGGTCATCAGGACGAAGTTGTAAGCCTCCTCGCCGCTGGTCCCGGGGGTGCAGGCGATTCTTCCCTGGCGGTAGGTCAGGGCGCTCTCGTAACGATGGTGCCCGTCGGCGATGTAGAGCGGCTGGTCCGCCAGCATCCGGGTTATCGCCCGGAGGGCGGACATGTCGGTGATTGCCTGGAGATGGTGCTCTTCCCCGTCGAACCCGGCTATTTCGCGGCGCGGCGCGGCTTCGCTCTGCTCCGCCAGCAGGCGGGCCATCTGTTGCCGGGGGTCATGGTACAGCGTCAGCACGGGGCTGGTATTCGCCTGGAGCGCCCACAGCAGGTTCAGCCGGTCGCCCCGGGGGCGGGACAGCGTCCCCTCGTGGGGACGGACGACCATCCGGCTCCATTCCTCCAGCCGGACGATGACGGTAAGACCCCGCCGCCGCCTGCGCTCCCCGGAATGGGAGAAATAGTGGTCATGCAGGTAAACGGCGGGGGCATCATCCGCCTTGAGAATACCCTCCCGGAGCCACTGCTCCAGGGTAGCCGCCGCCCGGGAATAGCGGTTGTCCGCCGCCGTGTCCCGGGCCAGCTCATGGTTATACTCGATGCGGATGAAGTTGTACTCGCTGCGCTGGTAAAGCTCCTGCTGCCGCGCCGGCGAGATGATATCGTATGGGGGGCAGAGCACCCGGGAGATATCCGGGATATATTCCGGGTTGTAGCGGACCCCGCGGAAAGGGCGAATCTCAGCCAAAATCGTTATCCCGCCCGGTAAGATTTCTTCCTGAAGACTGCTCCCAGTTTACCCTATCGTTTCACCCCGGCGCAAACGCGGTGTAACAAATCGCCGGTTTATTTGTCTAATAGATGTAGGGAATGTGATGTTACCGTAAAAGGCGTGAATTAACGGGACGTATTTGGAACTGGAGAAAAAGCTATGACAATCAGTATTACGGGAACGGAAGTGCCGCAGAGGATGCTTACCGTATCGGAGGTCGCCTATCTCCTCCACGTGCACCCCAACACGGTCAGATTGTGGAGCGACCGCGGCCTGCTCAAGACTTACCGACTGGGCGGCCGGCAGGACCGCCGTTTCGCCCGGGAAGATATTAACCGTTTCCTCAGCGAAAGCGGGAGCTGAGGGTGAGCGTTTCAGGGAATACCGCGGGAGGTTATTCATGGGCAGAATATTGCAGTGGCTGAAGAAAACGGTGCATGCCCGGGAAGAAGGTATCACCGGTCTGGAGACCGCTATCATCCTGATTGCCTTCGTCATGGTGGCATCGGTATTTGCTTACGTGGTTGTCTCCGCGGGGCTGTACTCTTCGCAGAAAGCCAAGCAGGCGGTCACCGCCTCACTGGAAGCCATCATGTCCGTCGTGGAGCTCAAGGGCGACGTTATCGCCAAGGTGGAGAACGGCGAAATCAAGCAGATTTACCTTTTTGTCGGCACCCCGGCAGCCGGGGGCTCCGTGGACTTCACGGACAGCTCCAACAGCACCAATACCGTGGTCATCTCCTACATGGACAGCGACATGCTGATTCCCACGGTCAACTGGTCGATGCAGCGGCTGAGCGACGTTAACGCGGACAACCTTCTGGACCCGGCGGAGCTGTTCCTGATTACCGTGGACCTCTCCACCACGGCAAACCTCAGCATCGGGGCTTACGAAGAGTTCACCCTGGAGGTCAAGCCGCCGGGCGGACCGGTGCTCAGCATCGAGCGCACCATGCCGCGCCGGGTAACGCAGTACGTTAACCTGCACTGAGGTGTGTGTTCCCCGGATGGCTACCGGCACGGTTCACCCCCCGGCTGCCGGTAGCCATCATTTCTCTTTCGGGACGCTCCGCTATTCCATCATGTGCCGGAGCTTCATGACGACTACCGAGAGGAAGAGACCGCCCACGCCGAAACTGAAGTAGGCGGTTATCAGGTCGAGTGGGGCACTCATGAAAATACGGCCGAACCCTCCCAGGAGAGACACGGCGCCGAAGATGAAGAGCACCCAGGCGGTGATGGAAGCCAGACCTTTGAAAACACTTGGCATTTCCTTCTCCTTTCCCCAGAATGTGATATTTAGTTTTTCACAAGTAGCCGCCACTGTCAAGACCGGAAGCGCGCGGTTATCTCCCCGGCCCGGCCTGCGCTCACTTGACCGCGCGCTGCGGGAAGGCATAGAATATTAACGGGAGTAAAGAAATGCCGATTTACGAATACACCTGCCCGGATTGCGGACTGGAATTTGAGAAATTACGCCCTTTCCGTCAGGCGGACGAGAAAACCCCCTGCCCCCACTGCCAGAAACCGGCGGCCAAACGGCTTTCCACCTTCGCCTGCTTCTCCAGGGGAGAAGGCGGAGCAACGAGCCCCATCGCCGGTAGCGGCGGCTCCTGCGGCAGCTGCGGTTCTTCCAGCTGCGGCACCTGCGGCCACTAGCCAGGAGGAGCCATGACCCTCCCCGTCAGGACCGGCATTGCCAATCTGCCCCTGCACCACGGTAAGGCGCCGCGCTGGCTCTTCGAGCGCATGGTCCGCCTCTCCCGCCTGCGGCAGGAATCCGGCAGGGAGGTGGCATGATGCAACGGAAAATCCTCTTTGGCTTCAGCGTTACCTTCATCGTCATCGCCGTCTTCATCGGCGCCGTCATCTACTACGGGGCGCAGCGGCAACAACCCGTCACGGAACTGCCCACGGTGGAGGTGCGGGAGTACCAGGGGGAAGACCTTTCTTCCATCAACCATTTCCGGGAAAACTCCATCAAGGGGCCGCAGAACGTCCCCATCGATACCTACCGGCTGGAAATAACCGGGCTGGTAAAGACCCCGCAGACGCGGACCTACGAGGCCGTCACCGGGGACTATGATTCCTATCAGAAGGTCGTCCGACTGAACTGCGTGGAAGGCTGGAGCGTCAATATCCTCTGGGAAGGCGTCCTGGTGCGGGACCTGCTGGCGGACGCCGGAATCCTCCCCGAAGCTAATACCATCATCTTTCACGCCTATGACGGCTACACGACGTCTTTCCCGCTAAGCTACGTCATCGACAACGCTATCCTCATGGCTTACAAGATGAATGAGGTCACCGTTCCCCCGGAGCGCGGGTTCCCCTTCGTCCTGGTGGCGGAGAGCAAGTGGGGCTACAAATGGATAAAATGGATTACGCAGATAGAGCTTTCGGACGATGTGAACTACCATGGTTACTGGGAGAGCCGGGGCTATTCCAACGAAGGCGACCTGGACAAGAGCTATTTCGGATTTTAATCCGGCTTTGACATCCGCGCCCAAAGCTGCTAACTTTTAGCCAAGTAAAAGCCCGCAAGGAGAAGACAATTTCTCAGGTGAAACTGGCCTTTCGCATCCGGTACATTATCTTGCCGCTGGCGGTCTTTATCCTTGCGCTGGTGCTGGCGGCGGCTTTCGCCACTCTCCCCGCGGAAATCGCCTATAATTTCCGGGGCGGCGCCACGCCGGACAAGTTCATCGGCCGCAATGCCTTCCTCGCCTGGACGCTGCTGCCCCAGCTGGTCTTCGCCCTGGTCGCCCTGGGCATCATCTGGGGGACGGTCAAAATGAGCCACCGCGCTCAGCAGGGGGAAAGCGGCATGGTGCGCCGGCTGCTGATCATCATGGGGAACATGGTCGCCCTGCCGCAGGTCATGATTCTCTTTGCAATGCTGGATGTTTTCCTTTACAATGCCTACCGGATACATCTTTTTCCCCTTTGGCTCTTCGCGGTCATCGTCATGATTGCGGGCGTGGCCATTCTGGGCAACATTTTCTACCAGGCACTGGCTGCCCGGCAGCAACCCGAGGGTTAACAAGGAGCACGAAACATGGCGGAACAGACATCCGGCAAACTCACCATGGAAAAGCTGGTCTCGCTTTCCCAGCGCCGGGGCTTTATCTTCCCCAGCAGCGAGATTTACGGGGGGCTTTCCAGCACCTGGGACTACGGCCCGCTGGGCGTGGAACTGAAACGCAACGTGAAGGAAGCCTGGTGGCGCACCAACGTCCAGGAGCGGGAGGACGTGGTGGGGATGGACACCAGCATCCTGATGCACCCGCGGGTCTGGGAAGCCAGCGGCCATCTCCAGGAGTTCTCCGACCCCCTGGTGGAGTGCAAGCAGTGCCACCTCCGCTGGCGCGCCGACGAACTGAAAGAGACGATCTGCCCCAGCTGCGGGGGAGAGCTCACCGAGCCCCGCCGGTTCAACCTGATGTTCAAGACCTTCATGGGGCCGGTGGAGGACGATAACGCCGTGGTCTATCTCCGCCCGGAGACGGCGCAGGGCATGTTCGTCAACTTCGAGAACGTGCTCAACACCACGCGGAAGAAGCTGCCTTTCGGCATGGCGCAAATCGGCAAGTCCTTCCGCAACGAGATTACCACCGGGAACTTCATCTTCCGCAGCCGCGAGTTCGAGCAGATGGAAATCGAGTTCTTCGTCCGCCCCGGCACGGACCGGGAGTGGTTCGACTACTGGCTGGATAGGCGTTTCCAGTGGTATTTGGGCCTGGGCATCAAAAAGGAAAACCTGCGCCTCCGCGAGCACGGCGGGGAAGAGCTGGCGCACTACGCGAGCTGCTGCTACGACGTGGAATATAACTTCCCCATCGGCTGGTCGGAGCTTGAGGGCATCGCCAACCGGGGCTGCTTCGACCTGGCGCAGCACAGCAAGTTCAGCGGCAAGAACCTGAGCTATTTCGACGAGGAAACAAAGGAGGCCATCGTCCCTTACATCATCGAGCCTTCCGCCGGGGTAGACCGCTCCGTGCTGGCGTTCCTGTGCGACGCCTACGACGAGGAGCCGGACAAGGACGAGACACGGGTGCTCTTCCGCTTCCACCCGGACATCGCCCCCATCAAGGTGGCGATACTTCCCCTCAGCCGCAAGGAGCCGCTGGTCAACCTCTCCAAAGACATCTTTAAAAATATCAGCCCCTGCTTCATGACGCAGTACGACGAGACCCAGAGCATCGGGCGGCGCTACCGCCGCCAGGACGAAATCGGCACGCCCCTCTGCGTCACCGTCGATTTCCAGTCGCTGGAGGACAGCCGCGTCACGGTAAGGGAGCGCGACCGCATGCGGCAGATACGCGTGCCCGTCGGGGCGCTGCGGGAGACCATTACCGCCAAGCTCGCCGGGGAAGACCTCTTCGCAGACCTCCCTGAAGGCGGGCAGGTCTGGAAAGAGTAGGACTTAGAGGAGGTTAGAGATGGAAGCCGAAATTATGGAACATAAACTTAGTCCCCACGAAAAGGCTGCCTGTACTGACAAGTGGGCAGAAACAATGACGAAATGGTTAATAACATTCACAAATAGAAAACTAAGTAAGCAACGTTGGCAGATAGTGTCTTTCAGAGGGCCCAACAAGGGTGAATCAAGAGGAATAGTTGATATAATCGCGATACGAAAAAATCATAAATACCACTCTAAGACATTGAAGATAGGTGACCTTTTTGAGATAGTTTTAATTCAGGTAAAGGGTGGGAGAGCACGAGACCCTTCAGAAGATGATAAAAAGAGAATGCTTGAGGTTGGCAAGTATTATCATGCGAAGTGCTGCATATTGTCTAGGTGGAAAAGACGTGAGCTGCAAAGTGTCTCCCTACTCGATGAGTCTTCCCTAAAATGGAATAAGATAGAGCCAGAGGAAATATTCAAATAGATGAACTCCTTGGGCGTCTAAGAGGGGCGCAGCCCCTCTTTTAAATCATCTTCCCCCTTCCCCGCGGGAAGGGGGACACAGGGGGATGGGGAACAAAACTCAATGA
>JBDRGD010000092.1:0-5114 GCA_043818095.1 Chloroflexota bacterium
ATGGACATGGCGGTCGTCCGGCATTGCGCCGGGAACACATGGGGCATAGCGGTGCCTAACTAATCTCCATTTTCGTCCGGATGCCTTGCGAACCCTTCCGGGATTACCTATACTTAAAGTATAGCATAAGCCGTCGGCATATCCGGCAGCAACGCAGGAGGTTAGCCATGGCGGAGAAAAAAGCGGTAATTTACACCACCCCCACCTGACCCTGGTGCCACCGCGCGAAGGAGTATCTTTCGCAGAAGGGTGTCACTTTCGAGGAAAAGGACGTCGCGGGTAATCACGATGCCGCCAAGGAGATGATTGCCAAGTCCCACCAGATGGCGGTACCGGTAATCATCATCGGCGATGGCGAGCCTATCGTCGGCTTCAACCAGGCGAAACTGGACGAGCTGCTGCAATAATCGGCCTGCACTAGATGTACGATTTAATCATTGTCGGGGCCGGTCCCGCGGGGCTGGCGGCGGCGGTTTACGCCGCGCGCAAGCAATTGGAGACGCTCCTGCGGGCCGAGGACGTCGGCGGGCAGATGAACAGCACCCTGGGCATTGAGAACTGGCTCGGCTTCCAGTTCATTGAAGCCGCCGAGCTCATCGGCAAGTTCCAGCAGCACATCAGCCAGTTTCCCGTCGAGCAGAAAATCGGCTCCAGGGTGAGCCGACTGGAGAAGCGCGATGACGGCTTTGCCGTGGTCACGGAGGGCGGCGGGCGCTATCCGGCGCAGACCGTAATCCTGGCGACGGGCAAGAAGCCCCGGAAGCTGGGGGTGCCCGGAGAGGCGGAGCTGACGGGGAGGGGCGTCACCTACTGCGCCGTGTGCGACGGGCCGATTTTCTCCGGGCAGAGGGTGGTGGTGGTAGGCGGCGGCAACTCGGCGGTGTCCGCGGCGCTGGACATGGGGAAGATTGCGGAGCATGTCTCGCTGGTCTCGCTGACCCCGCTGACCGCAGATTTCGTGCTCCAGGAGCGCCTTACCGGGCTGAAGAACCTGACCACCTACACGGAGTACGAGACGCTGCGTATCCTCGGGGAAGAGCTGGTTACGGGCATCGTCATCCGCAAGCTCGAAGGCCAGCAGGAGAAACGGCTCGACGTTACCGGCATCTTCGTGGAAATCGGGCTGATACCCAACTCGGAGCCGGTAAAGGGACTCGTGCCGCTGAACCGCCACGGCGAGGTCCCGGTGAGCTCCTTTGCCGAGACGACGCAGCCCGGGCTCTTCGCCGCCGGTGACGTGACGGACGTCCCGGAGAAACAGATTATCATCGCTGCCGGTGAGGGCGCCAAGGCGGCGCTCTCCGCGCACCACTTCCTGCAGCGGCAGGGAGGGTAAACCCCGCATCACCTGCCAGGAAGGGGTCTGGTGTGATTTTTGTCGTAGTCAAAGCCGGCGCAATTCATTTAGACTGATAATTACGGTCTGGTAGGTGAGGCGAGGCTTGTGTTATACTTTTCTTGCTTCATGGAATACGGCCGGGAAGTCCCGCGGAGGTAGAGCGCATGGATGACATCATTAACCTCATTGACCAGTTGATTGCCGAGCACCGCATGTTCGGGCGCCAGGCTAAAGAGCTGGAAAAAGTGGCGAATGACGTGCAGGCCATCGCCGGGCTGGAGAAAGCCCAGGATGCTTTCATGCCGGGCAGGCTCGACCAGAAGAAGGGCCTGCAGCAGTTCTGGGAGCTCCTGGAGTCTTACGGTGAGGGAATCAACGCCCACTTCGACCGTGAGGAAACCGCCCTGCTGCGCGCCTTCGAGAAACAGGGGGACAAGGAGCTGGTTTCCGCCCTCAATTCCCTTCTGGCGGAGCACGTGGACCTGCGGGGCCGCCTGGAAGAAATGAAGAAGCATACCGTCGAGCTTATCAGCGGGGAACTGGGCAGCCATTTCTGGTCCGCCAAGGCCCACGATACCCGCGTTTACATGGGGCACACCGTGCGCCTGATTAACGTCCATGCCCGCAGCGAATACGGGCTTTTTACCAGCCTGAAGAAAGAATTGCAGCGCCAGGCCAGGTAGCGCGCCGGTGACCGGAAGGAGGTCAGGATGAGGCAGGTTTATCTGGACCATACGGCAGCGATGCCTCTGCTTCCGGAGGTCAGGGAAGCGATGCTGCCCTATCTCGGGGAGGCATTCGGCAACCCCTCCTCCCTGCATGACTGGGGGGACAAGGCGCGGGAAGGCCTGGAAGCCGCCCGGGAGCAGGTAGCGCACCTGATTCACGCCGCCCCGGAGGAGATTATCTTCACCGGCAGCGGGACGGAGAGCAATAACTTCGCCATCAAGGGTCTCGCGCTGGCGCGGAAGGAGAAGGGAAAGCATATCCTCGTCTCCGCCATCGAGCATTTTTCCGTGCTGCACTCGGCGCGGACCATGGAAAAGCTGGGCTTCGCGGTGACCGAGATTCCGGTGGACCAGCATGGGGTGGTCGACCCCGATGACGTCCGCAAGGGCATCCGCAAAGATACCATCCTGGTCTCCGTGATGCACGCCAACGGGGAGGTGGGCACCATCGAGCCCCTGGCGGAGATTGCCAGGATTACCCGGGAGCGGGAAATCCCCTTCCATACCGATGCCATCGCTACGGCGGGCGTCATTCCCGTGGACGTCAAGGCGCTCGGGGTGGATACCCTGAGTCTGGCGGCCAACCAGTTTTACGGGCCTAAGGGGGTCGGCGCCCTCTGGGTGCGCCGGGGGACACGCATCATGCCCCGCTGGACGGCGGGATACAGGAAGGCGGACGGCGCGCGGGCACGGAGAACATCGCCGCCATCGCCGGCATGGGCAAGGCGGCGGAGCTGGCGGCGCGGGACATGGCGAAGCGCGGCAAGCACCTGGTCGTTATGCGGGACCACCTCCTGAAGGAGCTGCCGGCGAAGATTGACCACGTGGTAGTTACCGGCCACCCGACGGAGCGCCTGCCGGGCACCGCCAGTTTCTGCGTGGCGTTCATCGAGGGCGAGTCGATGCTGATGCTGCTGAACAGCCAGGGGATTGCGGTCTCCAGCGGTTCCGCCTGCACCTCCCGGGCGCTGAAAGCTTCCCACGTGCTGATTGCCATGGGCATCTCGCATGAGATTGCCCAGGGTTCCATCCTTTTCACGCTGGGCAGGGACAACGAGGACGGGGATATCGACTACGTTCTGGAAGTGATGCCCGGCATCGTGGACCGGCTGCGGCAGATGTCGCCGCTCTACGCCAAGTTTACCAAAACCGGAAAGGGAGGCAACTGAGATGCCAATTTACAGCGAGAAGGTCATGGACCACTTTATGAAACCCCGCAACGTGGGGGAGATTGAGGACCCGGACGGCGTCGGTGAAGTGGGCAATCCGGTCTGCGGGGACATGATGACCTTCTACATCAAGGTGAAGGACAATCGCCTCGCCGATATCAAGTTCCGCACCTTCGGCTGCGGGGCGGCGATTGCCGTGTCCAGCATGGTCAGCGAGATGGGGATGGGGAAGACGCTGGAAGAAGCCCTGAAAATCACCCCCAAATCCGTGGCCGAGGAGCTGGAGGGACTGCCCAAAAACAAGTTCCACTGCTCAAACCTGGGCGCGGAAGCCCTGACCAAGGCGATTGAAGACTATCAGGGCAAACAGAAGAAATCGACAGGAGGTAAAGGAAAATGACGGAGGAGAAGAAAGTTACCGGGGGACCGCGCTTCTGCCCCTACTGCGACGAGGAGATTGCCGAAGCTTCCTTTCCTTACTGCGGGGCTTGCAACGTGGAGGTGTTTACCTGTCCGAACTGCCGCAAGCCCGTCGCCCGGGACAAGAAGACCTGTCCCAGTTGTGGCGCGGAGATGAAGGGATAGCAATTTCAGGAGGGTGTCCGTGGCGGAGACAGAGAAACAAAACAAGTTGACCATCGTGGTCTTCAGCGGGGAGCTTGACCGCGCCCTGGCGGCTTTCATGCTCGCCACCACCGGCGCCAGCATGGGCATGGACGTCACCATGTTTTTCACCTTCTGGGGACTGAACATCATCAAGAAAAACGAGGGCAGCCTGCAGAGCCGCGGCTTTTTACGGAAGATGTTCAACATCATCGACCGCGGCGGCAGCAAGCGGCTGAAACCCTCCCGGTTCCACATGTTCGGCATGGGGACCTGGGCGATGAAAAAGCTGATGAAAGAGTCAAAAATGCCTTCCCTGGATGAGCTGATGAACATGGCGCAGGAGATGGGCGTGAAGATGATACCCTGCAGCACCTCCTGCGGGCTATTCGGTCTCGAGGAAGGGGGCTTCCGCCCGGGGGTCCTGGGCATCGCGGGTGCCGCCTATTTCCTGGGGGAGGCGAGCGATTCCAAGGTGGTGCTCTTTATCTAAATTTTTTCTTTACCTGGAGGTGGCTGATGAAGGCAGACCATTCTCTCGACTGTGTGGGTCTGTATTGCCCGATGCCGATTGTGAAAACGGCGCAGAAGTTCAAGGAGCTCAAAACGGGGCAGGTCCTGGAAGTGGTGGCCGATGACAAGGGCATCAAGCAGGACATGCCCGCCTGGGCGAAGTCCACGGGTAACGAGTTCCTGGGCAGCGAAGAGAAAGACGGCGAAATCCGGGTCTACGTGAAAAAGACCCGCGGTTAGCCAAAGGAGCCGGGAAAATGACCAGAGAAGTAACCCTGAACGTGGGCGGCGCGCCCATCCCGCTGGACTACTTTGTCGAAAGGTTCGTGGACCACACGGTCGTGGGGATGATTGCGGCGCTGGAAGGTACCGGGGAAATCGGCACTCTTGACCTGACCATCGATGGCGATGCCGTGGCCGTCACCCTGAATGACGCCCCTCTCCCCGTGAACGCCTTCGTCAGTAAAATCATCGGCAGCACCGTGCGCGGCATGGTCTCCGTGCTGAAGGGCGTGAGCGACACCACCCGGATTAAGATTCTCGTCCGGAGATAAACGCCGGGGCTCAGTTACCCGTCTCGCAGAGCTTTACCTTTCCCCACGCCGCCAGCTTCCCCCCCTTGATGATGACCACACCACGGAGTCCCCTGATGCCCTGCGCGAACTGGATACCCGCATCGAAATCGGCGGCGTCCGTTATCCGGTTGCCGATAGCCGTGGCGGCGGCGTCCGCGAGGGCGGCGGAGGCGGCAAGGGTAATCAC
>JBDRGD010000093.1:0-2977 GCA_043818095.1 Chloroflexota bacterium
CCCCCGAAACAGGGCATGTCCACCTTGTAGGCCGCCACGTGCCGGAAGACTTCCCGCAGGGTGCGTTGGACCGCGCTCAGGTTCAGCAGTTCGGTAATCATGGCGGAGCCGGACTGCACGGCGATTATCCCCTCGTCGGTCAGCCTCTCCCGGACGACGCGGTAAAATTCTCGGGTAAAGAGCCGGTAGGCGGGGCCTTCCTCGATGGGGTCCGGCAAATCGATGATGATAACGTCGAACCTCTCCCCGGTGTTTTCCAGGTATGCCCGGGCGTCTTCGTGGCGCAGCTCCGTCCGCGGGTCCGTAAATGCCCCCGCATTGTGGTCGGGCAGGTACTGACGGCAGAGGGCGACCACCGCCTCATCCATGTCTACCATCACCGCCCGTCGCACCGTGCTTTGGGTCAGGGCCTCCCGGAGAGTAGCTCCCTCGCCTCCCCCGGCGATGAATACCGTCTCCGGGCGGGGATGCGCCAGCATCGCGGGCTGCACCAGCGCCTCGTGATAGACGAAGGTGTCCGCGTCACTGGACTGTATCTTGTTGTCCAGCACCAGCACCCTGCCGAAGCTGTCCGTGCGCAGGATACGGACATCCTGGTAGGGAGTCCGCCCCTCGTAGAGCACCTCGGCGATGTGGTGCCGCTGAATAAAACTTTCGCTGATGCTGTCGTCTAGCCAGCTTGCCGGGTCGGTGTCCATCATCTCTATAAACCGGGCTACGCGGGTACCGCGGCCAGGAGCCCCCTCTGTATCTCGACTACCGAGTGGTCTTTCGCTTCCAGTTTCTCGATGATAACCTGCGCGGCGATATCCGGCTGGACGTTAGTGCCGCAGGTGAAGATGTCCACCGCGGCGTAATCGTACTCCGGCCAGGTGTGGATGGAGATATGGGACTCGGCAATGATGACCACGCCGCTCACGCCCTGGGGTTCAAAGGGGTGGAAAGAGTCCCCGAGGACCGTGGCGCCGCACTCGGTGGCTGCCGTGAGCAGGGTAGTCCTGAGGAATTCCAGGTCGTTAAGCACCCCTGGGCGGCAGTGCTTACACTCTAGAAGCATATGTCTTCCTAGTGCATTCAATCACCTGCCCTCCTTAATATATTTTCCCGGTGGTACCGGGGTATCACCTTTTTCGGGCAACAAGACCAATTTTATAACAATCCGGCTTTAACCTCAACAAAAGAAAAATCCCAGCCGAGCCAGGCTCTACCAGGAATTTTTCCTCTCCCGCCGTTTACCGGGCGGGGAAATCTCCGGTTGAAATCAGCTTGACTTAGCCCAAGACTTTCTCCACTGCCGCCATGTCAAAATGCTGGCGCAGTATTTCCCCGAGCCGGGACAGTTTCCCTTCCTGGGTGAACCGGGTGTTGGTCAGGCATTTCTCGACATCCCGGACAATGGCGCTCGTATCCTCTTCCGTGAGTATTACGGGAATTTGGTGGTTGTCCGCCTTTTCCAGGACGGCATACACGGGCTCCTGTTTGGCGCCGCTGATGACCAGGCAGCGGGTGGAGGTTTCCAGGGCGGCCAGCTGCATGTCCGGGCGGTTACTGGCGATGACCGCCGCCTTGTTCGGCTTCCTTCCGAAATAGTCGACTCCCGAGCCCACCACCATCGCCCCGAGCATCAGGTTTTCCACCAGCGCCCCGGTCTTTTCTTCCTGGTTCAGTATCTTGCCCTGAACGCACCCGGCGAGCTCGCTCACGGAGAGCGCCGCCAGCGCGCGGTCCTCCGGGATGATTCCCAGGACATTAATCCCCGCCCCGGTCAGCCGGGCGGCAATGCCCGATTTTGCTTCTTCGAGGCGGCTCTGCGGCACCTTGTTGATGACCACGCCGAGGAGATTTTTCCCGAAGCCGCGGTAGGTATCCAGCGACGCCGCGATGTCCCCGGTATAGTCCGCCACGACGATTACCCGGGCGTCCAGCTTCCGGGCGACCTCGTAGTTGTCCGCCGGGTCGGCGCCCAGGCGGCTTTCAATAATCACCGCGTCCTTTTCCCCGGAGACGCGGGCGCATGCCTGCTGCACTTCCCCCGGGCTCTCCGCCGGGGGGCAGATGAAGTCCACGGATTCCCCCAGCCCCAGCACCCGGCCCAGGAAAACGGCGTCCCCGGTGCTCGCCTCGCCGGAGACCGGCTTGAGATAGCCTATCTTTTTCCCGGCGTCACGGAAATGCTTGCCCAGTCCTGCCGCTATCATCGTTTTCCCGGCAGCCTCTCCGGTAGAAACTACGTAAAGTAACCTCAAGGTGCACCTCCGCCGTTGCTCGCTTCAGGCAAAACCACTCTATTATAATCCCAAACGGGGGATTCGTAAAGGGCGGGGGGAAATCTACCTCACTCCCTGTGTCCCCCTCTCCTTCAAAGGAGGGAAAAAATTAATGCAAAGGGGCTGACGCGCCCCTTTGTCACCTCGCTTTCGATGTATTGGGAGTGGGCAGAGCCTCTCTTAGACACCCTTTGGGGTGGTGGTTGTTTCCCCCAGACTCGCCGCGGATGCCGCGGGGCGGGTAGGGTGGGAAAGAAAAAAGCACTGCTTGAGAGGGGTGGGGTGAGGTAATAAAAGACAGTGTATTATTAAGATGAAGAGTCCGGACTCAGGACTGGTCGTTATTTTCTTTCCGGTTCACCAGCCCGGCGTTAATCGCTTCCCGGAGGTTGCTGACGGGGATGACCGTCGTGTCCTTGTGGGCGGCGGCCTTGCTGCCGGCGCGGGGCACCAGGCAGCGCTGGAAGCCGAGGCGGGCGGCTTCCGCCACCCTTCTCTCCAGCTGGGGGACAGCGCGCAGCTCCCCGCTCAAGCCCACCTCGCCCACCGCCGCCAGGGCCGGGTCCACGCCCACGTCCCGCGCGCTGGAGGCAATCGCCAGGGCGATGCCCAGGTCCGCCGCGGGCTCGTTCACCTTCAGGCCGCCGGTGACGTTGACGATGATGTCCTGGTTGCCCAGGCGCAGGCCCGCCCGCCGGGTGAGCACGGCG
>JBDRGD010000094.1:0-7410 GCA_043818095.1 Chloroflexota bacterium
TTAGCTCGAGGCGAAAATTTCTCACCGCCGCGGAAACCCGGAGATGAGGGACCCTTCATTGAAGACTTCAGGAATACAGCGAGGGAATGCATCAGAGACGGAGCCGAGGTTATCATCGTTGGCTGCGGGGCGCTCAGTCCCGTGCTCAGCGTCAGCGGCGTGACCGAGGTGGACGGTGCGCCGGTCATCGACCCCGTGCAGACCGCCCTGAAATACGCCGAGATGCTGGTCGATTTAAAGAAGGCCGGGAGAAACGTCAAGAGCCGCCTCGGGCTGCACCAGCGGGCCCCCCGGGAAACCCGGGAAAGCGGCCTGAAGCTGCTGGGCTCTCCTTGAGTTTACGTATAGTGATAAGCTGACCAGCCGCCGTCCACGGGGAGGGTGACCCCGGTGATGTAAGCGGCATCATCAGAAGCGAGGAAGACCGCCGCTTTCGCCACGTCGTCCGGCTTTCCCAGCCGCCCCAGGGGCGTCCGCCGGAGTATCGGCCCCATGTCCAGCGCCCCGGCCTTCTCGGCATTCAGGACGAGCCGGGTCTCGATATAACCGGGGGCGATGGCGTTCACCCTGATGCCGTGTTCCGCCCACTCCACCGCCAGCGACCGTGTCAGGTTGACGATGCCGGCCTTGGCGGGACCGTAAGCGGTGCGCATCGGGAAACCGCCCAGGGCAACGACGGAGGCGATATTGATGATGACCCCGCTTTTCTGCGGCACCATCCACTGTCCCACCCGCCGGCTGCACAGGTAAGTGCCTTTCAGGTGGACGCCGATGACCAGCTCCCATTTCTTGACGGACTGTTCGATGGTCGGCAGCATCTCCTGCCCCACCCCGGCATTATTGACCAGGATGTCCACCTTCCCCAGCTCTTGCAGGGTGCTCTCCACCAGCTTGTCCACGTCTTCGGCGCGGCTCACGTCCCCGGGGAGGGGCAGCGCCCTGCGCCGAAACTCTTTCGTGATGACCGCCGCCGTTGCCACGGCTCCCGCCGCGTCCCGGTCATTCACGGCGATGTCCGCGCCCTCCCGGGCAAAGGCCAGGGCTATCTCCCGCCCGATACCGCTACCCCCACCGGTGACGATGACCGCCTTCCCTGCGAATTTCAATCTCTTACCTCCGGGGCAGAATAACGCCGCAGCCAATTATACAACCGCGGGCAAAATGCGGGCAAGGAGCGGGGAGGCGGATTTCACCTTCTTCTTGACAAACCTGCCAGAGTAATATATATTATGGCTCAGTTATGCTGCGCCAGCACCTCTAACGCCACGCGCGGGCGATATTATCCAGTAACGTAAAACAGTTTCCTGACAGCATAGCCGGATTAGGGTCCGGGAACCGGAAACAGCATGATTGAAAAAGTCGCACGGAATCTGGAAAACTGGGCGCGCTGGGTAAGCCGAAAAATCAACACCATCTCTCTCATCATGCTGGTGCTGATGATGCTGCTTACGGTGGCGGACGTCGTCATGCGTTACGGTTTCAACAGCCCCTTCATCTTTAGTTATGACGTGACCCAGTTCATGATGTCCGTGATGGTCTTCTTCGGGCTGGCTTACTGCTCGATGGAAGGCGGACAGGTGGCGGTTGACCTGCTGGGGAAAGCGCTGCCGCCCCGCACGCTGTCCTGGATTGACATCTTCACCAACCTCGTCAGCCTGGTGCTGTTCACACTGATTTCCTGGCAGTGTTTCCTGCAGGCGGCACACATCAGGAAAGCAGGTGAGACCGGCGGGGTGATACCCGTCCCGGTGTATCCCTTCATCTATCTGGTGGCTATCGGCAGTGTTGTTCTCAGCTTCGTGCTTTTATCTAAGATGATAACGGCGATGGCGGAGGTAGCCCGTAAATGAGCCCTCTGGCTGTCGGCGGTATCGGATTCGCAGTCCTCTTTATTCTCATGGCGTTGCGGATGCCGATTGCTTTCGCGATGGGCGTCGTCGGGCTGCTGGGGGGATGGTACCTGACCAGTCTGCCCGGGGCGCTCTCCGTGCTGGGCCAGATCCCCTACAGCACCACGGCTAACTATACCCTGAGCGTTATCCCGCTCTTCGTCCTCATGGGGCAGCTGGCTTATTATTCCGGGATGAGCCGGGATATCTACCGTGCCGGCTACCAGTGGATGGGGCACTGGCCGGGCGGCCTGGCGATGGCCACGACCGCCGCCTGTGCCGGATTCGCCGCGATGTGCGGCTCCAGCATGGCCACCGGGGCGACCATCGGTCACGTCGCCCTGCCGGAGATGCGGGGGCGGCGCTATGACCCTGGCCTGGCGACGGGCTGCGTGGCGGCGGGGGGGACTTTAGGCATTCTCATTCCTCCCAGCGTGGCGATGGTTGTCTACGCTATGCTGACGGAGCAGTCTATCGGCAAGCTGCTGATTGCCGGCGTCCTGCCGGGCATTTTGCTGGCTTCCCTTTTCATGCTGACCATTCTCGTGCAGGTGAAGATTAATCCCAGCCTGGCCCCGGCCGGCCCCAAGGCTTCCATGAGGGAAAGGCTTTCGGCAATTAAAGGCACCTGGGGGATGATGATACTCGTCGTCGTGATTATCGGCGGTATTTACCTGGGCGTCTTCACCGCTAACGAAGCCGCGGGTGTCGGCGCCTTCATCGCCCTGCTCCTGAGCCTGATTAACCGGGGGCTGACGTGGCAGGCCTTCTACGACTCCCTGGTGGACACGGTAAAGACCACCGCGATGATTATGGGCATCTTTGTCGGCGCCATGATTTTTTCCTTTTTCCTGGCGCGCAGTGAGCTGCCCTTCCAGCTGGCGAACTACGTCGGTGGCCTGCAGCTTTCTCCGTTCATTGTCCTGGCAGCCATCGTTCTGCTCTACGTCATCCTGGGCTGCTTGATGGACGCGATGGCGATGGTGGTGCTCACCGTGCCCATTCTCTTCCCCGTTATCCTTCAGCTGGGCTTCGACCCGATATGGTACGGGGTCATCATGGTCATCATCGTCGAACAGGCATCGATTACCCCGCCCGTCGGGCTCAATGTTTACGTCATCGCCGGCATCGCCAAGGACGTTCCCATGGGCACGATATTCCGCGGGATTGTCCCGTTCTGGTTTATGATGATGGTCTGCATCGTGATTCTCACAGCTGTCCCCCAGATAGCTCTGTTCCTGCCCAACACGATGCGCTAGGGCAGGCGGCCACCGCCCGCGTCCGGGCGCCTTATTTCAGATGGAACCTCCACGGTCTTATCTACCCGGAATACTTAGTGTTGCCCAGGCCTGAGTGAATCTCCCGGAATTACTTCCGAAAGAAAAGAGCCCTTCCCCGGAGAGAGGGCTCTCTCTATAAATTGCCGAGATGTACCGGGCAGGGACCTGCCGAATCGGGTTGTTCCCCGCCCGGTACTAGCTGTTACTTACCGGAAGAGTCAATCGCTGTTTACTTGGAGAACCGGGCGACTTCCTTGCGCCAGGTGTTGAGAATATCAGCCCCCGGTTTCCCCATATCTTCCTCGCTCTTGACCCACGCGTTGTACTGGGGCGTGACCGCTTTGACAAAGTTCTGTCTCTCTTCCGAGGAGAGAGTGATGAACTCGATGTTGCCGCTGCCCGAGATGGTGACATAGTCCTTGGCGTTCTTATCGGACATGCCCGTGCCGAACCACAGAGAACCGTCGATACCGGACACGGAGTCAATCACCCGCTGAAGGTCGCTGGGCAGCTTGTTGTAGGAATCCTTGTTCATCCAGGTCCCGAAGAGGGAGAGGTTGATGTCCAGCAGGGTGACATATCTAGACACTTCGGCAGCTTTAAAAGCCGTCGCCGCGTCCCACTCGAAGAGAACGCCGTCGATAATGCCTCTCTCCATGCCGGTGTAGACCTCGGTGGGCGGCATGATGACGGGCACCGCGCCCAGGTAGGTCAGGGTAACCGCGGCGGTGTCATCCGTGGCTCTTATCTTGAGGCCCTTCATGTCTGCCAGGCCGCGGACTGCTTTCCTGGCGGTGAAGAGCTGCCGTACCTGTGTCGTGGCGTAGAAGAGTGACCTCACGGCGCTGAACTCCTGCTGGATGGTGGGGGTAGATTCGAAAGTTGCCTGGAGGGCCTGGGCCGCGACGATACAGTCGGGCACGGTGAAGGGCATGATGGCGACGTTGATGCTGGGGAAGCGCCCGGGGGTGTAACCCGGGTTTGTCTGGATAATGTCGGCGTTGCCAGCCACCAGGAAATCATACTGGTCCTTATTCGCAACCAAAGCGCCGGCGGGGAAGTACTTTATCTTTATCCTGCCGCCGGAACGCTTCTCAAGTTCCTTGTACCAGGCTTCGGCGACGATGCCGTGGCCGCTCAGCGGGGGTGAGTGCATGCCGAAGACAAGCTCAACGTTTGCCGGTGCCGGCGCGGGGGCGGGCGCGGGAGATGGTGATGGTGCCGGCGAAGGCGCTGGGGCCGGCGCGGGAGATGGTGATGGCGCCGGTGATGGTGCCGGTGCCGGCGCGGGTGAGGGGGCGGGCGCGGGGGCGGGCGCGGGCTGCGCGCAGGCAACCGTTACCAGGCTTAACAGGGTGATGACGAACACGAATGTCGTTACTGAAGACCAAAATTTCTTACCCATTCTTCCTCCTTGTTTAATACCGTTCCGGTTACGAACAGCTGGGCTGCGACTTACATGCAATATTCACCTCCTCGGCGATATAATCCTCCTGTTGCAGAGTTATAACTAATATATAAACATGGGCAAGGTGATTTTGTCAATAAGATTACCGATGGCAGACGGCCGGACGGGGCGCTAGACCTGTCCCGGCAGGGTCTCCTTGCCTTCCAGGAGCAGGCGGGACGCCATGAAGTCGATTTCCCGCAGCCTGCCGGTAAAGGTCTTGCTTTCCCCGAACAGGTTCTCCAGGCGGATTTCCGCCCCGTCAAACTTGACCCGGGCGATTTCCGTCATGACGGGCGCCCCGCCCTCACCGTTTAAAAAGACCTTCGCCAGACACATAGCATCATCCCCCTTTACTGCGGTGATTTCAGCACCTGATTCGATTCTATCACGCGGGCGCAGGCCGGAAAAGCCGGCGATGGATTGGGGTTAACCCTCAGTTGAAATGGGCGGGCGCACGTGTGCCGCCTTTTCCCCGCCCTGCTATCATTCCCCTTGGAAGGAAGATGACATACACAGTACTTGAGCGGAACGGTTCCGTGCCGGGCTCTCAGGCGCGAATCAGGCGGGTTGCCCGCCTGCTCACCCGGGAGGAACTGGCGGAAACGGCGGGCGTCACCGCGGACGACGTGGCTTCCCTGGAAGGGGACCAGCCGCTGGCGCCGGAGGTCATCCGCCGCGTCCTGAGCCAGCTGGGAATCACCAGCTGATAGCGGCTGCGGGAAGGGTTATACCAGGGCTTTCTTGCCCACCAGTTCCCGGGAATCGTGCCATTTCCGCACCACATCAATAACGCAGTCCGGGTCGTCACAGATACGGAGCAGGTTGAAGTCTTCCTCCGAGATGTAGCCCCGCGTCAGTGCGGAGCACCGCAGCCAGTCCAGAAACTCGTTCCAGAACTCGCCGTCAAAGAGGATCACCGGGAACGGCTTTATCTTTTCCGTCTGCATCAGGGTCAGTATCTCGGTCAGCTCGTCCAGCGTCCCCAGCCCCCCGGGCATGATGATAAAAGCGGTGGCGTATTTTACCAGCATCACCTTGCGGACGAAGAAATGATTGAAGCTGATTGACCTGTTGGCGTAGGGGTTGTTCACCTGTTCCCGGGGCAGGACGATGTTCAGGCCGATGGACTTGGCGCCGGCCTCACGGGCGCCCCGGTTGGCGGCTTCCATCACTCCCGGCCCCCCGCCCGTGATGATGCTGTAACCCATGGCGCCCAGGCGGCGGCCGATCTCCTGCGTGTGGACGTAGAGCTCATCGGAAGGCTTGATGCGCGCGGAGCCGTAGATGGACACGGCCGGTTCCACGTCGGAGAGATTGTCAAAGCCCTCGATAAGCTCTCCCATGATGCGCAGTATCCGCCAGGATTCCTCTTTTGCCAGGTCATTGATTTCATATGTCATCTCGGTCTCCCTCAGCCCTCCCGGGCGTCCCGGTTAGAGGTGCAGCAGTTCTTCCAGCGGCTCGTCCGCGGGCACAGGGCCCACGACCGCCAGTTTCAGCTGCTCGCTGCGCAGCAGGTCCGCGGCGACCCTCCGGAGGTCTTCCGCGGTGATGGCGTCAATAAAGGCAATCACCTCATCCACGGTGAGAATCTGCCCGGTGAGGATTTCCTGGCCGCCTAGCCAGCTGGCTACGGCCCGGCTGTCTTCCATGCGCAGCATCAAGCGTCCCTTGGTGAACTCTTTCGCCTTGCTTATCTCAGCGGCAGGCACCTCTTCCTTGAGGCGGCCAAGCTCGGCAAGTATCGCGCCGAGGGCTACCCGCAGGTTCCCGGGCTCGACGCCCGCGGCGATGGTCAGCGAGCCGGTGTCCAGAAAATGCTCGGCGAAGCTGTGGATGCTGTAAGCCAGTCCCATCTTGTCCCGGATTTCCGTGAAGAGGCGGCTGCTCATCCCTTCCCCCAGAATCACGTTGAGCAGGTCCAGGATGAAGCGGTCGGGGTGGGTCATGGACAGCCCGGGCAAGCCCAGGCAGACCTGCGCTTGTTCCGTCTCCCGGTTTTCAATCTTGACGCGTTTCCCGGGAGCGGGGGAGAAGTTCTGGTAAGACGGGTGGTTTCCCGGGCGCCGCCACTTGCCCGTGACCTCCCGGACGGCGCTGAGGACCTCCTCATGGGAGATATCCCCGGCGACGGCAACGGTCGTGTTCGCCGGGAGGTAATGGCGGGAGAGGTAGTCCAAAATCGTGTCCCGGCTGATGCCGGAGACGGACTCCCGGGTCCCGGCGATGTCCCTGCCCAGGGGGTGCTCCGTCCAGAGCAGCTCGTCAATCAGCATGCCCACCCGCTGGGCGGGCGAGTCATAGCACATGTTGATTTCCTCGATGATGACCTGGCGCTCCTTTTCTATCTCCGCCGGTTCGAAGCGGGCGTTAAGGAGCATATCGGCAATTACGTCCAGGGCGAGGTCGAAGTGAGGCCGGGCGACCTTGCAGTAATAAATGGTGAGCTCTTTATCCGTGCCGGCGTTAATCAGGCCGCCGGTACCCTCGATGGCGGTGCAGATTTCCGCGGAGGTGGGGCGTTTCTCGGTGCCCTTGAAGAGCAGGTGCTCGATGAAGTGGGAGATTCCCCCCTGGGCATCGGTCTCGTACCGGGAGCCGGTGCCGATGAAGAAGTTGACCGACAAAGAGCGGATATGGGGCATGGAGGCGGTTACCAGCCGCAAACCGTTTTCCAGTGTGGTCTTCCGGTGCAAAGCGAAACCTCCCGGTCGGTATCCAACCTTATTCTAACGGGATTGAAGGGGAAGCGTCAATTTAGCGGGTATTTCCAGCGGGGGGCGTTGCCCTT
>JBDRGD010000095.1:0-2733 GCA_043818095.1 Chloroflexota bacterium
TGATGCCGCCACCGGCGGGAAATGATACTGGGGATAGCGTCACTGGTCACGGGAGTCGCCCTGTTAATCCTGGCGATTCCCTACTCGATATTGAGTATTATTTCCGGGGTCGCCCAGTTGGAGGGCGGCATCATCTCCGGGGGGATACCGGCCTATTTCGGTATTATCGGCGTCGTCATCGGATTCATCCTGACCACCATCGGCGCCACCAGGGTATTCAAACGATAGCCGTCATACAGTCTTTTATCCCCTGGGTGTAAATCAGTCCTCTGGGTTATGTAAATCCCTACCGCCCGCTTACCCCGATGTGACTCAGGTTCTCAGGCATAAATACGCAGGCCAGACCGGCAAAATGCGGATTAAACGCCGATGCAGTCCTCCAGGTCCAACTCCTTAAGTTTTCGGGGGTTGGGGACACCCTCCTCGCTCCAGTCCCGGGCGGTATAGTAATCGGTGAGCATCGCCTCCAGGTCCGGGACATAGCCGCGGGTACCGCCGTCGGGGAGGCGCTGTGTCAGGATGCGCGCGGGCAGGGTATCGTCCCTGCGGCTGATGCCGCGCCGCACGTTAAACATGCGCTTGAGGTTGAAGATGCGCTCCCCGGTACGCAGGAACTCCTCCAGGTCGATGTCCCAGCCAGTGGCGGCGTTAAGCATCTCCACGTAGTGCGAGGGCTGCGCCCACTGGTGCAGGCTGAGGAAGAGGCAGAGGGTCATCGAGTCCAGCAGGCAGGCAAAGTCCTGGGACCTGGCCACCAGCCTTCCCTTCCCTTTTTCATCGAAACGGTCCATGACCTCAGGATAGCCCAGCTCGGGCGAGGCCCGCGTTATCTTGTCCTCGAAAAGGTTCTCCAGGTGAATCGCCGCGTGGGTCTCCATGTGCGTCGCGCCGATACTGCCGGTGGCGTAGCCCAGCGCCAGCCCGGCACCGGACCTGGGGTCCGGGGCGGGGAACTCCAGCCCTTTCACGTGCATCGCGTAGTCAGCAGCATTACCCCCGATAATCTCCGCCGCGCGGCGGACGCCGTGCCCCAGCACCTCCCCGAAGCCTTCCCGCTCCGCGATGCGCCGCACCGTCTCAATCATCGCCTCGTGATTGCCCCAGTTCAGCGCAATCCCGCCGGTATCGTTCTCGGTAATCAGCCCGTTCTCGAAACATTCCATGGCAAAGGCGACGACCGCGCCGGTGGAGATGGCGTCCATCCCGTAACGCTGGCAGATGCCGAAAGCTTGCTGCAGGGCCTCCGGGTTAGCGATAAGACAGCTCGTCCCCATGGGGCCCCAGGCCTGATAGACGACGTGCCTCTCGCCCTCAGGCGTCTCGTGGGACTCCCCGCAGCCGTAGGCGCAGCGCCGGCAGTAGGTCGCCTTCATTTTCGCCAGGTCGTCGACGTAGACCTTGCCGGCCTCGAAGGTGCCCGCCGACCAGTTTTTCACGGGGATGCGCCCGTAATCGAAAAAGCGGTACATCAGAGGGCCGCCTTCATAACTGCCGTCCATCTCTTTCGGGGGAAACAGCTCGACAATCCTGCGGGCGCCCTTCTTCAGCCTCGCTTCGTCATGAAAGCGCAGGGGCAAAGTCCCCCGCGCCACGACCGCTTTCAGCTTTTTGGCGCCCATGACCGCCCCCAGGCCGCAGCGGGCGGCCGCCCGGCCCTCTTTGCCGTCGTTCATGATCGCGGCCAGGTTCACCAGCTTCTCCCCCGCCACGCCGATACACGCCGGACTCGCCTTGGCGTCGGTCTCTTTCTTCAGCAGGTCGGACGTCTCGTAGGTATCTTTGCCCCACAGGTGGGCGGCATCCCGGATTTCCACCTGGTTATCGTGCAGCCAGAGATAGACGGGCCGTTCCGACTGCCCCTCCACGACGATGCCATCGAAGCCGGCGTGCCGCAGCTCGTCGGCGAAACTCCCGCCCGAGTGGGCGTTCCCCCAGATGCCGGTCAGCGGGGAAATGGCGGCGACGATGTAACGGCTGCTCTTGGGGGCGCTGCTGCCCGCCAGGGGCCCGGTCATGAAGACCAGCCGGTTTTCCGGGGAAAGGGGAGCCGTATCCCGCCCCGTTTCCTCCCAGAGTATCCGGGCGGCGATGCCCACTCCGCCCAGGTATTTGCGGGCGAGGGCGTCATCTATCACATCATCGCTAATCTTCCCCGTGGTCAAATCGACCCGCGCGATTCTCCCCGTATAACCGTCCGGCATATTGCTGGGCCTCCTTCCAGGGCGACACCCCGGCTTGGTTTTTCAGGCAATAAATCCCTTACTTATGACGTGAACCCATTCTAGGAGGTGTCACCGCCAAATGCAAGGGGGAGTTGGAAAAGAGAGACATGCCGTGTCTATGCGCCCGGGAGAGGCTTCCTTTTCCGTCCGGGCCTGCCCGCAAGGTATCGACTCCGCAGCTGGCCGCAGCCGGCGTCGATGTCCTGTCCCCGGGGCTGGCGCAGGGTGCACTGGATGTGGAGCCGTTTCAGCTCGTTTTCGAAGGCCAGGATGGCGGGCAGTGCCGGCGGCCGGTAGTCCAGGGCTGCGGTCTGGTTGGCGGCGATGAGATTCACGTGGCAGTTCATCCCCTGGAGCAGGTGGGCCAGGGAACGCGCCCGCATCACCCCGTCGTTCACCCCCGCAAAGAGGGCGTATTCGAAGCTGATACGCCGTCCCGTCCTTGCGATGTACTCCCGGCAGGCCGGAATAAGCTGTTCCAGGGGATATTTCCGGTTAAGCGGCACCAGCC
>JBDRGD010000096.1:0-3693 GCA_043818095.1 Chloroflexota bacterium
CCGGAAAAGCCATTTCATCATGAAGTTGCGGACGATAATATCCTCGTAGAGGTCATCGAAATAATACTTGCGGAAGACCAGCGTGCGCAGGGGCCCGAAGAGTCTCCCGAACATATCGGCGGAGAGCCATTTCTTGTTATAGATGGCGTAAGCCGTGAAGATGCCGAAGAGCGCCACCAGCAGCGAGATAAGAGGTAAGCCGCCGCTGAAGACGTGGAAGAAACCCGAGAAGAAACCGTGGGACGCCTCGTGGTGGGCTCCCATGAACTCGTTGAAGCCGAAGGTGACGTTCCACCAGCCGACGACGATTGCCAGGATGGACAGGAAGACGAGGGGAAAGACCATCACCACCGGGGACTCGTGGGGGTGGCTGTGTTCCCCGTGTTCGTCCGCCGCCCCGCCGCGGTACTCACCGTGGAAGGTCATGAAGATGGCGCGGAACATGTAGAAGGCGGTGAGGAAGACGGTAATCATCCCCAGCCAGAAGAGCATGGGCTGGCTTGCCAGCGCCGTAATCAGAATCTCGTCCTTGCTCCAGAACCCGGCGAGGGGCCAGATGCCCGCCAGGCTCAGGGAGCCGATAACGAACGTCCAGTAGGTCCAGGGCATGTACTTCTTCAGGCCGCCCATGAGCCGCATGTCGAAGGTGCCGGTGGCGTGGTTGACGCTGCCGGAGCCCATGAAGAGGAGCGCCTTGAAATAGGCGTGGGTGAAGAGGTGGAAGATGCCGATGGCGGCGGCGCCCTTGGCTATCTCCAGCGAGATATGCCCTTCCATCGCGACGGCGGTCCCCGCCGCGCCCAGCCCCAGCATCATGTAGCCGAGCTGGCTGATGGTGGAATACGCGAGAACGCGCTTGATATCAAACATCACCAGCCCCATCGTCGCGGCGAAGATAGCGGTAAAACCGCCGATAACGGCGACGACGTTAATGGCGTCCAGCGAACTGACGAAGACCGGCAACATCCGGGCGACCAGGAAGACGCCGGCGGCGACCATCGTCGCGGCATGGATGAGGGCGCTGACCGGCGTGGGGCCCTCCATCGCGTCCGGCAGCCACACGTGCAGCGGGAACTGGGCGGACTTGCCCACCGCTCCGGCGAAGAGCCCGATGGCCGCCCACGTCAGCACCGTGCCCCCGATAGCGCCCGCGAGCGCCAGTTCATGCAGCTGCGCGATGTCAAAGGTGCCCGTGTTGTTATACAGTAACAGGATACCCACCAGGAAACCGAAGTCCCCCAGACGGGTGACGATGAAGGCTTTCTTGGCGGCGTTGGCGGCGGAGGGGCGGTGGAACCAGAAACCAATGAGCAGGTAGGAGCACAGCCCCACCAGCTCCCAGAAGATGAACATGAAGAGCAGGTTGTTCGCCAGCAGCAGCCCCAGCATCGACGTCGTGAAGATGGACATCCAGGCGAAATAGCGCTGGTAGCCGGGGTCGCCGTGCATATAGCCCTGGGAGTAAATCTGCACCATCAGGCTTACCACGGTGACCACCATGAGCATGACTACCGTCAGCGAGTCGAGAATGATACCTACCTGGAACTCGAATTCGCCGATGGTCAGCCAGGTGATTGCCGGGACCGCGATTTCATGGTGCGGCGCCTGCATCACGCTGAAAAACGCCCACACCGATATTGCCAGGGAGCCGGTAAGGGCGGTGATGATGGTGTAACCGGCGAGCTGTGGTTTATCCCTGAGGAAAAGCCGCAGGAAAAAGACGATGAACAGGAAGGAGAAGAACGGCAGCAGGAAGATAAACCACGTTAGCTGATACGGCATCACAACTTCCTCAGGATATCCCGGATGACATGCTCCTTATCCTTCGGCACCAGGACGGTGTATGCGGTGAACTCCTGGCCGATGGGCAGTCCCTGCGCCGGCATAATGCGGGTGGGAATGCCTTCTCCTTCAAAGGCTTCCTTCCACATCTCCGCCAGCATCAGGTTAGGTGTTTTCTTTACTTCAACCCACATTCAGGGTCTCCTCGCTTTGGCTCCGTAACGGATTTACATCCGGGAGAGCGCCTCTCCCAGGTAGAACGGCCAGACAACCAGTCCGAGCACAAATTTCCACCAGACCGGGTGAGTAAAACCCATGGTGAACAGCCACCCCGCAAACCAGAACATCCCGGCAAAACTACCACTGTTCTTCATTTTTCCAGCTCCTTTCCCCCTTTACCGGGCGGGGAACTCCCCTGGAAGCGTTTTCAGGTCACCATTTCATCAGGTTAATCCTGGTGATATCAATGCCCTCGAGGCTGCGGTAAATTGCCAGGATAATGGCGATGCCCACCGCCACCTCCGCGGCGGCGACCACCATGATGAAGATGGCGAAGACCTGCCCCGTCAGCAGGGCAGGGACCACGTAGCTGGAGAAAGCCACCATGGTGATGTTCACCGCGTTCAGCATCAGCTCGATGCACATCAGGACGATGACCGCATTGCGCTTGGTCAGTGCCCCGAAGAGCCCGATGCAGAAGATAATCGCTCCCAGTACCAGATAATGTTCCAGGCTCATTCTTTGTCATTCTCCCGGGCGAGCACCACGGCGCCGATGATGGCCGCCAGGAGCAGCGCCGCGCCGATTTCTACCGGCAGGATGAAGCCCTTCGCCCCGAAGAGCTTTTCCGCAAGTAACGCCGTGGTGGGCAGCACCGGGGCGGTCCCCGCGATCTGCCACGGCGTGCTGGTCAGGGTGAAGATAAGGACTCCCAGCAGCACCGCCACCACGATAAAGCCGGGCAGCACCATCCGGTTGAAAGGGCTGCCTCGCTGATAGTCCCGGGTCATCATGATCGCGATGATAATCAGCACCGAGATGGCGCCGACATAGACCAGGATCTGTATCGCCGCGAGGAAGTCCGCGCTCAGGGTGACGTAAAGCCCCGCCACCGCCAGGAAGCAGAGAATCAGGGAGAGCGCGGCGCGGAAGACGTTGCGCAGCAGCACCACGCCCAGGGCGGCGGCGACCGCCGCGACCGCCAGTATCCAGAATGCGATAATCAGTCCCATCTATCTCTTCTCGACAATCTTCTCGATGAGCAGCGTTTGTTTGGGCAGTTTCTCCGCCACGTCCGGGTGAAAGTAACCGCTGGCCTGCCTGCCCCGTTTTTCCAGCATCGTTTCCGCGTCTTGCACCAGTTCCCCGCGCCGGTATTTAGCGCACTCGAAGGCGTAGCTCATGAAGACGGCGTCATAGGGGCAGGCTTCCACGCACAACCCGCACTGGATGCAGTAGCCGGTGTCCACCTGGTATTTCTCCACGATATACTTGTTGTCGTCGGGGCTGGTGCTGGTGACAATCTCGATAGCGCCCTGGGGGCAGGTCTTGGCGCAGGTGCCGCAGCCCGCGCAGCGCTCCGCGATCTACACCAGCTCGTTACCGCGGTTGCGGCGGGAGATATTGAGCCGCTGTTCCGGGTACTGGGAGACCGTAGGGTGGCGGAAGAGGTGCCTGATGACCACCGACAGCCCCTTGAGGATACCGATGCCCCAATGCTCAAACTTCAAGTCTGCCCCAACCTACCTTATAGAATATTTTCGCCCACAGCAGGATTAAGATTGCCATCACGGCGAAGTTAATCGGAATCACCACCCAGGGCAGTGCCTGCGGCCAGGCGAGCACCTGGAGGGCGGTAACGAACAGGTTAATCAGGGCCACCGGGAAGAGGAACTTCCACGCCAGCGCCAT
>JBDRGD010000097.1:0-16011 GCA_043818095.1 Chloroflexota bacterium
ATCGAGGGGATGGCCGTCGCCGCTTATGCCGTGGGCGCACGGCAGGGCTATTTGTATATTCGTGCGGAGTATCCCCTGGCGGTGGCGCGGGCGGAGCAGGCGCTGCGGCAGGCGCGGGAAAAGAACCTGCTGGGGAGAAACATACTGGGCAGCGATTTCAGCTTTGACATTAAGGTTTTCCAGGGCTCGGGGGCGTTCGTCTGCGGCGAGGAAACGGCGCTGATTGCCTCGCTGGAGGGCCGGGCCGGGCTGCCGCATTTCCGCCCGCCTTATCCCGCCGTCTCCGGACTTCACGGGAAGCCCACGCTGATCAACAACGTCAAGACGCTGGGCTATATCCGGCACATCATCAACCGCGGGGCGGCATGGTTCCGTGAAATCGGCAACGGGAGCAGCCCGGGCACGGCGGTTTTTGCCCTCGCCGGCAAGGTGGTCAACACGGGGCTGGTGGAGGTGCCGATGGGCACTACCCTGCGGCAGATTATCTTCGACGTGGGCAGCGGTGTCCCCGGCGGGAAAAAGTTCAAGGCGGTGCAGATAGGGGGGCCCTCCGGCGGCTGCCTGCCCGAAAAAGCCCTGGACGTGCCGGTGGACTTCGACTCGCTGCGGGAGTGGGGTGCGATGATGGGGTCGGGGGGGATGGTGGTGCTCGACGAGGACGACTGCATGGTGGAAATCGCCAGATACTTCCTGGAGTTCACCCAGCGGGAGTCCTGCGGCAAATGCACCCCGTGCCGGCTGGGGACGAAGCAGATGCTGGAGACCCTGGACGGCATTACCCGGGGGAAGGGCCCCGAAGGCGAGCTGGCGACGCTGGAAGCCCTGGCGGAGGACATCGGGGAAAGCTCTCTCTGCGGGCTGGGGAAAACGGCGCCGAACCCGGTCCTGACGACGCTGCGCTACTTCCGCGACGAGTATGAGGCGCATATCCGGGAGGGGCGCTGCCCGGCGCGGATGTGCCCGGACCTGATTTCCTTCTATATCATGCCGTGGAAATGCGAGCGTTCCTGCGACGCCTGTATCGGCACCTGCACCGTGGAGGCTATCAGCCCCGACAAGCGGCGCCTCAAGGTCATCGACCGGGAGAAATGCGTCAAGTGCGGTCTCTGTGTGGGCGCCTGTCCGCCGCAGTATGCGGCAATCGTCCGGGTCTCGCCGCCGGAGAACCTTCCCGTGAGGCAATCGTGAAGACGGTATCACTGATTATCGACGGACGGCGGGTCACCGCCCGGGAGGGGGAAAAGCTCCTCCGGGTGGCGCTGCGCCACGGTATCTACATTCCCAACCTTTGCTCGCTGCCGGAGGACGACGGGCCGGAAGCCTCCTGCCGTCTCTGCTTTATCGAGGTGGCGGGGAAAGCAAAGCCGGTAACCGCCTGCACCGAGCCGGCTGCCGAAGGTATGGAGGTGTCCACCGCCGGGGAGAAGGCGCGGCGGTTGGCCCGGACGACTTTCGGACTGCTGATGGCTTCTCACCCCGTGGACTGCGGTAGCTGTGCCGTCAACGGTGCCTGCGAGTTGCAGCGGATTGCCCGCCATTTGAAAGTGACGCTGAAACCGAGGCACTTGAAAGCCTTATTGAAGGGCCTGCCGATAGACGACAGCAACCCGCTTTTCCGCTACGACCCCAACAAGTGCGTGCTGTGCAATCGCTGCGTCCGGGTATGCCGCGAGCGTGCCGGAAATACCGTGCTGGGGTACGCCTACCGCGGGTTCCGCCGAACGGTTACCACCTTCGCGGAGGAGCCTATCGGCGCGGACCGCTGCCGGGACTGCGGGGAATGCGTTACCGCTTGCCCCGCGGGGGCGTTCACCTTGAAGAAAGCGGGCTAGACGGTCAGCAGACGCAGCAGGGAGCCGGCGTCATCCAGGTTTTCCAGGCTGTTGATAGCGGCCAGGGCTTTATCGATTCTGAAGTCCTTGAGGACGGCCGCGTTGACGCGGAACTTGTCCGCCAGTTCGGTTTCGCTGGCACGGTACTTATCCGTCCCCGTGGAGAGCCATTTGGCGTACTCTACGGTCTCAGAAAAGCGCTGGCTTCCCGCGATGACCTCCACGCTGGCCGGGCGGCGGCTGATAAAAGGCTTGCCCTCGACGACGAGCTCCTGGTAGCGGGTCTCCTCGGCATGGGCGTACGATTCGTAGCTCACCTTTTTCATGAACTCCCTGATCCCGGGGTCTTCAAGGGTGCTCTTTGCCTGCCACTGCGGTCCCGGGATGAGGCGGTGCGCCACCGCGGCAACGTTATAGGGGAGATTGGTCTGGGCTTCCAGGTGAGTGGCGATATCCAGCGTGCGGAAGCGGGGTAATGTGCCCACGCCCTCCGCCCTGACGACGACGCGGTCGATGTTCTCCGGTATCAGGTTATTTTTCGTGATAATGCTGTGGAACGCGTCCAGCGCCGACGCGAAAACATCGCTGCAGGGCCAGTACTTGTAGCCGGTCTGCAGCAGCACCCAGTCGCTCCCGAGCTGGTGGGTGATTATTTTCCGGTCGTGCACCTCCGCGCCGTGCATCACCCAGAAGCCGTATTCCCCATCCAGCATGGTTTTATCGCCCGCGTAGCCCCGCTCTGCCAGCAAAGCGGCGGTCAGCCCGGACTGGGCGGTCCATCCGGCGGAGCCGTATTGCGCCATGCCGTTACCCGGCGTGTGCAGCCACTTGGTGTAGGCGGGCAGGGGGGTGAAATAGCCGGCGACACCGAGGGCGTTCGCCGTTTGCGCGGCATCTAGCTTCAGGATTTTGGCAGCGCCCGCCGCCGCGCCGAAGGTATTGCCGCCGAAGCCGTAGCTTCGCGGAGGAAAACCGTCCTTGCGGTGGCGGATACTGCCGAGGTAAGTACCCAGACGCGCTGCGATTTCATGTCCCAGCGCCAGGGCGAGAATCAGTTCCCGTCCGGTGACCCGGCGCGCGCCCACCAGCGCCAGCGGCGCCGGAGTAACGAACGCGGTAACATGGGCGGGAGGTAACATCGAGGTGAAGTCCAGGGTCTGCATCAGTTCGCCATTGGCGAAGGCGGCCCCGGTGATAGCGACCCTCTCGCTGCTGCCCAGTATGGCCGCCTCGGGCTTGCCGCCCAGTGCTTTCGCCACCTCCACGGCGATTCTGCCCTTGTCCAGGTCGGTGGCTCCCAGGGCACAGCCGACGGCATCGAGGAAGATGCGCTTGACCTCCCGGATGACCCGGGCGGGGAGGTCGTAAAACTTCGCTCCGGCACAGAATTCGGCAAGGGTCAGCGTATCGTTCTTTTCCATGATGCGGCTACTGATGGCGGTGGGTATCTTTGTCCAGCAGGTGCTCATAGCACTGGTGGACGAAAGCTTCCAGTCTGATGTCCTGTCCCGTGTCCTTGGTGCCGTCCATCACCATGTTGAAAATGGGGATATGGTGGTCCGTGCGCAGGACGTGAAAGAGCATGCTGGTAATGGTGCCGGGCATACAGCCGAAAGGCATCATATTGATGATGCCGTCGAAGTCGTGCTCCACGTATTCCAGGGCGCGTCCCAGGCTGAGGACGGCTTCCCCCTCGACCGCCGGGCTGAGGTAGCTCCGCCCGCGCTTGAGGATTTCCCCGGTGGGCAGTTCGCGGGCAAAATGCTCGATGGCCGTATCGAACTGCCGCCGCAGCGGCTCCGCGGTCCTCTCCTGGACGATTTCCGTGAGCTGCTGTTTCGCCCAGTCTTTCCAGCCGCCTTCCAGGTGGAGGCGGCTGCGGCGCTTGCGCTGGAAATCGATGTAGTCCAGCCACTCTTCCAGGGGCGGCAGGGCGCACTGTGCTCCCAGCGTTTCCAGCTTACGGGTCAGGAAATCATTGGCGAAGGGATTGCTCCGGACGAAAATCTCCCCGACGATGCCGATGCGGGGACGAATTTCACTCCGGTCGATTTTAATGGCTGCCAGGGCTTCACGGGCCTGGCGGGCGAAATCGGTAAAGGTGGTGCCGTCCCGCTCGGTGAGGCTGACCAGCCGGGAAAGCAGGTCCGCGTAGACGGTATCGGTCTCACCGCGGTTGACCTCGTAGGGGCGTCTTTCCAGGACCATTTTCTGGATGGAGTCCAGGATGGTGATGGCGCGCCAGGACTGGAGGCGGAAACCGCTGCCCAGGGTCGCCATGTGCTGGTGATAGCTCTTCGTCTGATCGAAGATGAGCACGGGCACCATCGGCAGGTTCAGCTCATCGAGGACCATGCGGTGCAGCTTGTTGTACTGCCCGAAACGGCAGGGACCGCAGGAACTGGGCATGAAGAAAGCCGCCTCCTCCTCCGCGAAGTCGTCAGCCATGGTTTTTTTAACGATATCACCGGTGGTGATGATGCTGGGATAGCATTCCCTGCCGCTGGTGTAACGCTGCCCCAGCTCCAGGGTGAGCTCATCGGAGGCTGGCAGGGCTTCTGCCCGGGCGCCACAGCGCCGCATCGCCGCCGCCAGCACGAAGCCATGGTCAATCATATAGGGCAGATAGATTTTTTTCCCGCTGGCGTGGCTGCGAACGAACTCGAAGACCTCTACCGGCTGGCGGACACCGCGGGTGTGGGCGTTGCGGATGGTGTCGAGGAAAGCCTCGCAGCGGGTGATGATGCCGGCGTCCGCGGAGTGCTCGTCAATCTCGATGGTCAGGAAGGGCTTGCCTTCCATTTCCTTGCCGAAGAACTTGAGCAGGTAGGAGTCCGGCCCGCAGTTGAAATTGGTCACGTAGAGGGCGAAAAGCCGGGGGTCACTGGCAATCATGCGGGCGGCGCCCAGTATCTTCTGCCCGGCTTTCCAGTACATGTTGGGATGGTCCACGCTGACCTGCTTCGCCATTTCCGCCAGCGGCAGGAAGTCGAGCGGTATGGCGAGTATCCCGGCGTCACGCAGTTTCTCCGGCAGGTCCAGCGTCATCTCGGCATCGCAGGTATTGTAGACCCTGCCGATGAGGACGATGGCTTTTTCGTCCGGCTTTAAGTTAACGAAGACCTCCTGTCCGCGCCGCTGCTGCCATTCATTGAAAGCATCCAGTGACCGGAACGCAGACTTTACGGAGCGTTCAATTACCTCGTTTTCATTGGCACCCATCTGGCGCGCCAGGCGGCGCAGCACCCTTCTCAGCCAGCGTCGCCCGCGGTCGGCGTGAAAGGTAGGCCTCAGGACCACCGGGCGTTTGCCGTCGGGGGTGGTCAGCGTCTCGCGGATGCTGGCGGAACTGAAAATAATGAAGGGCAGGGCCTGGGTCAGGGGACAGTTCCAGGACTTATCGAAGGCGCCATCGAATTTCTCCATGGTGGACTGCACGGGCAGGAAGAGAAAGTCCGGCTCTTTCGTCAGCAGGTTCAGGACATGCCCGTGAGCGACCTTGATGGGCAGGCACGGCGATTCCATGACGTTTTCCGCGCCCAGGCGGACGATATCGCGGCTGGTGGGGTCGGAGGTGACGACCTGGAAGCCGAGCTCCGTGAAGAAGGCCTTCCAGAGCGGATAGAGGTCGTTGAAGAAAAGACCGCGGGGGATGCCCACTGTTTTGCCGTTGGGGCTGTCCGGGGCGTCTTTGTCATAGCTGTGCAGCAGCGCCTGGTAGCGTTCCCGGAAAAGGCGGGGAATCGTCGAGGCGCGGCGTTGCTCCCTCTTTTCCGGAGCATCCCACTTGCCGCAGCGGGAGCCGTAAAACAGGGGCTCTTCCTGGCCAAAGACCACCTTGTGAATCTCGCAGTGGTTGGCGCAGTCCTGGCAGATGAACGAGGAAAGCTCATAGGGGAGGTCCCGGAGGTCGAAGCCACGGAAGCGCGTGTTCCGTTCGCTGTGCTGCATCTTCTCCATGGCCAGCATCGCCACGCCCAGAGCGCCGAGAATATCATGGTGCGGCGGCACGGTCACCTTCTTGCCCAGGACGCTCTCGAAAGCGGCCTTTACAGAACGGTTAAACCCGACGCCGCCCTGGAATAGGATGTGCTCCCCGACGTGGTGTTCCTCGACGACCTTGTTGAGATAGTTCTTGACGATGGAGTACGCCAGCCCCCCGAGCAGGTTTTCCTTGGTGGCGCCGGTCTGCTTGTGGTAGTTCAGCTGCGATTCCATGAAGACGGTGCAGCGCTCCCCGAGGTCCAGCGGCTGCTTTGCCGCCAGGGCCAGCCCGCCGAAATCGTCAATCTTCAGCCCCAGTTTCCCCGCCTGCTCCTCCAGGAAGGAGCCGGTACCGGCGGCGCAGACCTTGTTCATCGCAAAATCGACAATCACCCCATTCTGCAGGCTGATGTATTTCGCGTCCTGCCCGCCGATTTCAAAGATGGTGTCCGCTTCGGGGCATATCGTGCTGGCGGCTTTGGCGTGGCTGGTAATCTCGTTGCGCACGACGTCCGCGCCGAAGAACTCGCCGGTCATGTAACGCCCGGAGCCGGTGGAGCCGGCGCCTTTGATGATAACGCGGTCGCCGATTTCCTGTCCCACCTCGTAAAGACCCTGTTTCACCGCCTCGATGGGCTTCCCCGCGGTCATCAGGTAGCGGCGGGCGAGCACGTTGTTGTCCCGGTCGATGACGACAACGTTGGTGCTGATGGAGCCGATGTCCACGCCGACATATGCCTCTACCTTCCCGTCCTGCCGTATCGGCACGGGCTCGGTAATCAGGGGATAGTCATCGCCGGCGAGGGGCGGCAGGCTGAGGAATTTGTGCTCGCGCCGGGTGAGATAGTCATTCAGGCAGGCAAGAGCATCGGCACGGAGGCCCCCGCCGGATTTCCCGTCGCGCGTGTCCCCGGCGATAAGCGCCGCCCCGATAGCCCCGAGCAGGGCGAAGTGCTCCGGGATGATGAGTTCGGATTCTTTAAGCTCCAGAACCTCCAGGATGGCCCGCCGGATGCCTTTGTTGGCGGCGACGCCGCCCTGCAGGGAGACGGGCTTTTCCAGGTCCCGCCCGCCGATGACGGTGCCCTTAAAATTGCGCACCATGGCGAAGCAGAGGCCGGCGGCGATGTCATGCACCGGAGTGCCCACCTGCTGGAGATGAATCATGTCCGTCTTGGCGAAGACGCTGCAGCGTCCCGCGATGTGCGGCGGCTGGCTGGACTTCTCCGCCACCTCGCCGAACTCTGCGATGGGAATGCCCATCCGGGCGGCCTGCTGGTCAAGAAACGAGCCGGTGCCCGCCGCGCAGACACCGTTGGTAATAAAGTCGGCGACCCTCGGGGGTTTACCGGGTTCTTCATGAGAAAGGATGATGAGCTTGGAGTCCTCACCGCCGATTTCCAGGATGGACCTGACCTCGGGATGAAAGCGCGCCGTGCCGGATGCCTGGGCGCTGATTTCGTTGACGAAGGGCAGTCCCAGGACATCGGCGACGAGCCGTCCGCCGCTGCCGGTGACCGCCGCCAGCGTGAAGCGTTCCGGAGGGTATTCGGCGAGGATTTCCCGGAGCACCGCCAGTATCGTTTCCAGGGGCCTGCCCAGCGTGCGGACGTAGCGCGACGTGAGGACCTGCCCGGTGTCCGAGATAACGACTGCTTTAGCGGTAACGGAACCTATATCAATGCCAAGCTGCATTAAACTGCCACTGACCGTCTTTTACGACCTGACCCCCGGGGAAGGCCGCAAGTCCCCATTAATAATATTATAAACGTAATGGGGCGGCAGGTAAAGAGAAACAGGAGGAAGTTGTCCCGGGGGTCATAGAGCAACCGTTGGGCCAGTGGTTTCAGCCCAGGATGGTCTGCGCCGTCGAGATCCGGAATACCCGGTCGATGATGCCCGCGACCGTAGGGTCGAACTGAGACCCGCTGAAGCGGCGCATCTCCTCCAGGGCGGCTTCCCGGGGCATGGCGTGGCGGTAGGGACGGTCCGAGGTCATCGCGTCAAAGGCGTCCGCCGCCGCGACGATTCTTGCCCCCAGTGGTATCTCGTCGCCGGAGTGGGTCTGGTCGAGTCCCTTGCCGTCGTAGTGGTCGTGGTGGTAGAGAATGATGGCCGCCACGTTGTCATTCACCAGCGGCCGCACCAGGTTGGGCCCGACGACGGCGTGGGTCATGATATAGCGGTATTCGTCCGGGCTGAGCTTGTCCGGCTTGTTCAGGATGCGGTTATCGATGGCAATCTTGCCGACGTCGTGGAGCAGGGAACCCCACCTCAGGTCCTCCAGATCGGCAGGGGCAAGGTCAAGTTCCTGGCCGATGGCCAGGGCGGTCTGACACACGCGCCGTGAATGTCCTGCGGTGTATTTATCATTGGCTTCCAGGTTATTGACCAGGTCTTCCACCGCCTGGAGGAAGAGCTTGCGCAGTTTCTGTATTTTTTTATTGCCGTTTTTCAGTGCTGATGGCTGGTGCTCCCGCAGTTGCATCTCTAATCTCCGTTTCTCCAGAGTCATGGTGACGCTGAGCAGAACGTCATTCAGCTGGAAGGGTTTGTGCAGGTAGTCCTGGGCGCCGTCCAGGATACAGCGGGTGATGATGCCGGCATCGGCAACCCCGCTCGCCATGATGACGGCGGTCTCCGGGAAACTTGCCCGGATTTCCGGCAGCAGCTCATTACCCGGTTTGCCGGGCATGTTGATGTCCAGCAGGACCAGCTCGGACCGCTGGCGCTGCAGCTTGTCCATGGCCTGGCTCGCGTCCCCGGCCTCGTCGCAGCGGTAGCCGTGTTTGGATAGCTTATGGTTCAGGACGAAGCGTATCGTCTCTTCATCATCGACGATTAAGATGTTTTCCGTAGGAACCGTCATCTTTCTTTCCTGCCGTTGATATTGTTAACCTCAGGCACTATACCGCTGCCACCATATATTGTGCGTTAATAATCACGTTTTCGTCATAAACATTTCGTAACAATTGTCCGCATTATTGCCGCTGTAATTTACCGGGCTCCACTTAATCTTAGAATTTACACGGGGCACGGGAAAGGGGGACAACCCCTAAACCGATTGCAGGGAACCATGCAGACGCGGTATCGTCACGCACCGGCTGGAAGCGACCGCGGAGTAATTGTACAATGGGGAAAAGGGACGAGGTGAGCTATGACCGTGCTGTTTGAGGATGAAACCCGGAAAATCGAGAGGCTGACGCTGGGCCCCTGGGGGACGAACGCTTACCTCCTGGTCTGCAATGATACCGGTGAGAGCGCCGTCATCGATGCGCCCGGAGAGGCGGCAAAGCTCATGGCGGCTCTGCGGGGCACGGAACCCCGCTATCTGCTGCTGACGCATAACCACCGCGACCATACCGGCGCGCTCGTCGAGGTAAAGCAGCGGCTGGGGATACCACTGGCGGCGCACCCCGATGATGCGGGCAATCTGCCCGTAGCGCCGGATATCCTCCTGCAAGACGGGGAACGCTTTATGGTGGGTAAGCTGGAGGTGCAGGTGCGCCATACGCCGGGGCACACCCCCGGCAGCATCTGCCTGCTCACCGGGCCGTATCTCTTTTCCGGGGACACTCTTTTCCCCGGCGGTCCGGGGAAGACGGGTTCACCGGACGCTTTCCGGCAGATTGTCGCCTCGCTGGAAACAAAGATATTCGTCCTGCCGGGCGGGACGAAGGTCTACCCCGGTCACGGTGACGACACGGTACTCGAGGTGGAGAAAGAGGCCTACCGCAAGTTTGCCGCCCGCAAGCATGACCCTGGTCTCTGCGGGGATGTTCTCTGGGACAGCGCCTAGCGCCAGATTATTTCCTGGTGGAAGGCCTCCGCCAGCTCGAAGTCCTGCCCCTGCGCCATCGTCCGGGCCCTTTCCATGAGCCAGTCCCGCATCTGCGGCGCAATCTCCTCGCCTATCTGGCTTTTGTGGCAGGCCAGCGCCGCCAGTTTCGTCTCGTAGGTGGCGGTGACGTCCATCCAGTAGTTCGGGTCCTCGGATGCCCAGAGCAGCACTTCCCGGACCTTGTGAGGCATGAGGCCTTCCGCAATCAGTTCCGGGTAAGCAAAGTAGTCCCGGGCATAAGGGAAAACCGCGTCCAGCACGGTCCGTCCGGTGATGCGGTGGTCGCGGTGCCAGATATAGCGCCGGTAGGGGTCGGCGCTGATAACGGTATGGGGGCGGAAACGGCGGATGACGCGCACGATGTCCCGGCGGAATTCCGGCGTCTCCTCCAGGGACTGGTCCGGGTGACGCAGGAAGACGACCTCGCGGACTCCCAGCAGTCTGGCGGCGGCGAGCTGTTCCTCTTCCCGGATTTGCGCCAGCTTCGCCAGGTCCATCGTGATATCGCTGGTGCCCTTGTCGCCGTTGGTCACGACGGTATAGACCACGCTCTTGCCTTCCTGCACCCAGCGGGCAACGCTGCCCGACACGCCGAATTCGGCATCGTCGGGGTGGGGGCTAACGACCAGGATATCCGCAGGTTCGTCAGTCATGGAATTATATTAATATTGTATAACATCCCCGGACGTTGATACAATGGAAAAGCCGTATCGGTAAAAGGTGACTTTCGATGACCGCCCGCGACTATACTATCCGCAACTACCGTCAGTCCGATTTCGAGCGCTGCGCCGCGTTAAACCTGGCGGCGGAGGGGGAGAACGGGTACGGCTTTCATTATCCTGATTTTAGCGCCTGGCTGCACCGTCCCGGGGCGACCCCGGAGCAGGATATCCTCGTCGCGGAAACGGAAAAAGGGGCGGTGGCTTTCCTGGAAATGGCCCCGGAGCGCAATATTGCCCGGCTGATACTGTACTGCTGGGTGAGTCCGGAGTACCGGCGCTGCGGTATCGCCGGCGCATTCCTGAATCAGGCAAGGCAGCGGGGGCGGGAGTTGGGCATGAAGGTGCTGCAGGCCTGCGTCAATGAAAAGGACGCTCAGGCGCGGCAGGTGCTCACCGCGCTGGGGTTCCGGCAGGTGCGCCAGTTCCGGGAAATGGGGCGGGACCTGGCGGACTATACCGGCAGCTGTCCGGACGTCTGCCGGAAGATTCAACCCGGCGATGAACCGGAGCTGATGAAGGTCCAGAACCGCGCTTTCGCGGGGAGCTGGGGCTTCAATCCCAATACCCTGGAACAGATTACCTACCACGCCACGGCGGAAGATTCTTCGCCGGAAGACGTGATGTTCTGCATCGTCGACGGGGAGGTGGCGGGCTACTGCTGGACGCGGGTGACCGTGTCTGCCGATGGGCCGGGAAAGGGAAGGATTTTCATGCTGGGCGTCGACCCGCGTTACCGGGGCCGGGGCATCGGCTGGCAGGTGCTGCAGGCGGGGATGGCTTACCTCAGTGAGAAGGGGGTGGGAGAGGTGGTCCTCACCGTGGACGGAGAAAACGAGGTGGCGTTACGCCTGTACCGCAAAGTGGGATTTACCATCATGGGAACGAGCCTGTGGTACGAGCAGCCGGTAGAGACCGCATCTTCCTAAACAACCGCGGAATGCTCCGGCACTACCTGCCGGAAGATATGGCTTAGCTCTTCCGCGACCAGGGGCCAGTGGAAGCGGCGCACCGATTCCCGGGCTTTGCGCCGGACCGAGGGACGGCCGGAGAGATGCTCCAGCGCCGCGGTAATGCCCCCCGCGAGATTCTGCGGACTGTTGTCCGCCAGCACGAGGCCCGTTTCACCCTGCCGGATGATACTTTTCATTTCTCCCACGTCCGCGGCGACGACCGGCGTGCCGCAGGCGAGGGACTCCAGGGCGACCAGCCCGAAACTTTCGTAGTAAGAAGGGATAATGGTGACGTCCGCGGCGGCATAGTAGTGGGGCAGCTCCGACTGCGGCATGATTCCCCGGAAATCGACGCTGCCGCTGATGCCGCCCTCGCGGGCGAGTTCCTCCAGGTGGTTCATCTCCCGGCTGGTGGTGGGGTCGCCCCCGATGATGAGCAGGCGGGGACGGGTCTCGGCGGGCATCAGAGATATAGCCTTAATGAGGTTGTGGACACCCTTGAGCGGGTCAATCCTGCCGACGTAGAGGACTATTTTTTCGGACCGGGGCAGGTTAAGCATTGCCCGGGACTCTTCCGGTGGGGTGGGGCGAAAGAGATCCGGGTTCACCCCGCAGGGCACCACGCTGACTTTATTAGACGGGACGTGGTAGTGCCGCTGCAGGTCTTCTTTCTCCCGGGCGGTGGCGGCGATGATGCGCCGGCACCCGGCGGCCATTTCTTTCTCCGTCTCGATGCGTAAATCGGGTTCATCGGTGCGGCTGCCGAACCTGTTTTTCACCGCACCCAGCGTATGGAACATGGTGATGTCAGGCACATGCCACCACTGCCGGACATACTGGCCCACCCAGGCGGAAAGCCAGTAGTGGTTGAAGACGAGGTCATAGCTCAGGCCGTTTTCCCGGCGGTATCTCTCCAGGTTGCAGGCGAAATCGGGCAGATGGAGGTAAAGCGCCAGCTTCGGGATAGCGAAATCATCCCCCGCCGGCAGGTGAATCAGGCGGGCGCGGTCGCCAAACTCCACAATCTGGGGGTCGGCGGGGTCGTGGACCCGGGTGTAGATATCCACCAGGTGTCCCTGCCTGCCCAGTTCCCGGGCGACCTCGCGGATGTAGACGCTCATGCCGCCGGTATCTTTCGTGCCCAGGTTGCCCACCGGACAGCTGTGGACGCTGAGCATGGCGATTTTCAGGCGCTGTTCCGCGCCGTTCTTCCCGTTAATCATTCCGCTCATTTAATCGATAGCTCGCAGCGGTACAGGGGCACCGTTTTACCGCCCAGATGGGTCTTGTAGATCTCGTCTCCCTTGAGGAAGTCCCACATCTTCATCCCCCCGCGGATGGCTTCCCGGATGCAGAGCACCTTGGCGAGGACGCCCACGCTCAGGTGCCCGTAAGCGGGGTCGTAGGCGCTGTTGTAGAGGTACATCGTCTCCCGGTAAGCGAAGGCCATGACCATGGCGGAGGGCTTGCCGTCAAGCTCCATCGTCCCCAGCCTGAGCATGTCCTGCGCCGTCATCGCTGCCGCCACCCCCCGGAAAAAGGCTTCCTTCCCGGGGGTCATGAAGCCCGCTTTCTCCTCCTCCGGGCTCAAGGCGAAGAGGCGGATGAAGGTATCCATCCGCGAGTTCAGGTTGTCCTCCGCTCCGGAGCAGCGGTATTGCACCTCCGCGGCTTCCTCGAGGCGGCGTAGCTTACGGCGGACCTCGTGGCGCTGCTTCCGGTTAAGGACGTTCAGGTAACCTTCCCAGGTGGGGGGCAGGTCCATCTCCAGGGTAACCGCTTCCTGCCGGGAGGTAACCGGGTAGCCCAGTTCCTCTGCCAGGGGGACGAGGTGGGTTATCACGGCGGCGTCCGGGCGGACATGCCCCAGGTCCAGGCGGGTAATCCCGCGCTTTTTCAGGTCGTCCAGCAGGAGGCGGAAAAACTCCGTTTCTTTCCCCGGAGCGGTAATGAAGTCGGCATAGTCGCAGACGTCGGTGCTGCCGAGAAAGAATGCCTGCCCCTCCCGTGTCATCAGTGGAGCGACGCCGAGGATGTCATCGTCCAGTCGCAAAGTAAGAAGACAGGCCTCTTCATCCGTGTGGAAATGCTGCCACCAGGCCTCAAGCCAGGGCGGCAGAACGAAAATACAGGGCCAGGAGAGCCGGCGGCGGGTCTCCCGCCAGATATCCTGGAGGCCGGAAAAGCTCTCCGGGGAAACACGATAGCTCATCTCATCTTCAGTGTAACACTTCAGGTATTGGCGGGCAACGCAAAGACAGTATCCGGGAGATTGCGGTCAGGCGGCGGCACGCACCGCCGCCAGGAAAGCCCTGATTTTGGCGCTGTCCTTCTGTCCGCCGGTTTCTACCCCGGAGGAGACGTCCACCCCCCACGGGCGCACCGTGCGCACCAGCGCGCCCACGTTGCCCGGATTGAGACCCCCCGCCACCATGACCGGGTAGCGGTCGGCGACCTCCCGCGCGATTTGCCAGTCGAAGCCCTTCCCGGTGCCTCCGTAGGCTCCCGGCACGTGGGTGTCCAGGAGATAAATCATCTCTGTGTCGGGGCATACCCGCCTGCCGGCTTTGATTGCCGCGATTATTTCCGCGGCGGTTTTGGACGCGGCGACGTGGATGACCTTGATGACCGGCACCTTAATCTCCCTGCAGTATTCCCAGGACTCGTCGCCGCTGAGCTGGACGCGGTCGAGCTGGCAGCGCTCCGCCGCCCGGTTGACCTCGACGGCACGGGCGTTAACAAAGACACCGACGAGCTCCGGGCGCGGCGAAAGCTGCCGGACTTCCGCGGCAATCTGCCGCGCTTTTTCCGTGGTAACACGGCGGCGGCTGGGGGCAAAAATCAACCCCAGGAAGTCCGCGCCGGCAGAGACCACTTCCCGCGCGGAAGCTACCTCGGTGATGCCGCAAATCTTGACCCTGGTCAAATGAACTCCTTCATCCGCGTGGCGATGTCCGGCGCCGATGTCAGCGCCTCGCCGATAAGCACCGCATCCACTCCCAGTTCCCGGAGGCGTTCAATATCCGCCCGGTTTTTAATGCCGCTCTCGCTGACAACGACACGGTCCTCGGGCACTAGGGGGCGCAGTCGCGCCGTCGTCGCCGTATCGACCCGGAAAGTCTTCAGGTCGCGGTTGTTGATGCCGATAATGCGCGCGCCGGACTTCAAAGCAATTTCCATCTCCGGCTCGTCGTGCACCTCCACCAGGCAGTCCATGCCCAGTTCCCGGCTGAGACTGAGCAGCTCGGAAAGCTGCTCCGGAGCCAGCATGGCGACGATGAGCAGGATGCTGTCCGCGCGGAAAGCCCGGGCTTCATAGACCTGATAAGGGTCGTAAATGAAGTCCTTGCGGAGGAGGGGCGGTGACGTTTCCCCCAGAGCCTCTCGGATGTTTTGCAGATAATCGAGCCTGCCCTGAAAATAGTGCGGCTCGGTGAGGACGGAAATGGCCGCGGCGCCGTTCTCCGCATAAGTCCGGGCGATATCCACGGGGTCGAAATCGGCGCGAATGAGCCCGCGGGATGGCGAGGCCTTCTTGACCTCGGCAATCAAACGGAGGCGTTCTCCCCGCAGCGCGGCCGCCAGGGAGCGCGGTGCGGGCTGATTTTCCGCTTTCCGGCGGATTTCAGAAAGGGGAACGGCCCGCTGGCGCGCGGTGAGCTCCGCGGCATTATCCGCGACGATTCTTTCCAGAATCATGCTTCTCCTGTAGCGGCGCTCCGGGAGAATTTTACGAGCTGCTCCATCTTCGTTTTTGCCTTGCCTTTAGCGATGACCTCCCCGGCGAGGGCGACGCCTTCCGCCAGGGTAGCCGCTTTGCCCCCCGCCACCAGCACCGCGGCGGCGTTGGCGATGACGGCATCGGACTTGGGGCCGGGGGCACCGCTCAGAATCTGCCGCATGGTCTCCGCGTTCTCCGCGGCGGTCCCGCCGCGCAGGCTTTCCAGGTCGGCGCGGGGCAGGCCCAAGTCTTCCGGGCTGATTTCATAGCTGTTGATGCCGTTGTCCCTGAGCTCGGAGACCCGCGTTTTGCCGGTAACGGTGATTTCGTCCAGCCCGTCCTCGCCGTGGACGACGAGAGCATGCTCACAGCCGAGTTCCTGGAGGGCGCTCGCCATCTTCGGGACGAGTTCCGCCACGGCAACACCCAGCACCTGCGCTTTTGCCCCGGCGGGGTTGGTGAGGGGGCCGAGAATGTTGAAGACGGTGCGGATGCCGATTTCCCGGCGGGGCGCACCGGCGTACTTCATCGCCGGATGAAACGTCTGGGCGAACATGAAGCCGATGCCTACCTTTTCCAGGCAGCGCTGCACCCGCCCGGCATCGAGGTCGATTTTTACGCCCAGCGCTTCGAGGACATCGGCGCTGCCGCACTTGCTGCTCATGGCGCGGTTGCCGTGCTTGGCGACTTTCAGCCCCGCCCCCGCCGCGATGAACGCCGCGGCGGTGGAGATATTGAAGGTCCCCGTCCCGTCGCCGCCGGTGCCGCAGGTGTCCACCACCGGCCCGCTGACGCTGACCGGGACGGCTTTCGCCCGCATCGTCCTCGCCAGGCCGACGATTTCCCCGACGGTCTCTCCCTTTATCCGCAGCGCGGTCACGAAGGCGCCGAACTGCGCCGGGGTAGCCTCGCCCTGCATGATTTCCTCCATTACCGCCGCCGCTTCCTCCGTGGTCAGCGA
>JBDRGD010000098.1:0-4315 GCA_043818095.1 Chloroflexota bacterium
CCGGCATTGGTCGCCGCGCGGTAGAGCAGCAGCCGCATGGCCTCCACCTTCATCGCCATGTCCGCCAGCAGGAACTGGACGCCCTGGAACTCACAGATTTCCTTGCCGAACTGCTTTCTTTCCTGGGAATAGGCCACGCACTCGTCCAGGGCCAGCTGCGCCAGTCCCAGGCAGGAGGCCGCGTTGCCGCAGCGCTCCAGGTTGAAGGAGCTGATAAGCTTGCGGAACTCGCCCACCGGCACCACCAGGTGGCTTTTCGGCACCAGGCAGTCGTCAAAGACAATCTCCCCGCGGGGAGACTTCAGACCCATGAAGTCCTGGGGGCTGCCCAGGCTGAAACCCGGAAAATCGTTCCCGATGAGCAGCGCCCCGATGCCCTTCGCCCCTTTTTCCTCGTTGAGGCGCACGTACACCAGGAAATATTCGCAGTCGGTATGCTGAAAAAGCTTGGCGCCGTTGACCACGTAATGGTCCCCCTTCAGGACCGCCCGTGTCTGGAGGTCCGTCAGGCCGGAGCCGGCATCAGCTTCCGTCATGCCCGCGGCGATGTGGATTTCCCCGGAGGCCACCCGCGGCAGTATCTCCGCCTTCAGTTCCGGAGACGCGTACCTCTGGACAATCCGGGCGGGCCCCGTGTTCGACCCCATGACCAGGTTGCTGCAGGTGAAGGAAACCTTGATAAGCTCCTCGATGGCGATAAGACCGTCGAGCAGCGGGCGGTCGAAGCCGCCGTACTCCGCGGGGAGGCAAATTCCCATCAGACCGAGGTCCGCCATTTTTTTCCGCAAGTCTTCCGGCAGGGGTTCTCCCTCCGGGATCTTGGCCACGATAGGAGTGACCTCCTTCTCGGCAAAATCGCGCACCATCTGCCGCAGCATCTGCTGCTCCTCGGTCAACTGGAAATCCATTGATACCTCCTCGTCTCAGGTCTGGCAAACCGGCACCGGCGCGCCGGTATTTTTCCTGTCCCAGTTTACCAGAAAGCCCCCGTAAAGTCATTCCGGGAAAGGAAATTAAAGGGCGGATATAGAAAGCTAAATAAGTAGATAAAACCGATAGGAAAAGGATGGAAAAAAAATTCGGGGTATATTATAATATATTGTAAAGTATTTCTTGGTAACTTCCGTTCCGCTGTCTTACGCCGCCTCTGGCGCGTTGGGCCCGGGGCACAAGAAGAGGAAACCATTTGACCGGCTGGTTGATAGACTTTCGCTCTCGAAACGGGACATACCGATACATTTAGGAGGACCCTGGACATGAATTCTTGGCTGATTACTCTGCTGGTGGTGGTGGTGCTCGTGCTGATAGTGGCGGCGGTCCGCATCGTCAAACAGTACGAGCGTGGTGTGGTTCTGCGCTTCGGCAGGCTGATGGGCGTGCGAAATCCCGGTTTCAACGTCATCATCCCCTTTGTCGACCGCCTGGTCAAGGTCAGCCTCCGCATCGTCACCACGGTGCTGGAGCCCCAGGAGGTCATCACCCGGGACAACGTGACCGTCCGGGTGGATGCCGTGGTCTACTACGCACCCATCGACCCCGTCAAGGCGGTCATCAACGTGGAGGACTACCGCCAGGCGATTATTCAGCTGGCGCTGACCACGCTGCGGAGCGTCCTCGGCCAGTCCGAACTGGACGAACTGCTCTCCCACCGCGACGAGATTAACAAGCGCCTGCGCGAGATTATCGACGAGCAGAGCGAGGAGCCGTGGGGCGTCCGGGCGACACTGGTGGAAGTCAAGGACGTGCTCCTGCCGGAAACGATGCAGCGGGCGATGGCGAAACAGGCGGAAGCCGAGCGTGAAAAGCGGGCCAAGATTATCCACGCCGACGGCGAGCGGCAGGCGGCTACCACCCTGGCCGACGCCGCCGAGATTATCCAGCGCCAGCCGGCAGCGCTCCAGCTGCGCTACCTGCAGACCCTGGTGGAAATGGCGGGAGAGCGGAACAGCACTATCATTCCGCTGAACATTGACGTCTTGAATGCCCTTTCCGCCCACCGGAAACACGACTGATAAGGGCGCAGGCATAACCCCGGGAAGGCCCCGGCCGGCTCTCACCAGGCCGGAGGGCCCGCAGAGGAGATAAACACGTGCGCAAAGAAGAAAACGCGCTGACGCGGCGTGATTTCATAAAAAAGACCGCGGGGGCACTGGGCCTGGCAGCGGCACTCGGTACGCCGCTGGTCCCCCTGCTGGGACGGAAGGCCCAGGCGGAAACGGAACCCCCCATGCAGCACGGGACCGGCAAGAAACGCCAGTGGTGCATGGTCATCGACCTCAAGAAATGCGATGGCTGCATCGGGCTGGGGACGCCACCCCAGTGCGTCCAGTCCTGCATTAACGGACATTTCGCGCCCAAAGGACAGCAGTGGATAGAGGTCTTCCAGCCCAAGCTGGCCGGTGGAGGCAGCTATTTTTTACCGACCCCCTGCTACCAGTGTGAAAACGCCCCCTGCGTCAATGTCTGCCCGGTGGCCGCGACCTACCAGACGGATGACGGAGTGGTGCTGATTGACCACCACCGCTGCATCGGCTGCCGCATGTGCATGGGGGCATGCCCCTATCACCGCCGTTTCTTCAACTGGGCGACACCCGAAGTACCGCCGGAAGCGGCTTTCGCGGACTATTCCCCGGAATACCCCGTCCCGGCGATAAAGGGGACGGTCATCAAGTGCATGTTCTGTGTCCACTTTCTGGTGGTGGGCAAGCTGCCCTACTGCGTGCAGGCCTGCCCCCGCAAGGTGCTCTACATGGGCGACCTGGTGGAGGACATCGCCTCCAACGGCGCCGAGGTTGTCCAGCTCTCCCGGTTCCTCAACGAGAACAACGCCTACCGCTACAAGGAAGAGCTGGGAACGCAGCCGCGGGTCTGGTATCTGCCCGGCTACGGCCAGGAATTCGGGCGCAAGCCGGACGACCCCCGCCCTCACCTGCCGCCGGTCTGGGGCTGGGGCGGCGATGGCTACGATCGTAAAATCAGCGTCTGGCCGTGGGAGGGACAGGGCTAAATGCTGCGGCGCGGAGCCCCGAGCTTTCGGGAACGCCTGGAACGCATTGCTTTCAGTCCGCTGACCCGGACCAACCGCGGCTATTACCTTTTCGTCGGCTTCCTGCTGGCGGTCCTTCTCTGGGGACTTTACGCCTACGTCGTCCAGGTATACTTCGGGCTGGTCAGCACCGGCATGCGTGACATGGTCATCTGGGGACTATACATCGTCAACTTCGTCTTTTTCCTGGGCATCGCCATGGCAGGCACGGTGATTTCCGCGGTGCTCCGCGTCACCCACGCCGCCTGGCGGACGCCCATTACCCGCATGGCAGAGGTGGTCACCGTCTCCGCATTAATGGTGGGGGGCGTGATGCCCATTATCGACCTGGGGCGCCCGGACCGTGTCTGGCACATCTTCGTCTACGGGCGTTACCAGTCCGCCATCATGTGGGACGTCGTCGTGATTACCACCTACCTCATGGGCAGCCTCATCTACCTTTACCTGCCCCTGATACCGGACTTCGCCCTGATGCGGGACCGCCTGGGGCGCGGCGCTTCCGCCCTGAAGCAGCGGGTTTACAGCTTCCTCGCGCTGGGCTGGCGCAACACGCCGGAGCAGCGGCACCGCCTGGAGCGGGGAATGAATATCATGGCGGTGGCGATTATCCCGATGGCGGTGCTGACGCATACCGTCGCCTCTTTCATCTTCTCCTGGATGCTGCGTCCCGGCTGGGACAGCACGATTTACGGTATCTACTTCGTTATCGGCGCCATCTTTTCGGGTATCGCCTCGATTATCATTATCATGACGGTTTTCCGCTGGCTGTTCCACCTGGAGGAGTACATCACCGCGCGCCACTTCCGCAACCTGAGCCTCCTCCTCCTGACCATGCTCGCGTTTTACGTCTACCTCGTCATGACGGAATACCTCACGGTGGGCTACAAGCTGGAAGGGGAAGAAAAGCACCTGCTGGAGCTCCTGATACTGGGCAGGGACGCGCCTTGGTTCTGGCTTTTCATCGTCGCCGGCTTTATCCTCCCCGCCTTCCTCATCGTCTTTAAGAGACTGCCGCTCATTCCCCGGATCGTCGTCGCTTCCGTGCTGGTGAACGTCTCCATGTGGATAAAACGCTTCGTCATCGTCGTCCCCACCCTGAAGGTGCCCCTGATGCCCCTCGAATTCGGTAACTATACACCCACCTGGGTGGAGTGGTCCATCACGGCCGCCGCATTAGCCGGTTTCGTCCTGGTTTTCGCCATCATCGCCAAGCTGGTGCCCATCGTCTCCGTCTGGGAGATGGCGGAGGAAAACGACCTTGAGACCGGC
>JBDRGD010000099.1:0-7879 GCA_043818095.1 Chloroflexota bacterium
TGCAGACCGAAGTCCACCGGCATATCCGGCTCCAGGGGCAGGTCCGTGGTGACCACCGACGCCTTGAAGCGGGGGCCCAGGAAGGGATTGAGGATGATGCCGATGCGGCTCACCTCGCCGATGCCCGCCATCAGCAGCAGCGGGGGCACGGTTATCTGGTAGGTGCCGGTATGCTGGGCGCGCGCCGGGTAGCCGAGCTTCCTGATATATCGGGCCATCGTCGATGCTATCAGCGCGGCGTTCGAATAGCCCCGGAAGGGCTGCGCCTCCGCTATCCAGTCGTCCCCGGTGGAGGCATTGATGGTCTCGTAGTCCTGGTCGACGAGCATCACAATGGCATACTTGTGGTCCAGTTCTACGGGGTCGCCGGCCTTGTTATAGCGGTAAACGGCGTACGGGGGCAGGCGGCAGATACCGACGACGTCCGCGCGCAGAAAATAGCCCAGACGCTTGATGTGGCGGCTGAGAATGGAGGGGTTCTGGGGAAGGGGTGCGATAGATGATGCTACCTCGCCGTCGGCGGCGGGAATAAAGAGGCGGGAGGTAATCGCCTCCGCCCCGGAGATGGGGTCCTTTTGCGGGCGGCGGCGCGCCGCGGCGACCGCCTCCCCGAAATCGCCGCGGGTGGCGCGATTGAACCCGGACTCGCGTTCATCCGCGCGCTCGATATCGTCGGTCACCAGCGTGGTGGGCCGGGGTACGCGCTTGAGCTTCTCCATGGGATAGGGGCCCAGTTGCCCCCTACCGGATAAAATCTCTCCCCGCATTTTTCCTGCCCTCTTCTTTCTGCCTTTATTTTACAACGCGTTATACGGGGAATGCGAATACGCCGGTTGTTAGCACTATTTGCCGGAACAACTTCACAATGCTACCAGGCACATACCCGCCACGGAAACAAAAACACCAACGATTGCGCGCAAGGACAGGCGCTCTTTGAGGATAAACACGGAAAAGGGCAGCAGAAAAAGCGGGGCTGAAGCGGTAAGCAGCACCGTTTTACCCACGCCAATCAATTGCATCGCCGTGACATAGCCTGCCGCCGCCACCCCATATGTCAGGATACCCGCACCCATGGCTAGCATGGTGCTACGGGCACCGTATCTGATGAACTGCAGAGAGCCCCGGCTCCGCTGGCTTAGTGCCAGAACAGTTACAGCCGTGGTCGCCACGGAAATACGGATGGCGGCCGCTACAAAGTTGTCCATATTGGTGATACCAAGCTTGAGAGCTACGGCACCACTCGCCCAGAGCAAAGCCGCTATCAGGGCCAGGGCTGTTCCCCTTCCTATGTTTTTGTTGGCTACTACTCTTCTGTCTGTTCTTGTCAGTAGGTAGATGCTAAGTACCACCAGACTCGCCCCGAGAATATTGAACCAGGTAAAAGACTCCCCAAGAAAGAATATGGCGGTAAAGAGTGCCAGCATGGGGAAAGTGCACTGCGCCAGCGGGAAAGCGCGGGAAACATCCATAAACGAGAGACTCTTAATATAGATGGTATCTCCTGCAGCGATGGCGACGATGCCCGATACTGCCACCATCAGGATGGGCAGCACATCAGCCCGAGACAGGTCAAAGCTGCGACCGGAAAGGAATACGAAGACGAGCAGAATCACGGAACCGACCCACAGACGCGTGGTGTTGAGGGATATCGTATCAACTCTGGCAGACAGGTACTTGAGCAGGGTACTGCTTCCGGCCCAAGCCAACGCCGTAATCAGAGCTATAATCACGCCAATCATTGGCGTAGATCTCCTATCGACCTGACGTTTGTTTCATTCTAGCACTAATTCAAGGACTATGGTAATTGAATCGGGAAGATCATCCACTTCGGAATCAGCTTGCTTCCACCAAAGCAGAGGGGGATACAGGCAAGGCTGTTCCGGGCAGGACAGGGAGCGCCGGGAAGGGCTATAATGGGGTGGCCGCGCCGGGCATCACGGCGGGAAAGGAGAAAGCTCATGGCAATGCCACCGCTCAGCGAAGGAATACTCAGCGGGATACGCGTAATCGATACCGGCGTCTGGATTGCGGGGACGGGGGCGGGCGCGCTGCTCGGGGACCTCGGGGCGGAGGTCATCAAGATAGAGGACCCCGTCCGCGGGGACAGCTACCGCGGCATGACGCAGCAGTACGGTGACGCCATGTCCGTGAGGGGGCCGCCACATCGGCTTCGAGACCGCCAACCTGAACAAGAAAAGCCTGACCCTGGACCTGAAGCAGGCGGAGGGCAAGGAAATCCTGCGGCAGCTTATCGAGCGCGCCGACGTTTTTCACGTCAATTTCCCGGAGAGTGTCGTGGCGAAGCTGGGGCTGGGCTACGCGGAACTGAAAAAGCACAATCCCCGGCTGATTTACGGCCGGACCACGGCTTTCGGCTCACGGGGGCCGCTGCGCGAGCGCCGGGGCTACGACACCCTGGCGCAGGCGATGTCCGGGGCGATGTGGGCGATGGGCGACCGCGATTTCGATGAGCCGGTGGGCATCGTGGGCAGCCCCTTCGACCAGCTGGCGGCGACGATGATGGCCTTCGGCATTATCTGCGCCCTGCTGGGAAGGGAGCGCGGGGGAGAGGGGCAGGAAGTGCAGGTTTCCCTGCTGGGTTCCGCCTTGCATTTACAGAAGCAGAACGTGAACATGACCCTGATACGGGGGCGCCCCAACGCCCGCTTCGTGCGGCGGAAATCGGCGAACCCGATGTCCAACAACTACCGCTGCGCCGACGGCAAGTGGCTGATGCTGGCGGAGCCGATGTCCGACCTGTACTGGGCGGAGTTCTGCGCGGCGCTGGGGATACCCCAAATCAAGGACGACCCGCGCTTCGCCGTGCACCTCGGCGGGCGCAGCAAGAACAACGTCGAGCTTATCCAGATACTGGACGGCGTCTTCGCCACCCGGAAGCGCGACGAATGGATCAAGATTTTCGAGGAGAACGGCGTGCGCTTCGGCTATGCCCCGGTCTACGACCTGGCCGAGGCGGTGCAGAACCCGCAGGTAAGCGCCAACGACTACACCGTGGACTTTGACCATGACGTCTGGGGAAAGGTCAAGATGGCGGGCTTTCCGGCCTGGTTCAGCGCCACGCCGGCATTCCCGCGGCGCCCGGCGCCGGAGCACGGGCAGCACACCGAGGAAGTCCTCATCGACGTTCTGGGCTACGACTGGGAGCAGATAAGCCGTCTCAAAGAGGCGGGGGTCGTCTAGCCGCTATTTGCCCAGCCGCTGCGCTACCGGGTTCGTCCCTGACTCACGCGAGGGCAGGACGATGGTGGCGCGCCCGGGCATGGTGTCCTCATCGCGCTGGTTCACGGCGTGGGTCTCCACGTCCACGCAGTGCTCCCCGTCCTCGTCTACGCGCTTGGCCGTGACCTTGCCGGTAAGCCGGACCACGTCCGAGAAGTAGACGAAGCGGCGGTACTCCGCGTAGTTCGTCTTCAGCCAGCCGGCATCACCCATCCAGTTGGTCAGCAGGTGAATCAGCCAGCCCTGCCGCTGTGTCCCCACGTCGTAGGGATAGGGCAGCCCGGCGGCATTCGCGGCGGCTTTATTGAAGTGGACGCCGTAGGCCGGCTCCAGGGCGAAGGAGGTGTGGTCCCGGAAAGCCCAGGCCGGGTGGCGGCGGTAAAGCTCCAGGGCGACGTGGTGCGCCAGCAGCTGCACGGGGGCTGCGCCGATGCAGTAGGCAATCATGTCGGTCAGCCCCAGGGGGCCCTTGACCACCGGTTTCAGTTCGTCGCCCACGGTAACGTCCTCCCAGTAGCGCGGCGTCCCGCCGCGTACCTCCTCGGCGAGGACCTCGTCCTCCACTTTTTGCAGCTCATCTTCTTTCCAGGGGTGAGGCATCTCGATGGACGCGTATTTGCCCTCACCCCGCGCCGCGCCCCTCTCCGCGCGGATAGACCAGGAAACGGCCTCCGCCAGGAGCTCGTCCTTCTGGTTGAAGAACTGGGAGCGGAAATAGACGATGACCGTTTTCTTGGCGAACTTGCTTTCCTTTTCCTTGACGTCACAGATGGCGCACTCGGGCCGGATGTGGTCCATCACGAAGACCGGCTTGTAGAACTTCCAGTCGCTCCCGGAGTGGAACCCGTGGACCCCCGGCAGCCCCACCTGCACCCAGGTGGGGAAAATACTGTAGTACCAGTTGGGCGGGGCGACGATGTTGCCGTAGGCCGTGCTGCGGGCGTATTCCTCGTCGCGGAACAGCGGGTTGGGGTCGCCGATGCCGTTGACGTAGTTCCTGATAGCTTCACGGGAAGCCAGCTGGTTGAAAATGTTGCGGATGCGGAGCCTGGTACCGGTAAGGTCCCTCAGCTTCTTGATGCCTTCCTCGGTAATCTTGCCCTCCGCGAGCATCGCTTTCTGTTCCGTCATGGTATCCGTCCTCCTGATGATACGTTGCTGCCGGCGTGACCGTCCGGCGCGGGGTCAATATGCTGAATCGGGCAAAATCAGCCCCGGAGCTCCAGGGTAAAAGCGTTTTCCGGGCAGACAAGCTGGCAGCCGCCGCAGCCGGCACATTTCTCCGGGTCCACTGTAATCTTTCCCTTTTCTGAGTGGATGGCGATGCAGATGGTGTCCATGCAGCGACCGCAGCGGGTGCATTTGGCTTCGTCCAGTCGGGAGATAACCTGCCCGGGCATGAGGTCGATTTCCTCGCTGTACTTGATATGCTGCTGGGCGATGCCGATGAAGTCCTCGACCTTCTGGTAACCCTGTTCCTCCATGAACTTTTTCATGAAATCGTTACTGCGCCGGATAAGCCCTCTACCCTGCTGGATGACCCCGGCGCAAATCTGGGTGTGGCGGGCACCCAGCATCATCGCTTCGATGCAATGCTCCGGCTTTGACAGTCCCCCCGCCGCCGCGATATCGATACCGGGTACGAAGCGGGCGATGGCGGCGACATCCCGGTACAACGCCCAGCGCAGCCAGGAGCCGGAGGTCAGGGTAAAAGCGTTGCCATCCGTAAAGGGCCAGGGAGACCGTCCCTGGTGGTAAATATCCGGCGGGGCAATGCTGATGGCGCCGTTAATTACCTGGATGTATTTGGCACCGGCGTCTCGAACAATCTTGGCGATGCCGATGATATAAGGAAAACCGAGCTCGCCGGAGAACTTCGCGCCCACGGGTATTTTCACGGCTTTGACCACCGCCCGGGTAATTTCATCGATGATTTCCGGGTACTCCAGGAGCAAGCCCTGGAAGCGGGCGGGGTAGCGCTTCTGGAAGTAGTCTTCCACGGCGCCCGCCATGCCCGCCGGCACCGGACAGGAGAAATTAATCTCCACCATGGCGGCGCCCAGTTCTTCCGCCCTTCTGGCCGGGTCGACATAAGTATCGGCAAGGTCGCCCTGCCCGGAAATATTAGCGATGATGGGGACATCCTCGGGGAGCTTTTTCTTGAGGATTTCCATAATCATTTCTTTGCCCGGTCCCACATTACGCGCCATCTCGGGGGTATTCCAGAATGGTGAGACGAGGAAATACATCCCTTCGTCGCCCGCTTTTAAAGCCCGGAGCTGGAAGCCGCCGGGAGGTAGATAATGGCGCTCTTCCGGACGGGCTCTTTCCCGCAGCTTACGCAGCGTCTCGTCGGTGATGTGCTGGAACTGCAGGTAAACGTAGCCCGCCCCGGCGCGGACGTGGTCCAGGAGGACCTTAGCGTTGGTCTCTGCGTGCTTCTTCGCGTCGTGGTAGAGTTCCCTGCCGAAGGCGTTGCCCACCGCCGCCACCCCGACGGGCGACCGGAAATGCACTCCCGCCATGGTCAGTCCCAGGTCAGGTAACGCAGTCTTCTTGGCCGGTTTCTCCTTCAGTACCATCGCGGTCCTCCTCACGCGGCGGGCATTGTCAAGCAGTGCGCTGACGTTATATAGTTATTTGTGCCGTGGCTGTGACGGGGAAAAGTGCGGTAAATTCGGCTTTATCATAATGGTTGCCGCGGCTTTTTGTCAACCTGGCGGCAAACAACGTTCAGGTCAAGGAAAAGGAGATATTTACGATGACGGCAAGGGAACAGAACGTGGCGGAGGACGCCGGGCAGCAATGGGGGGACGAGGCGGATGTGGTGGTCGTCGGCTTCGGCGGGGCGGGTGCCGTCACCGCGATAAAAGCGCATGATGCCGGGGCGGAGGTGCTTATCCTGGAAAAGCAGTCCCCGGAGCGCCATACCCCCAGCACGATGATGTGCGCCGGCGGCTCCCAGGTGGCGGACGACCCCGCGGCGGCGGCGGCATACTTCCAGGCAGTCGCTTTCGGCATCGGTCTGCCGGAGGGTTACGGTGACCCGCCCCATGTTTATCCCACTTACCCCGGCGAATACGCGGCGGAAATCACCCGCGCCTGGTCCGAGGGCATTACCGGGACGGGAGAGTTCCTGAAATCGCTGGGGGAGGTGGAAATTCAGCAGAAAATCCCCAGCGTTTCCTTCCCCGGCTTCCCCGGCGTGGAGCACTGCGGTACCTTGGAGGTGGTGGGGGGCGGCGTGGCGCTTTACGCGCTGCTGGAAAAGGCGGTCAAGGAGAGGGGTATCCGGGTATTCTGGGAGACGCCGGGGGAGAGACTGATCACGGACAGCCGCGGGCAGGTCACCGGCGTGGCGGCGCAGCAGGGGGGCAGGACAGTCCGGATAAAGGCTCGCCGCGCCGTGGTGCTGACCACCGGCGGCTTCCAGTGCGACGAGGAACTGAAAGCGGCTTTTCTGCCGGGCTGGGGCTGGTCCTTCATGGGCAACCCGGGGAACACCGGGGACGGCCTCCGCATGGCGATGGGGGTGGGGGCGGCGCTGGGGCACATGCACCACTGTGCCGCCCGGCTGATTGCCGGCGGGGACATCGTGAAGGACATCGGCACGGGCTTCATGTGTCCCATCGATTCTCCGGGGCGGCTGCTCGTGGACAACTACGGAAAGCGTTACTGCAATGAGTATCTCATGGCGCAGGACCCCGTCCGTTACCACTTCTACAAGAAGGTGGTCATCTACGATACGGAGAAATTCGAGTTTCCGCGGATACCCAGCTGGTTTATCTTCGATGAGCAGGTGCGCCAGAAAGGCCCGGTAGTTTATACCTTCTACGGGGCGCATAACGTCGGCATCCACCGCTGGAGCGGGGATAACCGTGCTGAGATGGAACGGGGCTGGATACTCCAGGGAGCGACGATCGAGGAGCTGGCGCAGCGGATCGCGGAGCACCGCGACAACAAGGCCAGGATGAGCGCGGAGACACTGGCCGCGACCATCGCCCGGTTCAACGGCTTCACCGACGGCGGCAAGGACGAGGACTACGACCGCCCCGCGAAGTCCCTGGGCGCGCTGCGCACGCCGCCGTATTATGCCATCGCCGAATACCCCGGAGGCCCCAACACCGAGGGCGGCCCGATCAAGAACGCCCGCTCCCAGGTCATCAGCATTTTCGGGCAGCCGATACCGCGGCTGTACGCCGCCGGGGAAATCGCTTCCGCCTGGAGCTTTCTTTACCAGGTGGGCGGGAACATCGCGGAGTGTATCATCAGCGGGCAAGCCGCCGGGAAAAACGCGGCCGCGGAAAGCCCGTGGGCTTAGCCGGAAATTGACAACCGGCGAAGCGCGTTGTATCATGCGGGCGGAGTCGGCAGCGGTCTGGCTTCGGCGCAGGAGTAATCCTCGGTTACGGCTCCATCTGAGCCGGTAGCTTTCCCGATAAGCCGCACTTCACGGACGCAAGGAGGACTGATGGTAAGCCAGCAGGGTAAAGACATTGAGCTTGAGGTCCTGAATCCCGAGGCGGAGTACGAAAAGCCGGTGCACGGCGCCGCCCCGAGGTTGAAAGACCTCGACGGCAAAAAAATCGGGCTTTTCTGGAACGGCAAGCTTAACGGGGACAAGCTGCTGCAGGCGGTG
>JBDRGD010000100.1:0-2890 GCA_043818095.1 Chloroflexota bacterium
GTGGCCGTCACCCTGAATGACGCCCCTCTCCCCGTGAACGCCTTCGTCAGTAAAATCATCGGCAGCACCGTGCGCGGCATGGTCTCCGTGCTGAAGGGCGTGAGCGACACCACCCGGATTAAGATTCTCGTCCAGAGATAAACGCCGGGTTGGTTCAGGACTGCGTCTCGCAGAGCTTTACCTTTCCCCACGCCGCCAGCTTTTTCCCCTTGATGATGACCACGCCCCGGAGTCCCCGGATGCCCTGCGCGAACTGGATACCCGCATCGAAATCGGCGGCGTCCGTTATCCGGTTGCCGATAGCCGTGGCGGCGGCGTCCGCGAGGGCGGCGGAGGCGGCGAGGGTAATCACGGCGTCCGCCTTTCCGAAGCTCAACGAGGGACCCACGGTGCCGGAGGAAGTGCAGATGCCCAGCGGGGTGTCCGCGGCGGCGATTTCCAGCCCGATTTTCCCCGTCAGGGGCGATGCCCCCGCGTAAATGCCCGCCTTTCTTTTCCGGGTGGTCTTCAGGAAGATGTCCCCGCCGTTCTCGACGATGATTTGCGGGGTGAAAGCGAGCAGTTCCCGGCCGACGGACTCGGCGATAGCCCCGGCGATCGCCGCCATGGGCCCGACGTGCGCTTCCCGGCCCGCTGCCGCCATCTCGATAACGATAGGGGGGGCATCATCCGGCACAGTAACAGGCGCCAGTGACGTCAGGAAGTCCGGCTGGCGGGCGATGTGCTCTTCCAGCATCCGGCGGTATTTCCGCACCAGACGGTAGGTCTGTCTGGTGAGGTCAGTGGCGGCGAGCAGCCAGAGGTCGGTCTCTTTGACCGTAACGGTGAAAGGGACGAGGTCCCGCCGTTCTACCCAGTGGCGGTAGTTTCTCGGCTCCATGATAGTCTAGAAGTGCAGTTCCATGGCGCGGGGCGGGCATCCCTTGATGCAGAGCCCGCAGGCGATGCATTTCTCGTTAATGAAGTTCACCTGCCGTGTCTCCGGGACAATCTCGAAAGCCTTGGTGGGGCAGATGGTGATGCACGCGCCGCAGTGGGTGCACCTCTCCTCGTTGCGGGTAACGTCCTGGCTGAGGGACTGAATCTTGACGCCGGTCTTGACCAGGAACTGGATGCCCTGGTCGTATTCCTGCTGGCCGCCCTTCAGCTCCAGGACCAGCACTCCCTCTTTTTCCGGACTGATGGACGCCTGCAGGATATTGATTTCCAGGTCATAGTCCTTGACCAGCCGATAGATTATCGGTCTTTCCACGATGCGCTTCGGGAAGCGCAGCACGATTTTCTTGGAAACCGCCATGGCCGCCTCCTAGTCTTGCAGCGGGCGCTCTTTCATCATCTTGAAAGTCTGCCCGGAATCGGGGCCGGGGATGGGAGCTACCGGCTCCGTGAGCTGGAACTGCCCGCGCTGTATCCAGTCCTTGAGGGTCTGGGCAATCTCCAGCGCCCGTGAGTAGCTGGAGAGAGAGGTTGCCGGGATTTCCTTGCCGTCCACCCTGATTTTTCCGGTCTTGAGCTGGGCGTAGGTCACCTCGCCCAGGTTTCCCGGTTTCACCTGCGGGTAATCATCCGAGTAGTCCACGATCGGTGCCACCAGGTCGGCGTCGCTCAGCGCGGTGTAGCGCAGGATTTCCTCGGAGAGTATCGGGATGGGCACTCCCAGCCCTACCGTCAGGCTGCACCCGTAGCCCAGCATGCTGGTGCCCACCAGCCAGCGCGGGCTCATCTGCTTGAGGTCGCCAATCACGGCAAGGGTGCCGGCGCCGCCCCTGGGCGCGCCCCCCTCGGTGCGGGGGACGGTGGGATTGTGCTGCGTCCCCTCCCAGGAGACGTAGCCGATACCGCCGCCCAGGAAAATGCGGGTGCCTATGCCGATGGTCTTATACAGGGGGTCGTTGAAAAGCGGCGAGAGCTGCCCGGCGGAGGAGTAGTTGGCGTTGCCCAGGCGCGGCTTCAGGATGCCCATGTAGGTGTAAATAATCTTGTCGGAGCGGTTCACCGCGACGTTGTAGTTCTGGTAGGCGTTGCGGATGTTGAAGAGCACCGCCTGGTTGAGGTCTTTGATGTTTAGCCAGGTCTCCAGCTTGCGCCGCGGGTAGCAGTCCGTCCCGTAAGCGGTGGCGACCAGGCGGACGTCCTTCCCGGCGACCAGCTCTTCGATGACGTGGCCGCCCCCGTAGTTGAACTCTCCGGGGTGGTTGCGGTTGCGCGGGTCGTCATCGGGCAGAGCATTGGCGCCGAGGAACAGGTCCACGGCGGCGAACCCGGTGTAAGCGGGGACGTCATTGACGTAAGCCCTGCCGCCCCCGAGCTTGATTCTGGGCTTGGCGTGGCCGACGTTGAAGTAAGCCCCGGAGGAGCACATAATCCCGAAGGTCCCGGTGGTGACCACGTCCACTTCCCGGGCGGCGCGGGGCACGCCCTTCTTGCGGGCGATGTCGATTATTTCCTCGGCGGTGACGACCACCGCCTTACCTTCTTTGATTTTGGCGTTTATCTCGGCAATCGTTTTTCCCATATTATTCCTATCATAATGGTTGTATTTCCCGGTTGTCAATTGGGGGGTACGTATCTTGTCCGGGGGGCAGTCAGGACAGCTGTCATTGCGGGGAGGTCAGCGACGAAGCAATTCCCGGTAATTCAGGGAGATTGCTTTCGCTCCGCTCGCAATGACATGATAAACACATTCCACCCGCTTGCCGCCGTTTCCACCGATAAGCTATAATCAAATCTGGACGGGATTTCCCCGGAGACTGATTTTGCTGAAGAGCCATAGCTGCGGCGCGCTGCGCAAAGAAGACCTGGGTGCCGGTGTGGTCCTGGCGGGATGGGTAAACCGCCGGCGGGACCACGGCGGCCTGATTTTTATTGACGTGAGGGACCGCGAGGGCAT
>JBDRGD010000101.1:0-4718 GCA_043818095.1 Chloroflexota bacterium
TCCAGCCCGGCGGAGGTCAGCCGGCGGGTGAGCTCGTCAAGCGGCACCGTGACCGGCACATATTCCTGAAGCCATTTTCCGGGGACTTTCATCGCTAGAACTGCCTTAAGAACCTGAGGTCGTTGCCGTAAAAAAGACGGATATCATCGATGCCGTAGCGCAGCATGGGCAGGCGCTCGATGCCGATGCCGAAGGCGAAGCTGGTATATTCTTTGGGGTCGATGCCGGCGCTTTCCAGCACGCGGGGATGGGTCATGCCCGCCCCGAGGATTTCAATCCAGCCGCTGTCCCCGCAGAGACGGCAGCCCTGCCCGCGGCAGACGAGACATTCGATGGCCATCTCGATGCCCGGCTCGACGAAGGGAAAATAATCGCAGCGGAAGCGCACCCGGCGGTCTTCGCCGAAGAAACGCCGCGCGAACTCGTAGAGCGTGCCCTTGAGGTCCGCCATGGTGATGTTGCGGTCCACGGCGATGCCGTCAATCTGGTGGAACATGGGCACGTGGGTGGCGTCGCTGGCTTCATAGCGGTAGACCCGGCCCGGCTCGATGGCCCGGATGGGCGGGTCCAGTCTTTCCAGCGTGCGGGCGGTCACGGAGGTGGTGTGCGTGCGTAGCAGCATCGTCTGCTCGCCGCGGTCCGAGGTAACGTCCACCCAGGAACTGGACATGGTGTCCCGGGCGGGGTGCTCCGCGGGGATGTTCAGGGCTTCAAAGTTGTAATAGTCCCACTCAACGTCCGGTCCTTCCGTGACCTGGAAGCCCATCGAGACGAAGATGGCGGTAATTTCCTGGAGGGTCCGGGTGATGGGGTGGAGGTGGCCGTAGGGAGCGGGGTGTCCCGGGAGGGTGATATCCAGGGCGCCTGTCTGAGTGTGGGCGACGAGCTGATTCTCGCCGAGCGTCCGTTCTTTGGCCTGGAAGGTCTCTTCGAGGAGGTGCTTGAGCCGGTTTGCCTGGGCGCCCACCGCTTTTCTTTCTTCCAGCGGCAGCGTGGACAGGCCGCGCAGAATACCGGTCAGCGTGCCCTTTTTCCCCAGGTAGCGCACCCGCCATTCTTCCAGTTTGGCGGTGTCAGCGGCTTCTTCCAGGTGCTTTAAGGCGGCTGTTTTCAGTTCTTCCAGTTGTGGCAGCATGACGGTGCCTTCATGTTATGCGCGGTACCGGGGAGGTCAAGGGTGCGGGAAAGGGTCTGATTACGCTACGGTCTGGCCCTTGGCGACGGTGACCAGGCTGGTAAAGGCCTCCGGTTCCCGGACCGCCATTTCCGCCAGCATCTTGCGGTCGATGGTCACGCCGGCGCGGCGTAAACCGGCCATAAAGTCTCCGTATTTAATGCCCTGTGCCCGGCTGGCGGCGTTTATCCGCTGTATCCAGAGGCGCCGCATGTCCCCCCGGCGCTCCCGGCGGTGGGCATAGGCGTAGGCCAGCGACTTTACCATCGCCTCGTGGGCGCGCTTGTAAAGCGAATGCCGGGTGGCGCGCTGCCCCTTGGTCATGGCGAGCACCTTCTTGTGGCGGCGTCGTGTCGTTACTCCTGAAGTTACTCTCGGCAAGAGACGGTTCCTCCTGTTCTAGCTAAGCCCCGTAGGGGATTAATCTGCTGATACGCTTGCGGTTGCTGGGGTGCAGCGGTATCATCTCGTCGAACTGCGCGCGCACCCGCTTGGCTTTGTTGCGCCGCAGGTGGCTCTTGGGTCCCTTGACCCGCAGGATTTTACCGCTCCCGGTGACGTGGAAGCGGCTCTTCGCACCCTTATGCGTTTTTAACTTCGGCATTTTCCGTTTCCTTCACGGCGGCGACCGTTTCTTCCGCCTCTTCTTCTTTAGCTTTGGGCTTCGGCGCATTGGTCGGAGCCAGTATGATATGCATCTGCCGGCCCTCCATGGACGGCTGGCGCTCCATCACCGAGATGTCATCCACCTCCCCGGCAACCTTCTGCAGCAGTTTCCAGCCCAGTTCCGGGTGGGTGATTTCCCGCCCGCGGAACAGGATGGTGACCTTCACCTTGTCCCGGTCCGACAGCAGCTTCCGGACGGTGCGCGCCTTGGCGTCAAAGTCATGCTTGCCAATCTTGGGGCGCATCCGCACCTGGCGCAGTTCCGATGTCTTCTGGCTTTTCTTGGCTTCCTGCTCTTTTTTCGCCTGGGCGTACTTGTACTTGCCGTAATCGAGCAGGCGGCACACGGGGGGGTCGGCGGTGGGGGCTACCTCAACCAGGTCCAGGTTCTGCTTCCGCGCCGTTTCCTGTGCTTGAGCGATGGGCATAATCCCTAACTGCTCACCTTTGTCGCCCACCAGACGCACCTGTCTGGCGTGAATCCTCTCGTTGACGCGCAGTTCTTTAATTATGTCCTCTATTACCTCCTCGTCGCACAGGTATCTTACGAAAAGAAACTATACCATAATTTCACTCAGGAATCAAATAGCCGGAGGAGGGCGCAGCCCTCCATTCATAAATCTTCCCTTTTTGACATCTCCTCCCCCGCAACCTATAATGGGGTAACTGCCCGCATTGAGGGGTTCACTCTTGGCGAAGAAGGAAGAAACCGCGGATACCGTGACGCAGGACCAGACGAAGGACATCGAGTTGCTGAAAAGGCGGCTGGACATGCTGGACCAGCGCCTGGACAACATCGATTCCATGGTGACGGCCGTGGCGGAGCGCATCATGCGCCGCCCGATTACCTTTAACGCCACCTGCTCACACTGCGGGAAAGAGATTGAAATCGCCATCCTCGGCACGGAAAAACCGGTAAGATAGCCTCCCCGGTATCCCACCCTTCTCCCAATTCCTCGTTCCGGTTTCCCGACAATGCCGAGGTGTTTCTATAATCATTAATCCCCCCTCGGGGGAAGTCTGGAAAGGGGAAGAAGTGCTGGAACTTATTATCATCGTTATCTATTTTCTCGCCATGGTCGTTATCGGCGTCATGAGCCGTAAGAAGGCGCTTGATGCCGATAGTTTTTTTGTGGCCGGGCGGAAGGGCTCGGCGCTGTTTATTACCGGCTCCCTGCTGGCCACCATCATCGGCGGTTCCGCCACGGTGGGCATGGCGGGGCTGGGCTTTACCCGGGGACTGACCGGGGCCTGGTGGCTGCTGGTCGGCACCGTCGGCCTGATTGTCCTGGGGCTGTTCCTCGCCAGAAAGGTGCGGGAGTATGCGGTCTATACGCTCCCGGAACTGGCGGGGAAGCAGTATGACCGCCGGGTGGCCTTTGCCGCCTCCGTCCTGATTGTCATCGCCTGGGTCGGCGTCACCGCCGCCCAGATTATCGCCGCGGGCAAGATTCTGAGCATCCTGGGGATGGGCAGCGCCACCCTCTGGATGGTGATTTTCACCGTCGTTTTCGTGAGCTATACCGCCCTCGGCGGGCAGCATGCCGTCCTCCGCACCGACTTTCTTCAGGCCGTGGTCATCTTCGGCGGGGTCTTCGCCGGGGTGGCGCTGCTGCTTTCCCACGTGGGCGGCTGGCAGGGCCTGCAGGCGGCGCTCCCCGCGGACCGGTTCGCCTTCCCCGTGAGCTCCCAGTTCGGCGGCGTCAGCCTGCTGAGCATGCTGCTGGTCGTCGGGCTGACCTACGTCGTGGGACCGGACATGTATTCGCGCCTTTTCTGCGCCCGTGACGTCAATACCGCCCGCACCTCCACCCTGTGGACGGCGCTGCTCATCATCCCCGTCGCCTTCGCCATTACGGTCATCGGCATGGGGGCGGCGGCGCTGTTCCCCCAGATTGCCGCAGAGCAGGCCTTACCCATGGTGGTGCAGCAGGTCTTTCCCACGTGGCTCGGCGCCATCGTCCTCGCGGCGTTGCTCTGCGCGGTGATGTCCTCCGCGGATACCACCCTGATGAGCGCGGGCACCATCCTCACCGTGGACATCCTCGGCGTCAACCGTCCCGGGAGCAAGCAGGCCGGCGTCCTGCCCCGCTCGCGCTGGGTCATCGTCGTCCTCGGCGCAATATCGCTCGCCGTCGCTCTGAAGCTGGGCGGCGTTATCAGCGCCCTGCTCTTCGCCTATACGGTCTACACCTCGGGCGTAATCCTGCCGGTGCTGGCGGGCTTTTTCCGGGAAAAGCTGCGGGTCACCGCCACGGGCGCCCTGGTGGCGCTGCTCGGCGGCGGCGCGCTCGGTCTGGTCAGCAAGTTCGTCACCGTGAAATATCTGGACCTGGGCGCTATTCTGCTCAGCGGTGTCCTGCTGTTTCTGGTGAGCTATCTTGACAACTACCGGCGGCGCGGGAGAAAATCGGAGTAGCAAACCAGGAGGTAAGCGATGAATTGCAGCCGTTGCGGCCAGCAAGTCCCGGAAAGCCAGGGTCACGCTTATGAGGGCAGACTGCTCTGTGACGATTGCCTGATGGAAGTCGGGCTTCACCCGCACGAGTGCGAACCGTGGGCGACCTTCCTTGCTGCCAGGGAGCGGAGGGGCCTCCAGGGAACCCAGGGGCTCACCGACCCGCAGAGGCAGGTCTACGAGTTCATCAAGACGATGGGCAAGACCACCCGCGATGCCGTGAAAACGCATTTCAAGTTCTCCGAGGCTGAGCTGGACGCGCAGCTCAGCACACTGATGCATGCGGAGCTGGTGAAGGAACGCGGCGAGGGTGGGGAACTCCACCTGGTGACGATTAACTAGCCGCCGCGATTGCGCCCGCCGGAGCGGGTTGTGCTATAATAAACTGGCCGGGGAAGCTGCTTTCCGGAGACCGGCAAC
>JBDRGD010000102.1:0-24140 GCA_043818095.1 Chloroflexota bacterium
GGAAGGCATTCCCAAGGAGGATATCCTCGCCGGGGTGCACCGCGCCCTCGCGGACAAAATCGTCGCCCTCAGCCAGCGGGTGGGGCTGGAGCCGGACGCCGCCGTCAGCGGGGGCGGGGGCAGGGACACCGGGCTGATTCAGGAACTGGAGGCGCGACTGGGCTTGAAGCTCCTCGTGCCGCCGCAGCCGCAGCTGGTGAACGCCCTGGGGGCGGCCATTATCGCGGAGGATTTCGGGGGCGGGGAAAGCCCGCCGGAAGACCGTCAGATTACCCGCGGTTCACTGGGAGGAGAACTATGAGCGAAGAACAACCCATCCTGGAACGCCTGGGGGTGGACACCGGCTACCGGGTGAGCCACACCAAGGAGATTACGGAGAAAGACGTCCGGATGTTCGCGGAGGTCTCCGGCGACTTCAATCCGGTGCATCTGGACGAAGCTTTCGCCCAGAAGACCATGTTTCAGGGGAGGATTGCCCACGGCGTCCTCGCCATCTCTCTGATATCCGCGGCGATGGCTAAGCTGCCGGGGCTGGTGATATTGCTGTCCCACCAGAGCCGCTTCCTGAAACCGGTGCGCATCGGGGACACGATTACCGCCGCCGGGGAAGCGACCAGCGTGCGCAAGGACAAGGGCATCGTCGTCATGCGGAACACCTGCACCAACCAGGACGGAGAGACCGTCGTCGAGGGTGAGACCACCGTCCGGCTTTTCCCCCCGCCGGGCTAGCGCGGACGTTTCCGGGCGAGGGCTTCCCGGATGCAGTCGGCAATCTCTTCCCGGCGGGCGGTCAGGAAAACGCCGTCGAAACCTATTTCCTTCAGCCGGGGAATATCCTTGGGCGGGAAGATGCCGCCGATGAGGAAAACGGTGCTGTCCTTTATCCCCCGGGCGGCGGCGGCTTCCAGCAGGTCCGTCCCCAGCACCAGTTCCCCGCCGCAGTAGGTGCTGATGCCGATAACGTCCGCGTCCTCCTGGATAGCGGTCTCGATGATGCGCTCCGGGAGCTCGTTGCCGATGAGCACGACCTCCATCCCGGCGTCCTTGAGCATCCCCGACACGGTAATCAGCCCGCGGGAATGGGTCTCCAGGGGGAACTGCGCCATCAGCACCTTGATTGCCCTCGTTTTCTGTGCCATCATGCTCTCCTCATTCCGCGGACTCAGGCGTACAGCGGCGGTTTCCAGGAACCGAAGGCGTTGATGAACGCCCGCCGCATCTCGCCCTCGGTGACGTTGGCGCGGGCGCAGGCCACCGTGTATTCCATGACGTTCTGCCCGCTCTTGCAGGCCTCTTCCAGCGCCCGGAGATTGCGTGCCGCCTCCTCGTTGTTCCGGGTGCGGCGGATGCGCTCCAGTTTGGCCTTCATCTCCGCGGCGATGCTCTCGTCGTACTCGTGCACCACCACGTCCGGCAACTTGACCTCCGGCGCACGGAAGTAGTTGACGCCGACCACCTTGATTTCGCCGTCGGCAATCATCCGTTGCTCTTTCTCGATGTGGCGCAGCGCCTTGTTGTGCAGCCAGCCGCTGGTCACCGCCGCGACGATGCCCCCCATCCGCTCGATTTCATCCACCTCGTTGAGGATACGATTTTCCATCTCGTCGGTGAGCGCCTCCACGTAGAAAGAGCCCGCCAGCGGGTCCACCACCTGGGTCACCTGGGTTTCTGCCTCGATGATCTGCTGCGTCCTCAGGGACAGCAGCGAGGACGCCTCGGTGGGCACCGAGTAAGCCTCGTCAAAGGAATCGACGTGCATGGACTGCACGCCCCCCAGCACCGCCGCCAACGCCTGGTAGGCGGAACGCACCACATTATTATACGGCTCCTCGCGGAAGAGGGAGACCCCGGAGGTCTGCACGTGGCAGCGCATCCACATGGAACGCGGCTTCTGCGCCTGGAAGCGGTATTTCATGATCTTGTACCAGAGGCGCCGCACCGCGCGGATACGGGCCACCTCCTCGAAGAAGTCGTTCGCCGGCGCCCAGAAGAAAGCCATCCGCTCCGCTATCCAGTCGATGTCGTGCCCCCGCCGCTGCATCTCCTTGAGGATATCGATGCCGTTAGCCAGAGCGACGGCCATCTCGGTCACGCCGGAGGTGCCCCACTCCCGCAGGTTGTAGCCGTTCAGGGTGACGTAGTTCCACTGGGGCACGTATTTCCGCATGAACTCGATGTTGTCGCACTGGATGCGGAAATCGTCATGGGGCGGGATATACTCGGAGGCGCTGCGCACCAGGCTCTCCATGATGAAATCGTTCTGGGAGCTGCCGGGCAGGTTCTCCCAGGAAATACCGCGGCGTTCCGCCATCACCAGGTACATCGGGAAGATGATGGCGGTGTTGCGGGGATAATGGGTGACAATCGAGGCGCTCACCTTGTCCACGGGGATGTCCTTCACCACCGCCTCGATGTCTTCCACGCAGTCGATAGGCACGCCCACCGTCGCCACCTGCCCCTTGCTTTCCGGTTCATCGGAATCGAACATCTGGACCGTCGCCAGGTCCAGCGCCCAGTTGGCGCCGGTGGCGCCATGCTCCAGGAGCATCTTCATGCGCTGGTTGCACTGCTCCGGGGACCCCGCCCCGAATATCTGGCGGATGGTGAAGACCCTGCCCCGGTACATGTTGGGGTGGACGCCGCGCGTGAAGGGCGCCTCCCCGGAGAAACCGAGGTCTTCCATGTAGTCCAGCTGCGGGGTATTCAATGGGGTGTAAGTAAGCTCCCGGGGGACCTCGGAGCCGAGAATCGTGTGCGGGGTGACCGTCCAGTTCTCCCGGTCCTGCTCCCGCACCACGGTGCTGCGCCAGCGCTGATACTCCGCCTTTATCTGCTGCAAAGCCGCTTCGCGGTAGAGCGGGGTGCGCTTCCTCCCGGACAGCGCCTCCTGCAATATCTCTTTGGTGGTCTTCCCTGCCATCATAGCCTCCTTAACCGCCGCCAGAAACAGGTCAGTTCTCCCGCATCAGGTAGCGGGCGATGGTCCGGCGCTGCATCTCGGACGTGCCTTCGTAAATCTCGGTAACCTTAGCGTCGCGGAGGTAGCGCTCCACGGGGTATTCGTCGATATAGCCGTAGCCGCCGAAAATCTGCACCGCCTTATTGGTCACGAAAGACGAAGCCTCTCCGGCGAAGAGCTTCGCCATGGAAGCCTCCTTGACGAAGGGCTCCCCGAGGTCGCAGAGTGCGGCGGCGCGGTAGGTCAGCAGGCGGGCGGCGTCAATCTGCGTCGCCATGTCCGCCAGCATCCACTGGATTGCCTGGAAACTGATAATCGTCTCCCCGAACTGGCGGCGTTCCTTGGCGTAAGCCAGCGCCTTCTCGAATGCCCCCTGGGCAATCCCCAGCGCCTGCGCCGCCACGGAAATCCGGCTCTCGTCGATGGCAAAGAGCGCGATTTTAAAGCCATCGCCCTCGCTGCCCAGGCGGTTCGCCTCCGGCACCCGACAGTCGGTAAAGACCAGCTCTGCGGTGGACGTCCCGCGGATGCCCATCTTGTGCTCCAGTTTACCCACGGCAAAGCCAGGCATGTCCTTCTCCACGACGAAAGCAGTGATGCCCTTGTGCCCCAGGGAGCGGTCAGTGCTGGCAAAGACCACCACGTAATCGGCTTCGGCGCCGTTGGTGATGAAGACCTTGGTCCCGTTCAGCACGTAGCCGCCTTTTGTTTTGACCGCGGTGGTCTCCATGTTCGCGGGGTCGCTGCCGGCGCCCGGCTCGGTGAGGGCAAAGGCGGCGATTTTCGCGCCCTGGGCCACCGGCACGACGCAGCGCCGGCGCTGCTCCTCGTTGCCGAATTGATAGAGCGGCTGTCCCGCCAGGCCCGCCGTGACGAAATAAATCGCGCCGGTAGCAGCACAGACACGGGCGATTTCTTCCTCGACGAGGGCGAAGCTGAGGATACCGCCGCCGCTGCCCCCGCAGTCCTCGGGAAAGGGAATCCCCATCAGCCCCAGTTCCGCCATCTTCCGGATACTTTCCGCGGGATACCGGGCCTCTTTATCCACCGCCGCCGCCAGGGGCGCAATCTCCTTCTCCGCGAAGTCATGCACCATCGTCTTCAGCATCCTCTGCTCTTCAGTTAAGGAGAAATCCATAACACTCCTCCTGAAAGCGAAAATCCCCCGCTCCGCGGGGGTATTTCAGAACCCGGCGCTACTCCGCCTGTTGGCTGTCGCCCATCTCCCGGACAAGACGGCGGGTGATTGCCCGCGCCGCGGCATGGGGCGAAGTCTTACCCTGCAACATCTCATCCACCAGCTTCTTCAGGTAATCACCGGCATCTATCCGGTGCACGAAGTCGTGCAGGAAACCCTCCATGGTCTCCAGCAGCTCCAGTTTGGCCCGCTCCCGCTGCCGTTTCTCCAGCTCCCCGCTGGAAACGAGGAACTCCCGGTGCCGCCGGATTTCCGCCACCAGCTCCCCGGTGCCCTTGTCCGAGATTGCCTCCGTGAGGACGATGCCCGGCTTCCACTCGTTGCGATGGTAGGTCCTCATGGCGAGCATCACTTCCAGGTCCGCGCGGACATGCTCCGCCCCCTCCCGGTCCGCCTTGTTCACCACGAAGATGTCCGCCGCCTCCAGGATACCCGCCTTCATCATCTGTATTTCATCGCCCGCGCCGGGGGTGAGCACCACCAGTGTGGTATCCGCCGCCCGGGTGATATCGATTTCCACCTGCCCGGACCCGACGGTCTCGACGATGATGACGTCCTTGCCCAGCGCCGCCATGACGTGGACGGTGCCGATGGCCGCTTTGGCGAGGCCCCCCACCCAGCCGCGCGTCGCCAGGCTGCGGATAAAGACGCCGCTGTCCACGCAATGCTTTTGCATACGGATGCGGTCGCCGAGAATAGCGCCCCCGGTAAAGGCGCTGGAGGGGTCGATGGCCACCACCCCGACGGTCAGTTCCTCCTGGCGGAATGCCCTTATCAGGTTGTCCGTCAGGGAGCTTTTACCGGCGCCGGGGGGACCGGTGATGCCGATGACCTGCGCCTTCCCGGTGTGGGGATAGATGATTTCCAGGGCCCTACCGGCTTCCGGCGCCTCGTTTTCCACCTGGCTGATAAGGCGTGCCGCCGCCGCAACTTCACCGGCGAGGACCCTCTTCGCCAATGCCACTTCCATTGTTTCCGAAGCACCCGTATTCCGGCTCATGACCTGCGCACTCCTGCGGAGAAATGCTCTCCCCTTCCGACCACCCCGGCATCCCTATTGACGGAAAAAAACCGGCGGGCTAGGGTTTGCCGTATTTCTCCCGCAGCTCCCGCTTGATGATTTTGCCCATGGGGTTCCGCGGCAGGCTGTCCACGAAGACTACCGAACGCGGCCTCTTGAAGCTGGCGAGCTTCTCGCGGCAGCACTCCATGATTTCCTCCGGGGTGGCCCTCATCCCCTTCTTGAGAACGACGATGGCGCGGGGCTCCTCGCCCCAGGTATCGTCGGGGACGCCGATAACCGCCACCTCCTCTATTTGAGGGAGCTCCTGAAGCGCCTGCTCCACTTCTTCCGGCGAGATGTTCTCGCCAGCGCGGATAATCATGTCGGTCGCCCGGCCCGAGAGGAAGTAATAGCCTTCCTCGTCGCGGTAGCCTATATCGCCGGTATGTACCCAGCCGTCCTTGTCAATCGTCTTGCTGGTCTTTTCCTCGTCCTTCCAGTAGCCCGCCATCACCCGCGGACCACGCGCCAGGATTTCCCCCACCTCGCCGGGGGACAAAGCTTTGCCGTCCTCGTTGATGACCTTCATCTCGACGTCGGCCATGGGCTTGCCGATGGACGCCAGCCTTTGCAGCTTCTTCTCCCTCTCCTCGGGGGTCCCGGTGAGAACATGGTCTTCCGGGCTCAGGGCGGTTATCGTGGAGGCGGTCTCCGTCTGGCCGAAGGCATTGATGAAGCCCACGCCGGGGAGGAGACCCAGCGCCTTCTTGATGACCTCCAGCGGCATCGGGGCGGCCCCGTAGGTAATCACCTTCAGGCTTTTCAGATTATGCTTGGCGAAATCGGGGTGGTCGATGAGCTGTTTGAGCATGGTGGGGACCATCATCGCCCGGTTCGCCTGCCATTTTTCCACCAGTTCCATCCACTCCCCGGCGTCGAACTGGCGCTCCATCACCAGTGTCCGCCCCCCGTAGATGGCCGCCATCACCGCCTGCATTCCGGCGATGTGGTAGAGGGGGACGGTGAGGATGTTGCGCTCCTCCAATTCCGGATCCGCCGGGGTCACGTTATCCAGCACGTAGGAGGAGAAACTGGTATGGGGCAGCATGACCCCCTTGGGAAAGCCGGTGGTCCCGGCAGTATACATCAGGATGGACGTGTCGGCGTCGTCGATTTCGGTGAAAAGGGGCTCGTCCGAAGCGCCCGCCAGCAACTCTTCGTAGTTGAGAGCCTCCGGCACCTTCTTGTCCACGCAGATAAAGTGCCGTACCGTTTTCAGGCCGGGGCGCATCGCCATCATCATATCGGCGTACCGGCCCCCGAAGATAATCGCCTCCGCCTCCGAGCTGTTGAGCATGTAGGTCAGCTCATGATCCTTGGCCCGAAAATTCAGCGGGACGTAGATGCCGCCCAGCCTCGCCACGGCGAAATAGGTCTCCACGCACTGGTTGCAGTTGACCTGCAGGAAAGCAACCCGGTCACCCTTCTTGCATCCCAGCTTCGCCAGACCGTTCGCCAGCCGGTTGACGCGCTCGTTCAGCTGGCCGAAGGTGTAAATCTGGTCTTCGAAGATGATGGCGGGGCGGTCGGGGCAGATGGCGGCGGAAATCTCCAGGAACTCGGTTGTATTCACTACTTACCTCCTGACGGATTTGGCGTAACCAAGTTGTTATTTTAACCTAACGGGGGCAGAAAAAGCAAACCGGCGCAGACTATTTGCCCTGCCCGGACAGCCTGGCTTCCAGCTCCAGGCCCGCCGCCAGGGGAAGGCCCGCGCCGCGGTCTACCGCCTGCTTGATGGCCCGGATAGCGCCCGGCGCGTAGCTCCCGATTTTCTGCGCCAGTGCCCGGGCCTCCGGCAGCAGGCCGGTCCGGGGGACCACGCGGTTGACCAGCTTGAGGCGGAGCGCCTCCGCAGCATCGAGCCACCGTCCGGTAAGCAGCATTTCCAGCGCGATGGCCCTGCCGGCGGTGCGGGGCAATGTCTGGCTGCCGCCCGCCGCCGGGATAATGCCCAGGCCCGGCTCCGGCAGGCCGAAACGGGCGTCTTCCGCGGCAATCCGCAGGTCACAGCAGAGCGCTATCTCCAGTCCGTCGCCCAGCACATAGCCGTGCACGGCGGCAATCACCGGCTGGGGCAGACCCAGGAAAAGCCCCCAGACATCCCGCTCCCAGCGCACCCGCCGGGCGACCAGCGGCGACGGCGCGGTGAGGAACTCGGTCAGGTCCGCCCCGGCGCAGAAGGCCTTTTCCCCGGCGCCGCTGAGAAGCACCACCCCCACCTCATCGTCCTCGCGAATCGCCCCCAGCACCTGGTAAAGCTCGTCCCGCATGCGGATGTTATAGGTATTGAGGGCGGCGGGGCGGTTCAGGATAACGTGCGCCACCGCGTCCTGCTTTTCGTAGAGAATCGTCTCGAAGGCGCTCACGAAGCTTTCCCCCTATTCCCCCCGAAACCGGGGCTGCCTTTTTTCCAGGAATGCCCGGATACCCTCCGTCCGGTCGGCGGTGGTCTGCAGCAGGAAATAAAGGTCCGCTTCCAGGCGGAGCCCCTGCTCCAGGGTGAGGTCCATGCCCTTGTTCACCGCTTCCTTGGCGAATTTCAGCGAGTAAGGAGCCCGGTCGGCCAGGTTACGGGCAAGCTCACGCACCGCGGGCATCAGTTCCTCCGGCGGGACGGAGCGACTGACCAGACCGATGGCCTCCGCTGCCGGGGCGGTGATGATTTCCCCGGTGAACAGGAGCTCCAGGGCTTTGCCTCTCCCCACGATGCGCGGCAGGCGCTGCGTCCCCCCGTCCGAGGGTATTTCCCCCTGCGCCACCGCGGGCAGGCCCAGGCGCGCCGTGGCCGCCGCCAGACGGACGTCACAGCTCAGTGCCAGCTCCAGCCCCTGTCCCAGCGCGTCCCCGTTGAGCGCCGCCAGCACCGGGCAGCGGATAGCCGCGACGGCACCAGCCGGGCTTATCCCGCGCAGGTCTTCCGCCGCGCCTTGGCAGAAAGCGTCGCCGGCGCCCGTGATGATGACCGCATGGACTTCTTCGTCCCGGTCTATCCGGGCGCAGACCTCCGCCAGCTCCTGGGCCATCGGCACGCCGAGGAGGTTACCGCGCTCCGGGCGGTTCAGGGTTACGATGGCGACATGCTCTTCGCAGGAATAAAGAATTGCTTTGCCGGGCATTGCTGACCCCCGAATTCCGTGTTCCTCCAAATCTTAACCAACTTCACCGGCAGCGTCAAGGCAGTCCTGTTACGCTGCCGTCATTGCGAGCGAAGCGAAGCAATCCCGCATCGGGGAAAAAGAGAGCTTGCTTCGTCGCCACGCTCCTCGCAATGACAACCCGGGATGAGCAGAACCGCGATGAAAAATGACTTGCACGGGGCGCGCCGGTTAGAGTATAGTTTATTGTATGCAATTTCTGGTCATGGAAAAACGCGAACTTACCTTTGAGCCCGAGACGCTTTCCCTTCTTGCCCGTATTTACGGTTTTCTCCGGGAGAAGGGAATCGACGCCTATATCGTCGGGGGCTTTATCCGGGACGGGCTGCTGGGACGGCAGACTGCCGACATCGACATCGCCCTGGACGCCGATGCTCCCGGGGTCGCTCCCGGCCTGGCGGCGGCGCTGGGCGGGAAACCCGTCCTGCTCGATGACACCAACCGTATCAGCCGGATTGTCCTCCCGGACATAGAACTGGACTTCACGACGCTGGCGGGCAGTCTCCATGAGGACCTGGCGGCGCGCGACTTCACCATCGATGCCCTGGCGCTTCCCCTCACGGACAACCCGGAAGCACTTCACGCCAGGGAAATTATCGACCCGTTTGATGGCCGGCGGGACCTGGAAGAGGGTATCATCCGCGCGGTCAGCCCCTCTGCTTTTACAGCGGACCCGGCCCGCCTCCTCCGGGCGGTGCGCCTGGCGTCGGAGTTGGATTTCCGCATCGATGCTGAAACGGAATCGTTTATCCGCCGCGACGCCGGACTCATCCGCGACGTCGCCGGGGAAAGGGTGCGGGACGAGCTCCTGCGTCTCCTGGCGCTGCCGGAAAGCGGCCAGACGCTGTCTTACCTGGACGAACTGGGCCTGCTCACCGCGATTATCCCGGAGCTGGAGCCCGCCCGGGGCGTGGACCAGCCCACCGTGCACCACTGGGACGTCTTCACCCACTCGCTGAAGACCGTTGCCGCCGCCGATTTTCTGCTGCGGCAGGGAGAATGGGAAGATAATCCGCGGGACGTCCTGGATACCGTCCCCTGGTCCGAGGAGCTGGCGCAGCACTTCCGCGAGGAAGTCAGCCACGGCAGCACCCGCAGCAGTTTGCTAAAGCTGGCGGCGCTGCTGCACGACATTGCCAAGCCCCGGACCAAGACCATGGAGGACGGGCGCGCCCGCTTTCTGGGACATCCCCAGGAAGGCGCCCTGCTCGTCAGCGGGATTATGGAACGGCTGCGCTTCACGAAAAAGGAAAGCAAAGCCGTGGACCTGATGATACAGTACCACCTCCGCCCCCAGCAGATGAGCCATGAAGGCCTGCCAACCGGACGCGCTATCTACCGCTACTTCCGGGACACGGGAGAGACCGGTATCGACATCCTCTTTCTGAGCATGGCGGACCACCTGGCTACCCGTGGACCAGAACTGGACGGGCAGCAGTGGCAGGGACACGGCGCGCTGTTGGCCTACGTGCTCGCGGAGCACCGGCGAGGGCAGGAAACGGTCGCCCCGGCACAGATTATCGACGGCAACGACCTGATGGAGGAGTTCTCCCTGCACCCCGGACCGGAAATCGGCAGGCTGCTGGAAGCCGTCCGTGAAGCTCTGTCCGCCGGCGAGATTTCAAACCGCGAGGAAGCAATCGATTACGTAAGAAAGCTCCTGAGGAAAGATGACGAGAAATAACGTTATTACCCTGGCTGCTATTCTGGTACTCCTGGCACTGGCGGTCGTTACCATGCTGGTGCCCGTCTTCGGGCGCAGCTCCATGCGCCTGGGCCTGGACCTGCAGGGCGGCCTGCACATGCTCTACCAGGCCGATTTGTCCTCGGTGGCGCCGGGGACGGAGTCCGACGTCATGGACGGCGTGGTAGGCGTGCTCGCCAACCGCATCAACCCGTTGGGCGTCACCGAGCCGGTCATCCAGAGACAGGGAGAGGACCGCATTCTCGTGGAGCTGCCCGGCCTCAGTATCACCGACCAGGAGAAGCAACGCCTCTCCCGGGTAGCGCTCCTCGAGTTCGGAGAGCTGGCGGCCGCCGATGAGAATGCCAAGTGGGAAAACTCGCTGGGCAGGTGGAAACCGGCCACGGGAGAGATAAACGGGCAGCAGGTGGAACTGACCAGCCGCTATTTCCGGGACAATACCTACGTCGCCCCCAGCAACCAGGGCGGCGTAGACCTGATTTTCGAGTGGGACAGCGAGGGGAGGTCCCTATCAGAGCAGATTACCACGCGCCTGCTCAACAAGCGCCTGGGCATCTTCGAGGGTGATACCGCAGTCATGGGCGAGGAAGGGAGCCCGATTGCCCCCGTGGTCCAGTCAATTATCACCGAGGGAGGACGCATCACCGGGCTGAGCTACGCGGAAGCCAACAGCCTCTCCCTGCAGTTGAACGCGGGGCGTCTGCCCGTGTCCCTGACGGTCCTCAGCGACGAGACCGTTTCCCCCATCCTCGGCGCGGACTTCATCCACCGCAGCGTCCTCGCCGGCGTCATCGGCATCGCGCTGGTGATGCTGTTCATGGTTGCCTACTACCGCGTGCCGGGCGTCATCGCCAGCCTTGCCCTGGTCTTTTACGGGGCACTGGTGCTCGCCATCTTCAAGCTGATTCCGGTCACGCTGACCCTGGCGGGGCTGGGAGGTTTTATCCTGTCCATCGGCATGGCGGTTGACGCCAATGTCCTCATCTTCGAAAGGATGAAGGAGGAACTGCGCAGCGGGCGCACCGTCGGCACCGCGATTGAAGCCGGCTTTAACCGCGCCTGGAACGCCATCCGGGACGCCAATATCACCACCATTATCGTCTGCCTGATTCTTATCTGGGTGGGCAGCACCATCGACTCCGGCGCCCCGGTCAGGGGATTCGGCCTGACGCTGCTCATCGGCGTCGTCGTCAGCATGTTCACCGCAATTACCGTCAGCCGCACGCTGCTGCGGCTGCTCGTCCCCACCAGCCTGGCGGGGAAAACATCGCTATTCAGCGCCATTGTAAGGAAAGAAAATGTTTGATATTACCGGAAAAAGGTTCTGGTTTCTCCGGTTTTCCGGAATCGCCATCCTGGTCTGCCTGATTGCCCTGGCGTTCCTAGGACTGAAGCCCGGCGTCGAGTTCAGCAGCGGCTCCATGCTCACGGTGAAATTCACCGGGGACGTTTCCCAGCCGCAGTTGGAGCAGACGCTCATCGACCTGGGTTACCCGGAAGCCCTGGTGCAGCAGACCCAGCCCACGGGCAACTACATCATCCGCACCCATGAGCTGAGCGCGGAGCAGCAGACCGCGCTGAAGGACAGTCTTCAGGAAAAGGTGGGCAGTTTTACCGGGGACATCTCTTTCCGGCGCGTGTCCCCCCTCATCGCCTCCGAGACCTCCCGGACGGCCGCGATTGCCGTGGCGATTGCGGCGATAGGGATTCTATTTTATGTCACCTGGGCTTTCCGGCGGATGCCCCGTCCCTTCCGCTACGGTATGTGCGCCATCATCGCCCTGGTGCATGACGCCCTGATTCCCCTGGGCATTTTCGCTATCCTCGGGAGCATTTTAAACTGGGAAATCAACCTGATGTTCATCACCGGCGTGCTGGCGGTCATCGGCTACAGCGTCAATAACACCGTGATTATCTTTGACCGCGTACGCGAGAACCTGATACTGGGCGTCAGCGCCGATTTTTCCACGGTGGTCAACCGGAGCCTGCTGGAGACCATGGCGCGCTCCACGAATACCGCTTTCACCACCCTGATTGCCGTCCTGGCGCTCTCCCTTTTCGTCGGCGCCACCATTCAGAACTTCGCGGTAGTACTCATTATCGGCATCATCGCCGGCACCTACAGCTCCATTTTCATCTCTCCCCTGCTGCTCGTCATCTGGGACAGGCGGGAATGGTCCCGTGTTATCCGCTGGATGAGGCCAGGCCAGAGAACCGCCTGAAGAGGTAACGGCTCATGTTCGCCACCAGAAGTGGTGCCATCCGTCTTTCCCTGATTATCGTCATCGGGCTGATTGCCCTGAAGGCCGCCACCGCCTACATCACCGGCAGCCTCAGCATCATCGCCCAGGCCGCGGACAGCTCCCTTGACCTGCTGGCGCTGGCGATTACCGCCCTGGCGGTGCGCATCGCCCTCAAGCCCGCCGACGGCGAGCACCCCTTCGGGCACGGCAAGGTGGAGAACATCGCCGCCGTGATACAGGCGGTCCTTATTTTCACCACCGCCGGGCTCATCGCTTCCTCGGCGATACACCGCATCGTCAGCGGGACGACGGTGACGCTTACGGAAGCCGGCATCGGCGTGATGCTGGTCTCCATCACCCTCAGCATCTTCCTTTCCCGCCACCTGCGGTGGGTATCCCGGCAGACCGACTCGCTTTCCCTGGAGGGCATGTCCCATAATATCTCCGCGGACGTCTATTCCTCCACCGCGGTGCTGGCAGGGATGCTGGCGATCCGCATTACCGGCATCGCCGTCCTCGACCCCATCATCGCCCTGCTGGTCGCCGTGTTCATCCTGCGGGTCGCCTACCAGGTCCTGCGCCACTCCTTCGGGGGGCTGATCGACGTGAAGCTGCCCGAGGCGGAAGAGGCGACCATCCGGGAAATCATCAGCGAGCACTACGAACAGATTGCCGATTTCCACAAGCTGCGCACCCGCAAGTCCGGGACCCAGCGCTACATCGACCTCCACGTAGTCACCCCCCGACAGATCAGCGTAGAGCAGGCGCACGGGCTCTGCGACCACCTGGAGCGCGACATCGCGAAAAAGCTGGCGGATACCAGCCTGACCATCCACATCGAGCCCTGCGACGGGAAATGCGACTGGTGCCGGGTGACCTGTGAGTTCCGCCGCTCTTCAGGGTAAGCCGTGGACCCGCTTCACTTCCTGCAGCAGCGAGCCGATGGCCGGCGCGGTCAGCATGCGCTCCGGTTTTCCCAGGGTATCCGGCACGACGGTACGCCCCCGCAGGACCTGGAGAGTAGCCCCCACGCATTCCGCCAGCGCCCGCGGGTGGTAGCCGCCCTCCAGACAAAGAACGACTTTGCCGCGGCAGACCTCCTCGGCGAGCTCCCGTATCATCCGCACCATCGTCATGAAACCGGCGAGGTTGACCTGCATGAACGCCAGGTTGTCCGTCCAGTGGGCGTCATACCCGGCGGAGACCATCACCAGTCCCGGCTGGAAGCGCCTGGCTGCCGGTATAACTATCTCCCGGAAGACCTGCCCGTACTCCGCGTCCCCGCACCCCGCCGGTAGCGGGACATTGAGCGTCGCCCCCACACCTTCCCCCGCCCCCGTTTCCCCGATAGCTCCCGTCCCGGGAAAGTGGTGGCTCTGGTGCATGGAGATGTAGAGCACCTGCGGGTCCGCGTAGAACGCTTCCTGGGTACCGTTGCCATGATGCACGTCAAAATCGATAATGGCGATGCGCTCCACGCCGGCCTGTTTTTGCGCGTACTTCGTGGCGACCGCCAGGTTATTGAACAGGCAGAAGCCCATCGCCTGGCGGGCGGTGGCGTGGTGTCCCGGTGGCCTCACCAGGGCGAAGGCGGAGTCCACCTCCCCACCCAGCACGGCGTCCACGGCCCGGATGGCGCCGCCCGCCGCGTACAGGGCCACCTCGTAGGATTCCGGGGAGACCACGGTGTCCGGGTCCAGCCAGCCGCCGCCCCGCTGCGCCGCCTCCCGGACGTAATCGATGTAACGCCGGTCGTGCACCGTCGCCACCTCCGCGACCGTGGCGGGGCGGGGCTCAATCAGGGTAAGCTGCTCCCGGAGACCGCTCTCCTCCAGGTAAGCAGTCACCGCTTCCAGTCGCCGGGCATTCTCCACGTGCGTTCCGGTGTCATGCCGGAGATAGATGGGCGAGTAAACGTAGCCGACCTTCATAGTCTTCCCGTCCTTTTGCCGTCTTCAGGCGACGGAGAGGTAAGCAGAAACCCCTTTGACGATAAAGTAAATCCCGAAGCCCCCCAGCAGCAGGCTGCAGGCGATGAACACCCCCTCCTGGAGATGCCGCCCCCACAGCGAGTGCGTCTTGTTTACCAGCACCGAGACGAAGGAAAGCCAGACCAGGTCACAGGACCAGTGCACGATGATAAAGACGAGGAGCCCCACCGCCCCGAAAGCAAGGAAGTCCACGATGAGCTTCAGTCCGATGGTCGCCCACCACAGCAGGAAAAAGGCGTTCAGGCCGCTCATGATAATCCCCGCGAAAAAAGCGTGATACGGCAGGTCGCGCCCTTCCCGCACCACTCTGGCGCGGGCGCGGAACATGTCCAGTCCCAGCCAGATGACCATGCCCCCACCCAGCAGGCTCAGCACCAGCCGCAGGATTTCATTCTGGAAAAAATGGGCGAAGCCGAAGTAAATCAGCAGGATAATCGGCACTTCGATGACGGCATGGCCCAGGGCAATCCAGGTACCCGCCCAGGGGGACCGGTAGCTCTTGGTGAGGGTGACGGCGAACATCGGGCCGGGCATCATCACCCCGGAAAAAGAAATGACCACGATGCTCAAGATAATCGGCAGCATTTTCCCGCATTATAGCACTTCCGTTTCCCCCCTGCCGACTTGAGTTGCCCCCGGTATTGCACTATACTTTTGCCAAAGGGAACGAAAGGAGTTGCCGATGGCGCTGGACCTGGGGAAGGTCGCCGGTCAGGTGAGCGGCATGGTCAGCCGTCTCAGGGACGGCTACGCGGAGAGGCAGGAGCGCCTCCGGCGCGCGGAGGACACGCTGCGCCAGCCCGCGCTCGACCTGGCGGAGCTGAAAAAGAAAATTAAAGACGCCCGGACCAGCTGGCTCGTCGCGGACGTGGTGGAAGGCCTGGACCACCGCTATCCCCCGCCCCCCTGCCCCGCGGAGTTCACCGTCGTCGCCACGGACGGCTCGCATATCGACGTCGACCGCCACAAGACGGCCCGCTGCTACCTGATAAACATCGGCTCCGTCACGCTGCATTACGGCGCCGTGCCCCGGGCGGAGTTGACCAGCCAACCCCGCCTTTACTCCCGTGACGAGGACCTGGTCATCCGTCCCCCCGGTATCCGGGGACGGGAGCAGCCCATCGAAGGCACGCTCCTCGGCGCCCGGCGCAGCATTGAGGAATGCCGCCAGCTGAAGGAGCTCGCCGCCACGCAGACCGCGGACGGCCCGGTGCTGGCGCTCCTCGACGGCACCCTGCTGCTCTGGGGACTGGAACCATACCCGGACTTCGTGACGGACGTTCTCCTGCACCAGTGGTTTCTCCCCTGCCTCGACGAGATGCAGCGGCTGAGCCGCGAGCGCCCGCTCGCCCTCGCCAGCTATATCAGCTTTCCCCGCAGCACCGATGTCCTTAACGTGCTGCGGCTGATAATCTGCCCCCGAGAACCGGCGGACTGCGACCGCTGCGAAACGAAGGACTGCGAGGTCGTGGCCGGTGTGCGCGACCGCGACCTTTTCGCCGCGCTGCTGGCGGAGGGGGAAAGGTCCGCCCTCTTCATCAGCCCCTCCAAGGTGGCCCGGGAGCACTACGGCGCCCACCGTATCTATTTCTATTACCTCAACCTCGGCGACGAGGTAGCGCGTGTCGAGCTGCCCCAGTGGGCGGCGGAGCGGGAAGACTTACTCGACCTGAGCCACAGCCTGGTGCTGGACCAGTGCCGCCGCGGCCACGGCTACCCGGTGGCCCTCACCGAGTCCCACGAGCAGGCGGTAATTACCGGCGCCGACCGGGAAAACTTCTGGCAGTTCCTGGAGTCCGCCCTCGTGATGGAAAAGATACCCACCCCCACCTCCGCCAAGAGTTTTAGTAAGAGAACGAGGTGGGTTTAGAGGTGAGGTCACCGCTTGAAAGAAATTGAGGAGAAGGAGGATGAATTGAGTTTGCTAAAAAGGCATCTAAACTGGACTTGGTTCCTAACCGTATTACTATTAGGCGTTGTAATTAGAATACTTATAGAAACCATAGACAATGAAGCGTTAACAACACTTGTATGGATAATAGGCGTAATAGGTGCTTTTCTCATTACTTTATGGGTACTTAAAGAGAAACAACGCAATTGGTGGTATGCATTTACAATATTTATCCCATTTATCGGCTGGCTTATATTCTTAACATTAGGAAACTGGAGTAAAGTCATAGACATAGCAGACGAAGAGGGTATAAAAGAGCTTGAACCTAAAAATGAAAAATCAAATGATTGACTATTTTGCTTACGGCTCAAACATGGACAACAAAGAAGTTCAGAAATGTTCTGTTGAACTGCGAAATCCTAGAGTAGCGAGATTAGATGGCTATAAGTTACGTTTTAATTACTGTTCTTCAAAGAGAAAAAGTGGCGCTGCTAACATCATGGTATCTGAAGGCGATAGTGTTTACGGGCTATTGATGGAATTAAACGAAAAAGAACTGAAGAGAATAAGGTGTAAAGAAGGATGTAAAAATCCTGATACCACAGGTCTACCTAATTACTATGATGAAATTAGAGTTACAGTTGAAAAACAAGAAGATAGCGAACTAGTAATAAACGTAGTCACTTACAAGGTAACTAATGATAAAGAACGAAAAGAGAATGTTCCTCCTAAAGAATCATATATGAAATTGATAATTGATAATGCAGAGAAGTATGGGTTCCCAAGCAAGTATATTAGCTTTCTGAAATCAATTGAAACAATACCGAGTTAATACAGGAGGTCTCACTCAGATGGGCAGTAAAAACAAAGGCCGAAAGAACGTGAAGAAACCCAAGCAGCAGAAGGACAAGAAGGCACCTGAGAAAAAATAAATAGGCAGGGACAGGGTCACCTTAACAGCTCTTGAAGGGGGGTGAGGTAAATAAACGCCACAACCGAAGAAAAAATCGCCGAGGTCATTGCAGCCAGCACCACGGGTTTCACCGCCCAGTGCTACCAGCTTTACGGGTTGCCCCCGCTGGGCAGCCTAGTGCGCACCGGTGACATCTACGGCATCGTCGCCCACGCCACCACCGGCAGCCTGGAACCGGGGCGGAGGCCCATCGCCCGGGGCAAAGATGAAACCTCCGAGGAAGCTATCTACCGGGCCAGCCCCCAGCTTGCCCAGCTCCTGAGCAGCGAGTTCGAGACGCTGGTGGTGGGCTACCGCGAGGACGGCAACCTGCGGCGCTATCTACCCCCCGCCCCCGTGCGCATCCACGGCTTCGTTTACCGCTGCCCCGCCGCCGAGGTGCGGGAGTTCAGCCAGTCCCCGGACTTTCTCAACATCCTCGTCAATGCCCGCACGCCCGCCCCCCCGGACGAGCTGATTGCGGCCACCCTGCGCCAGATGAGCCAGGCGCAGGAAGACCCCCAGGCTTTCCTCGTCGTCGCAGGCAAGGCGCTGGCGGCGCTGCTCGGCGGGCAGTTCCCGGTATTGAAATCGGTCCTGGGGAGGTTGCAGTGAGCGAAAAACTGGGCATTGTTACCGCCGGCTCCCTGGAAAAGGGGATTGAGGTCCGGCTGGACGGCAGCGTCTCCGTGGAGGACATGGCGGTGGGCCGCTATGTCACCATCGAGGGCCACAAGCGCCGCTTCTTCGGCATGATTAGCGACGTCAGCCTCGGCGTGACCGACCCCCAGATTACCGCTTCCCCCCCGGACACCGCCGACCCCCTGACGGCGCAGGTGCTCGCCGGCACCGCCACTTTCGGTGTCCTCAGCGTGGCGCCCTATCTCACCCTCGGCAGCGACGCCGAAAGCATTCTGGGTGGCCCGCAGCCGGTGAAAACGATACCGAGCCACTTCTCCCCGGTCAACTTGGCGACGCAGGAGGACATCGAGCTCGTCTTCGGCAAGGAGGACGAGAACCGCTTCTTCATCGGCACGCCGCTGGACATGGAGACGAAAATATGCCTCAACCTGCCCGAGTTGGTGAAACGCTCCAACGGCATCTTCGGCAAGAGCGGCACCGGCAAGACCTTCCTTACCCGGATGCTGCTCATCGGGATGCTCCAGAAAAGCGCCGCGGTCAACCTCATCTTCGACATGCACAGCGAGTACGGCTGGTCCGGCACCAGCGAAGGGCGGAAATCGGTCAAGGCCCTGAAACAGCTCTTCCCGGCAAAGGTGGCCGTCTTCACCCTGGACGAGGACAACTCCCGGCGGCGGGGCGTCAGCACGGACTTCGTCGTCAGAATAGGCTACGATGAAATAGAGCCGGAGGACATCAGCCTGCTGCGCCCCACCCTGAACCTCACCGAGAACGCGGTGGAAGCGGTCTACCAGCTGCGCCGGCGGCTCGGGAAAAATTGGCTCCAGGAAACCCTGGAGATGAAGGACACGGAGTCGAGCGCGGAGCTCCTCGAGGAAATGCACATCCACGAAAGCACTTTCCAGAACCTCCAGCGCGGGCTGGGCACCATCCGGCGGCTGCCCTTCGTCGTTCCGGAAGCCCCGGACAACACCGTGAAACGCATCCTCAGCTATCTCGACCAGAACATCAACGTCGTCCTGGAGTTCGGCAGGTACACGGACATCACTGCCTATATCCTCGTCGCCAACCTGCTGACCCGCCGCATCTACGCCCAGTACCGGGAGCGGACGGAGCGGGCGCTGGGGGAGAACGCCGCCCCACCGAATCCCCTGGTCATCACCATCGAGGAAGCCCACAAGTTCCTCAATCCGGAGGTCGCCGGCTATACCATCTTCGGCACCATCGCCCGCGAGATGCGGAAATACAGCGTTACCCTGCTGGTCATCGACCAGCGTCCCAGCGGTATCGATACGGAAATCATGTCCCAGATGGGCACGAAAATCACCTGCCTCCTGGACAACGAGCGGGACGTGGACAGCGTCCTCGCCGGGGTCTCCGGTAAAAGTGCCCTGAAGACGGTCCTCGCCCGGCTGGAAGCCAAGCAGCAGGCGCTCATCTTCGGGCACGCCCTGCCCATGCCCATCGTCATCCGCACGCGGGAATACGGCTCGCCGGAGTCCTACCGGGCATTCGGCGCGGAACGGGAGCAGAGCCCGAAGCAGGTGCAGAAAGACATCGAGGACCTCTGGGAATAGCGGTATGCGCCGGAAAAAGGTGGGACTGGTACTGGGGAGCGGGGCGGCGCGGGGACTGGCGCACATCGGCATCGTGGAGAGGCTGTCGCAGGAAAGCATCCCCATCGATGTTATTGCCGGTACCAGCATGGGCGCAGCGATAGGCGCGGTCTATGCGGCCAGAGGGCAGGTAAGTCATATAGCCACATGGTTTTCCCGCCAGAGCCGCCAGAAGCTTGCCTCTTATGCCGACCTCGCTCTGCCCCGAACCGGCTTTATCAAAGGCGACAAAATCAAGAAGCGGCTGGTGTCATTCCTCGGGGGAGACATCGATTTCCGCGCCCTGCGGCTGCCCTTCGCCTGTGTAGCTACGGACCTGGACAGCGGGGAAGCCGTTATCCTTGACCGCGGCTCCGTGGCGGATGCGGTCAGGGCCAGTATCTCCATCCCGGGCATCTTCACCCTCGTGGAACATGAGGGCAGATATCTGGTTGACGGCGGGCTGGTCAATCCGGTGCCGGTGGACATAGCGCAGCAACTGGGGGCGGAGTTTATCATTGCGGTAAACGTCATCCCGGATATGAGGGACTTCTCCGCACGGGAAGAGCACCAGGACGAGCGGCACCGCCACGAACCCAACCTGGTACAGGTCGTTATGAACGCCGTCCACATCGGTAACTATTCTCTGGCCAGAGCCAGCCTGGAAAATGCCGACATCATCATCGAGCCGCAACTGGCCGCAATCGGTGCTGGAGAATTCCACCACTCAGCGGAATGCATCCGTCTCGGCAGTCTCGCCGCCCGGGCCGCTCTCCCGGAAATCCGGAAAAAGCTGAATCTTTAGCGCCTCCCGCCTCCCGTCCTGCCGCCATCCGCTGATTATCTTACCTGCCCTTACTATTGTATAATTGAGATACGATGCACTGGTTTTACTATATCGGCAGGGTAATCACCTGGCTGTTGTTGATGTTGTTTGCCCGCTGGCAGGTGCACGGACGGGAGAACGTGCCCCCCGGCGGGCCGCTCCTCATCGTCGCCAATCACATAAGCCTGGCGGACCCGCCGGTAATCGGGCTCAGTATCCGCCGCCGGATGCAGTTCATGGCCAAGGAGGAGCTTTTCCGGGCGCGCTACACCAGCTACTTTATCCGCCACTACGGCACCTTCCCGGTAAAACGGCGCGGCCTGAACCGCCGGACCCTGGAACTGGCGGAGGCATGGCTGGCGGCAGGCAACGCGCTGGTGATGTTCCCGGAAGGCGGGCGCAGCCCGGATAACCGGCTCCAGCCCGCTTTCCCCGGCACGGCGCTGCTGGCGGGAAAGCTCGGCGCGCCCATTCTCCCCGTGGGCATTACCGGCACGGAGGTGGTCACGGGTCTGGGGAAATGGATGCTGCGGCGCCCGGTCATCAGGCTGAACATCGGGCCCGTCTTTACCCTCCCCGATAAGAAGCCGGACCGTGACGACCTGCAGCATTATACTAACATCATCATGGAGCACATCGCGGCGCTGCTGCCGGCGGAACGCCGCGGCAGCTATACCGGAAAAACGTCATGAAGATTGAGAAAGCCGCCAGGACGGGTTTCTGCTTCGGCGTCCGCCGCGCCGTTAGCCTCCTGGAAAGGGTCGCCCAAGAGAGAGGCGGGGTCGAAACGCTGGGCGAGGTAGTACACAATACCCAGGTACTCCGGAAGCTGGCCGGAAGCGGCGTGAGCATCGCCCGCCGGATACCAGACATCCGCGGCGAGGTCGTCGTGACCAGCTCGCACGGGGTCACCCCGGAGGTGGAGGAGCAAATCCGGGCACGGCGCATCGGGATTATCAGCACCACCTGCCCCTTCGTCCGCCGCGCGCAGCTTGCCGCCCGCCGCCTAGCGGACGCCGATTTCCGGGTGGTAGTCTTCGGCGACGCCGACCATCCCGAGGTCAAGGGCATCCTGGGCTGGGCGCGAGGCACGGGCATCGCCACCCGTGATGTGAAAGCCGTCGCGGCGCTGGACCCCATGCCCCGCCGCATCGGCGTCCTCTCCCAGACCACGCAGATACCCGCCCAGTTCGTGGAATTCGCCCGGGAAATCATCGCCGCCGCCCTGAAAAAGGACTCCGAAATCCGGATTATCGATACCATCTGCCATGACATCCGGGAGCGGCAGGAAACCGCGCAGGAACTGGCGGAGAGGGTAGACCTGATGCTGGTCATCGGGGGGCACAACAGCGCCAACACCCGGCACCTCGCCGAGCTGTGCGCCCGCGTCACGGAGACCCACCACGTCGCCTCCGCGGAGGAAATCCGACCGAGGTGGCTCCGGGGGAAAAAGAGCGTGGGGGTGACCGGGGGCGCTTCCACCCCGGAAGATACCGTCTCCGAGGTGCTGGAGCAACTCACCGGGATGTCCTAGATGGCCAGGCAGGTGACCGTGCGGGAAATACCGGCAATCGGATGTATCTTGCCGGTTACCAGGTCCCCGATGTCGTTCAGGGTCTCTCTCTGAATCACGGTGATGATATCGTAGGGGCCGGTGACCGCATCCACGGAAACGACACCGGACAGGCCCTTGAGGGCGTTGGTCACTTCCCGGCTTCGGCCCACCGCGGTCTCTATCAGCACAAACGCTTTGGCTGCCATGCGTGCACCTCCTCAGAATAGACGGGAATCATCAATTCGGCAATCGCAGTATAGACAGCCGCGGCAGTCATGTCAAGCGTAGTATGGTCACGTTGCCCTGAGGGCGCGGCTTATACTATGATATAAAGTAATAGCTTGATGGGGAGAGGAGTGCTGACTTGGAATATCTACTGAATGATAACCAGAAAACCATCAAGGGGCTTGCCCGGAGAATCGCCGAGGAGAAAATCCTGCCCATAAGGGCGGAACTTGACGAATCCGAGTCTTTCCCCCACGAGATTATGCAGGAACTGGCGGCTTCGGACATGTTCCGCGTCTTCATCCCGGAGGAATACGAAGGGCTGGGCGGCGGCTGCCTGGAGCTTTGCCTCGTCGTGGAAGAGCTGAGCCGCGTCTGCGGCGGCGTGGCGGTGAGCTATGCCGCCAGCGCGCTGGGCTGCTACACCCTGATGGACTTCGGCTCCGAGGAGCAGAAAAAGAAATACCTGCCGGACGTCGCCGCGGGAGAGAAGCTGACCGCTTTCGCCCTCACCGAGTCCACCGCCGGCAGCGACGCCAGCGCCATCCGCACCACCGCGGAGAAGGTCGAGGGCGGCTATGTCCTGAACGGCACCAAGCAGTTCATCACCAACGGAGGGGAAGCCGCGCTTTACACGGTCATCGCGCTCACGGACAGGAGCCGCGGCGCCCGCGGCGCCAGCGCCTTTTTCGTGGAGAAGGACACCCCCGGCTTTACCTTCGGCAAGAAAGAACAAAAGATGGGCATCCGCTCTTCGGTCACCCGGGAGCTCGTCTTTAAGAACTGCTTCGTCCCCGAGGAAAACATCATCGGCAAGCCGGGGATGGGTTTCATCATGACCATGAAGCTCCTGGACCGCTCCCGTCCCGGCATCGGGGCGCAGGCGGTGGGTCTGGCGCAAGGGGCGCTGGAAGAAGCGCTGAACTATGCCCGCCAGCGCGTCCAGTTCGGCCACCCCCTTATCGCCCTGCCCGTCGTCCAGGACATCATCGCCGAGATGGCGGTGCAGACAGAGGCGGCGCGGGCGCTGGTCTACGCCGCCGCCCGGACGGCGGACAGCGGCCAGAAAAACTTCACGGAGGAGTCCGCCATGGCGAAGGTCTTCGCCTCGGACGTGGCGATGAAGGTCACCACGGACGCCGTGCAGATTTGCGGCGGCGCCGGCTACATGAAGGACTACCCCGTGGAGAAGATGATGCGCGACGCCAAGATTACCCAGATTTACGAGGGCTCCAACCAGGTGCTGCGCAACGCCATCGCCATCGAGTTGAGAAAGCGGAAGGCAAAGACCGAATGAACATCGTCGTCTGCCTGAAACAGGTGCCGGACACTACCGACGTCAGGATAGACCCGAAGACCAACACCCTCATCCGCCAGGGCATCAAGAACATCATCAACCCGCTGGATACCTATGCCCTGGAAGAAGGGGTGCGCCTCAAGGAGCGCTATGGCGGGAAGGTAACCGCGCTGAGCATGGGCCCCCCGCAGGCGGCGGATATGCTGCGTGAGGCCATCTCACTGGGCGCGGACGAAGCCGTCCTGCTCAGCGACATGGCCTTCGCCGGGGCGGACACCTGGGCCACCGCCCGCACACTGGCGGCGGCTATCGCTAAGCTGGACTACGACCTGGTTATCTGCGGACGCCAGACCCTGGACGGGGACACCGGGCAGGTGGCGCCGGAGCTGGCGGAAATGCTTTCCCTGCCCTTTATCGCCTACACCAGCCAGGTGGAGGAAGTTAATGACGGACAGATGCGCGTCCGGCGCATGGTGGAAGAAGGCCATGAGGTCGTCGCTTCGCCCCTGCCCGCGGTGATGACCGTCGCCAAGGAAATCAACGTGCCCCGCCTCCCCTCCCTCCGCGGCATCATGAAGTCCAAGAGCGCCACCGTCAACGTCTGGAGCATCAAGGACCTGGATATCGACGCCGCCACGGTGGGCCTGGGCGGCTCCTTCACTCAGGTAATCAAGATTTTCTTCCCGCAGCGCACCTGCCAGGCAGAAATCATCCCGGGCAAGCCGGAGGAGCAGGTGGACTGCCTGGTGGGCAAGCTGAAGGACGCCGGGCTGATTTAAGAGGAATCAATCGGTTATATGGGTATTAATTTCGATTTAGAGAAGTGCACCGGCTGCGGCA
>JBDRGD010000103.1:0-11691 GCA_043818095.1 Chloroflexota bacterium
GTAGCGCATACCGGATTCGAACCGGTGATCTCCTCCTTGAGAGGGAGGTGTCCTAACCGCTAGACGAATGCGCCCCGTAAAGCCGCGCCATAGAGTGCGCGCCGTTTTTTATTATCTTATTTTCCGCCGGGGAAGTCAAGACGGACAGCCTCAGGCGGGCTGGAAATAGAATACCCCGTCCCGTTCAGCCTTCTTTAGTTTTCCTTCGGCCTGCATGTCCTCCAGGTGCGCCATGATTTCCAGCATGGACCTTCGCCGCTCGAAGGTGTCCATCTCTGCCCAGGAAAGGAAGCCACGGTCCGCGGGGGAGCTCATCTCCCCGGTGACCTGGTAGGCAGTCCGGGATGCCCCCCGCAGCTTGCCCAGCACCTCGGCTTTCCTTTCCTCGTGGTAGTTCAGGCGCTCGTCCAGCCGGGGATTGGGGTCGCTGAAGATTTCCCCGTGTCCCGGCAGGACCAGGCCGATGTCCCGCGTCTTCAGGTCCCGGAAGGACTTCATGAAATCGTCCAGAATCGTGGCGGGATAGCCGGGGTAGAAATTGATGTTGGGCGTGATGGTCGGCAGGGTCACGTGGTCCCCCGAAATGAGCACTTTTTTCTTTGGTTCGTAGAGGCAGATATGCCCGAGGGTGTGTCCCGGCGTCCACAGCACCTCGAAGTTGAAAACGCCGGTGGACAGGGTCTCGCCGCCGTGGAAGATGACGTCCGGCAGGGCGGGGTCCTTGATAATCATGACGCCCCGGAAGGTCAGGGCGAGGGCGTGGCTGGCGTCCGGCGGGGCGCCGTAGCGGGCGAACCAGTCTTCCATCTGGTCGCAGAACTTGTCCATCTGGAGGTAACGCCCGGTGATGGCGTCCCTCTCCTTCTCATGCATGATGACCTTTGCGCCGGAGAGCCGGCGCAGGCGCGCGGCATGGCCCAGGTGGTCCGGGTGGGCGTGGGTTATCAGTATCTGCCCGATTTCCTGAGCGCTGACGCCGATTTCCCCGAGCTGTGCTGCCAGGGACTGGTAGGCTTCCTCCGTGCCCCAGCCGGCATCGATGAGCAGCCAGTCTTTGTCTCCCCGGATGAGGTAGCTGGCGACTATCGCCTCGCCTTCCTGCGGGATGGGCTGTAAAGGTATCCGAAATATCCCGGGAAAGACCTCTTTCATCTTGCCTCCTTTTGCCTGGATTACATCCGGTATGCCGCCAGGTAGCCCTCGTGGATAGCTTCATAGATGCGGCGCGGGCTGACGCAATCGCCGACGGCGCGGACCTCCAGCCCGGGCACTTTTTCCAACTGCTCTTTCAGGGCGGTCCGCGGCGTGAAACCCGCCGCCAGGACGACGCAGTCCGCGGCTACCTCCCGCGTCTTGCCGTCCTTGTCCGCCACCACGGCGCCATCATCGCTTATCGCCTTCAGGAGCGTGCCGGTGAGGACGGTGACCTTCTGCTGGGCGAACCGGTCATTGTAGACCCAGCGGTCGAAGAAGCCGACCCCGCACATGAACTCGTCCCGCATCTCCACGAAGGTGACCTCTTTGCCCTGCTCCGCCAGCCACAGGCCCACCTCCGTGCCGACCATGCCACCGCCGATGACGACGACTTTCTGCCCCACGGTCTTTTTCCCGCCCAGCACCTCTAAAGCGCCGGAGACCATCGGGCTGTTAATGCCGGGGACATCCGGCACGATAGGGGAGCCGCCTGCGGCGATGATGACTGCCTCGTAGCCGCCGCCCCGCAGGGCTTTAGTGTCGGCTTCCTGCCGGACCACCTTGACCTTCAGGTCTTTCAGCTGATTGACATAATACTTGACCAGCCTCCTGAGGTCGGCCTTGAACTCCGGGACGGAGGCTTCCAGCAGCGCCCCGCCGATTTCCCGCGGCTCGTAGAGGGTGACCGCGTGGCCCCGCCGGGCGCAGACCAGGGCGGCTTCGGCGCCGCCGGGACCGCCGCCCACCACGGCCACCTTCCGGCGGTGTGGGGCAGGGGTAATGGCCAGGCTTTCTTCCCGCCCCACGGCCACATTGACCGTGCACTGGGTAAAGCGAAAAACGTTGTTGGAGCGGTCCAGGCAGCCGTCGTTACAGCGGATGCAGGGCCTGATTTCCTCCGGTCTGTCCCGCCTCGCCTTTTCCGGCCATTGCGGGTCGGCGTGCAGCGGCCTCGCCATGGAGATGAAGTCCGCCTTGCTGTCTCTCAGTATCTCCTCGGCGAGCTCCGGCGTGGTGATGGAGCCGGAGACAATCACCGGAATCGGCGATACCTTTTTTATCGCTTCCGCGGCCCAGACGTGCTGGCCGGGGGGAAGGGACATGGGGCTGGGCAGGCGTATCACCTGGTTGTGATTGCCGCCGGAGACGTGGATGACGTCCGCACCTAGCCGGGCAATCTCCGGGACGATGGCGACCGTTTCCTCGATGGCTATCCCGCCCGGTTCGTAGTCCGTACCGCTCAGCCGGATGCTCAGGGGAAAGTCCCGGCCGACCTTGCCGCGGATGTCCCCGATAATCTCGGCGAGGAAGCGGAAACGCTTTTCCCGGCTGCCGCCGTAGTCGTCCGTGCGCAGGTTGGTCTTCGGAGAGAGGAACTCCGCGATGAGGTAGCCGTGCCCGCCGTGGATTTCCAGGAAGTCGAAACCGGCGTCCTGCACCCGCCGCGCGGCATCGCCGAAGGCAGCGACGATTTCCCGGATTTGCGCCACCGTGAGCACCTCCGGGACCACGCCGGGGGGAAGGTGCAGTTCTTCCGGCGGGATAGGGGACGGCCCCACGATGGGGGGGCTCTTTAGTGCCTTGAAAAAGCCGGCGTGTCCCAGCTGCAGTCCCGCCCGCGCCCCGCCGTCCTGGATGGCGCGCGCCAGCGCGGAAAGGCCGGGGATGTGGTACACGTCCGCGACACTGAGCTGGCAGGGACGCCCCTGGCTCGCCGCGTTGTCCATGTAGGTATCTTCCACGATGACCAGGCCCGCGCCCCCGCGGGCGGCCTCTTCATAGTAGCGGATAAGCCGGTCCGTCACGGAGCCGTCCGGCGACCCCAGCGAGGTAATCATCGGCGCCTTGATAACCCGGTTTTCCAGTGCCAGGGTGCCGATTTTGCCGCGGGTGAACAGGGTTGGGAAGAGCTTGCTCATTCTCCGTTCTCCTTCCTAGAGTGTATCTCCGGCAAGATACCGGGCAAAGCGATAGCCTGCCCCGGTCGCCGCCTAGCCGCGAATCAGTCCCGGTAGCCAGAGCACCAGGCTCGGGAAAGCAATGAGCAGCGCCAGCACGACGAGGTCGCAGTAGACGAACGGCAGGCTGGCGCGGTAGATATCCCCGATGGTGGTATCGCGCGGGGCAACGCCCTTCATTACGAAAAGGCCGATGCCGAAGGGCGGCGTAATCATGCCCATTACCATGTTGAGGAGCATCAGTATCCCGAACCAGACCGGGTTGAAACCCAGCGTGTGGACGATGGGCATATAGATGGGGATGGTAATCATCATCATGGGCACGACGTCCACGAACATTCCCAGTACCAGTAAAATCAGCTGCGTGACGATGATGATGCCGATGGGCGGCAAAGGTATCCCCATGACAAATGTCACCATGCCCGCACTGGCTCCCGAAAAAGCCAGTATCTGGCTGAAGGCGACGGCACTCGCAATAATCATTAACAGCATGACGACAATCTCAATCGTGCTGGTAAAGATTTTTTTCATCACTTCCCACTTCATCCCTTTGTAGGCAACGGCGACAATAAAGGAGCCGAAACATCCCGTCGCCGCTGCCTCTGACGGGGTGGCAACGCCCAGGAAAATGACGCCGGTTACCAGAAAGACGATGAGCCCCAGTGGAAGGATGTATTTCACGCTGGCCATGAGTTTTTCTGACAGCGGCGCCGGAGGTGCCTCATATGTCGGCGCGATGGAGGGTTGCAACCGGCACCTGGTGACAATATAAGCGCTGTATAACGCCGACATCATAAGCCCGGGGACGATGCCGCCGATTAAGACCTCGGCGACGGAGATGTCCGCCAGACTGGCCAGTAGTACGGCGAGGGTACTGGGGGGAATCATGACCGCCAGCCCACCGCTGCCCAGGATAGGCCCCAGGCTCATGGGCTTTTTATATCCGCGCTTCTCCATGTCCGGTACCAGGACCGAACCCAGCACCGCGGTACTGGCCGATGACGACCCGGTCAGGACGGAAAGCCCTGTCCCCGAAGCTACGGCCAGTAAACCCAGTCTCCCCGGCATACGTCCCAACCATCGGTCGATAGTATCGATGGTACGTATGGCTACGCCCGAATGGAACAGGATTTCGCCCATTAGGATAAACAGGGGCAAAGGTAGAAAAGTGAACGAAGCTACCGACTGGTAAAGGCTGAAGATGAGCTGGCGCAATCCGGGCTCGCCGCCCCAGAACAGGTATACGCCGATGACGTTGATAATCATGAAGGCAAAGGCGATAGGTATCCCGATTGTCATGGCAAACAGGAAGGTGCCGAAGATAAGCAGGGCCGCCCACTGCCATTCCATCAGTATTTACTCCTGCGCACCGGGCGCCAACCTCGCTTTTTCCAGATAGCCGTAGCTCCTTCTCATGAACTGGATGAAAAGCAATAAAGACCCCAGAGCAATAACGGCGGTGATAGGATATATCGGCAGCTCCATTCTGCTGTAAGTGAGCACTCCTCGCTCGAAAGTATCCAGGGTGGTGGCCGCTCCATACCAGGTAAGGATAAGGCAGGTTACCGCACATATCAGGGAAGTCACGCTATTGAGGAGGGCACTGGCCCGGGGATGCAAACGGACCGTCAGTAAGTCCATGGCAATGTGCCCCTCTTTTTTCAGCACCCAGGCTGCCCCCAGGAAGGTAATAAAAAGCAGAATCCACTCGCTGACTTCCACTACCCAGATTATTGGCCGATTTAGAAAATACCTCATGACAACTTCGGCGCACACAGACAGGGTGGAGAAAATGAGCGTAATAATGCTCAAGACGATGAAAAAATTTAGCAGATTGTCAAAAAGGGTATTGCACAGCTTAACCAGTTTCATATCTGCTACCAACTCGCTGTCGGATAATCCATCTCCGGCGATACCATGACGTGCCGGAACAATTCTCGTGTCGGTAACTATCTTTGTAGAATGTGCACCGCACAACCAGGTACGATTGCCGAAGGCACCCCGTACCACCGGATAATAATACGGGGCGCCTCCATTTTACCTGTTATTTACCATATTTGCTTTGTTACGGGAAAGATGATGACGCCGGCTCCCTCTTTATGGCTTCCGGCCAAGTTCCCACAATTTGTCGGCAAGCGCCGGGACTCTCTTCTGCAACTCTTTCCGGCCTTCCTGGTCCGCCGTCTCGACATAATACTTGGCATCAGCCGCTGAGAACTTCACGAACTCCATCCCACCTTCCGTTTCCAGGAACTTGCGGGCGTCACCCTCGATAATCGGGACGTTCTGTTCTGCCCAGGCACCCATATCAGTCCCGGCGTCAACAACCGCCTTTTGCAGATGGCTTGGCAGGGAATCGAATTTACCTGAGTTCATTATCACCATCAGGGGCAATCCGCGATTGAAGGCATGGTCGATGGAAAATTTAACGTGTTCGTAAAGCTTCCTGGCTACAATCTCCGGGATAACGATGGCAAGCCCATCGATGACACCCTGTTCCAGGCCGGTATAGACATCACCCATTGGCATGGTAACCTGAGAAATGCCCATGGCGTTCATCAGGGGCGCATAGTTTGACCCTCCGCGCATTTTGTAACCCTTAAGGTCCGCGGGCTTGGTCATCTTGTCTTTGGTGAACAGGAAAAAGCCGCTGCTGTTTCCCAGGGGCCCCAGATATACCAGACCTTGCTTCCGGTGGGCTTCATTCAATAAATCATAAAGCCCGGTCTGCCGCATTTCCTGACTGGTGGTATCCATAAGCTGCTGTGCAAAAATCTCCGGTACAATGGAAACATAATAGGGTTCCGGTACCATGGTCAGGTCAACCACGCCGGACCGTACGGCCTCGGGTTGCCCCGGCCCGGGAATAGCCTCGGGCCCCCCCATCAGATTGACGGTAAGCTCCCCGTTACTCCGCTTAGAGACCTGTTCAATGAAATAATGGTAGGGTTCATTTTCCTGAAAAGGCAGGGGCAGGAAGGTGACTGCTTTGAGCACTATCGGCGCGGAGGGCGCGGGTGCTGGTGCTGGCGTGGGTGCCGGTGCCGGTGCGGGCTGGGAACAGGCCCCGAAAGCCAGGACCAGCATTAATGCAACGAGTATTGCCGCGCTCCATTTCAACCAGATTCCGTTCTTCATTAGATTCCTCCTCTATTAAGTTTTCCCGGTGGCTGTTAATTCTTCGCCTGATTACCACCCCCTTGGTTGTTCCCCTGAACTATTGCTAACATATTAGCACATCCCAAATATTCTGCAAATCACTCCGGGTAAGAGTATTTCCGGCTTTGACGGGAGTGGCGAGGGAGATTAACCGGTGGAGAAGGGTAAAATGGGGAATCCTCTTAGGCCCGGGGGAGTTTCGGCGGGATGAGGGGCAGCGTCACGCGGAAGGTGCTGCCGCGGCCGGGCCGGCTTTCCGCGCGCACCTGCCCGCCGTGCGCCGCCACCATCTGTTTGACGATGGCCAGGCCCAGACCGCTGCCCCCCTCCCTCCGGGAGCGGGAGCTCCCCGCGCGGTAGAACCGCTCAAAGACGTGCGGCAGGTCCTCCGGGCGAATGCCTTCCCCGGTGTCCGCCACGGCAATCTCGATTTCCTCGCGGCTGCCGGCGACGGTTACCGTGATGCCGCCGCCCTCAGGGGTGTGGCGGATGGCGTTGGTCAGCAGGTTGGTGATGACCTGTTCCAGGCGGGCGGGGTCCACGACGGCTTCCGGTACCGCGCCGGGGGCGGACATCTGCAGCGACACCCGCTTTGCCGCGGCGGTTACCTCCTGGCGGGCCACGACGCGGCGCACCAGCGCCACGATATCGGTAGCGGCGAGGTCCAGGTTTAGCTGTCCCGATTCCGCCAGGGAGAGGTCGCGGAGGTCGCCCGTCAAACGGGCTAACAGGGTCGCCTGCTCCTTGATGGAGTACAGCCGCTCTTTATCCGGCTGGAAAACACCGTCGAGGATACCGTCGACGGTGCCCTCGATGACGGTCAGAGGGGTGCGCAGTTCGTGGGCGATGTCCGCGGTGAGCTGACGGCGGGACTGCTCGACTTTCTCCAGGCTGGAGGCCATCGCGTTGAACGAGTCCGCCAGCTCGCCGAGTTCATCCCGCGAGGTGACCGGCACCCGGTGCGCCAGGTCGCCGCGGGCGATGTGCCGCGCTCCCGTCATCAGCGCCCGGACGGGACGGGTAATCTGGCGGGTGAGCAGCAGCCCGGCAAGCAGGGCGATGACTGCCGCGATGAGTCCGGCCTGCCAGAGGGAGGCGTTGACCTGATGGAGGAAGTCCTCCTCCGCCGTGGGCATCATCGTCGTGTGTATATTCCGGCCCATCATCTGGCCCCGCCCCATCCCCATCGGTCCCGTGGTGATGGACATGAGGTAAAGCTGTCCCACCAGCCGGCTGTTCGCGGTGACGGGCGTGCCATTGCTCAGTCCCGTCTGCGCGGCGCTTCTCCCCAGCCAGTCCCCGCCGGTATCGACGACGACGTTCCCGGAGGCGTCAGCGACGACTATCCTCTCGTCGGGAGAGCGCAGCCGCGAGAGCATCGTATTTTGGACGTCGCTCCAGCGCAGGCTGCCCGAGTAGGTCGTCCCCGCCTCGTCTGCCAGCACCTGGGCGAAAGCGGTATTGCCCCGGGCGACATACTGCTGGAACTCGCGGGCGGTGCTCAGGTTGGAGAGGTAGTACATCAACCCCACAGAAACCACCACGATGAGCAGCAGGGCGCCGCTCAGCTTCCAGTTCAACCGGCGCACCTCAGACCTCTCCTGACTTATAGCCCACGCCGTAGACGGTGAGGACGTAGCGGGGCTTTTCGGGGTCGGGTTCCAGTTTTTTACGCAGGTTCTTGATGTGGCTGTCGATGGTGCGCTCGTAGCCCTCGTAGGCTTCCCCCTGTATCATATCGAGGAGCTGCATCCGACTGTACACGCGCCCGGGATGCTCCGCTATCACGCGGAGAAGGTCGAACTCGATAGGGGTGAGCTCGATAGTGTCTGTGCCGCGGCGTACCTGGCGTTTCGCGGTATCGATGGTAATATCCCCGAGGCGCAGGGATTCCCCGGAGGAAGGCTGCCCTCCGCTGCGGCGCAGCACCGCCCGCACCCGCGAGACCAGCTCCTTGGGGTCGAAGGGCTTGGTCATGTAGTCGTCGGCGCCGAGCTCCAGCCCGATAATCTTGTCGGTGGTGTCGTCGCGGGCGGTCAGCATGATAACGGGGATGGCCGCCTGCTTGCGCACCTCCCGGCAGACGTCCCAGCCGGAGACCTCGGGGAGCATCAGGTCCAGGACAATCAGGTCCGGCGCCTCGCGGCGCGCCAGCTCGAGGGCAGAGCGGCCGTTATCGGCGGTAATCACCCGGTATCCTTCTCTTTCCAGGTAGGCCTGGATGATGTCCACGATGCCTTTTTCGTCATCGACCACGAGTATTTTCTGAGACATCGGTGCAGTTCCTCCGGGGCGTTTCGCCGTAATTTTAACACTTTCATTGGCAATAGCAAATCGAAGGGGGGAAGATTGCCTTCCCCCCTCCTGTGCTTAACATGACCGGTTGTGGTTTACCGCGCCCAGCGGCCCATCATGCCGTGACCGCCGAAACCGGCACCGGCATTGTTGCGGGCACCGGCGTCGGAGTTAGTGCCCCAGCGCTGCATCATGCCGGGACCGTAGCCTTCACCGGGCTGTCCGTAGCCGTTGCCGTAGCCGCAGGTCCCCGCCCATTCGGGGGCGCCGGTGGTGGTGCGGTTGACGGCCAGGCGGGTGTTTTCCTCCATCTGCTGGAGCATCAGTTCCGCCTGCTCCGGCGTCAGGTAGCCGTCAGCGACGCGTTCCTGGACGGCGGCGGTCCTGGTGGCCATGATGGCGTTCACCAGCTCGTCCTCGCTGATGCCCTGCTCCGCGGCAATCTCCGCCAGGCTCTTGCCCGCCAGGCGCTGCTCGTGGAGCGCTTCCGGGGTGAGACCCAGCAGGTCCGCTGCCGCTTCGCTGCCGAGGTAACCCGCGCCGTGGCCGTGGAATCCCGCCCCGTCGCAGTACCCGGAGCCAAAGTCATCGGCGTCTCCCGGGCCGTGCGCGAAGACGGTGGTGCCGATGATGAGCGTCCCCAGGGCGACCACGCCCAGGATGACTGCCAGAAGCTTGAACCTCCGTTTCATTGTTTTGTCCTCCTTTCCTTATTTTCAGCCAGTTCCCTCTGGCTTATATTTCCATTATGGAGGCGCAATATGGAGCAATTATGGAGACCATGTGGAAAGTCGGTGTGATTTGGGGAGGGGCTACGTCACCCCCTAAAAGCTAAGAGGGGCGCCAGCCCCTCTTGAACTCTCTGGCTTTGATATGTCCGGTTACGCCCGGTAAACCTTACAGAGGAAGGAACGCCAGGACTCGGAGCCGGTATGGGGGTCGAAAGGGATATCGCCGGTGAGCATGTTGGCGTTAGCGTCCCGGTAGCCGTATTCCGGAGGGCCTTTCTCCGGGAACCACCAGCCGTGCGGCGCGTGCACCACGCCCGGGTGGATGCCGTCCCACAGGTGGGCGCGCATCTGGATTCTGCCGCCCCGGGGGCTTTCAATCCAGACCATGTCCCCGGCGCCGATGCCCAGTTTCCGGGCGGTATCCGGGTGGATGTCCACGAAGGGCTCGGGGTCGCGCTGGCGCAGCGATTTAATCTGGCGGCCCTCGGAGTGGAAGTAGCCCTCGTAGCGGGCGCCGGTAGTCATAATGAGGGGGAAATCCTTAAAGACCTCCGGGGTGGAGTAGGGGCTTTCCGGCGGCTCCACGTAGTCCGGCAGGGGGTCATAGCCCAGCGCAGCCACCTGCGAGGAGCTCAGTTCCACCTTGCCGGAGGGTGTGGCGAAGCCGTCCTGCTCGTATTTCCGGTAGCGCATCTTGCCCTTCAGGATTCCTATTTTCTTGAAGTCCTCGAAAGTAAGGCCGGCGGGCTTCAGCACCCAGTCGCAATACTCGCGGACGGTGCGCCAGGGAAAGACGTCCTCCAGTCCCATGCGCCGCGCCAGGTCGATGACGATCTGCTTGTCGTCGCGGCATTCCCCGATGGTCGCTACATTCTGGCGCAGGAGCACGCACCAGATGAAGTGCATATCCGCGACGTCATCCTGCTCCAGCCAGCTGGAGGCGGGCAGGACGATGTCCGCGTACTGAGTGGTCGGCGTCATGAACAGCTCCGTCGCCACGATGAAGTCGATATTCTGCATCGCCTTGATGATTTTCTCCGGGGCGCTGCGGGCGACGAGCATGTTGGCGCCCATGACGAAAAGCGCCTTGATGGGGTAGGGCTTGCCGGTGATGGCGGTCTCATAGAAATCGTACGGGTGCACCTGGGGAAGAATCCGGTAACGGTCCACCCCGATGCGCTGTGCCGCGATTTCCGGGGGGATGGGCGGCCCGGACATGGCCGGGTTGAGCCGGGGGGCCTGCACCACGATTTTCTCCGGCGGCACCCAGAAAACGTCCCCGCCGGGCACGTCCAGGTTGCCGGTAATGGCGGACAGGCAGAGAATCGCCCGGCTGGTCTGGAAGTTGTTGATGTTCTGGTCCACGGAGACGCCCCACTGGATGCAGGCGGGCTTCGTGGTGGCGTAGGTGCGCGCCGCCTCCCTTATCTGTTCCGCGGGAATCCAGGTAATCTCGCTGACCCTCTCCGGGGTGTATTTCGCCACCCTTTCGCTGAGCTCGTCGAAGCCCACGGTCCAATTCGCCACGAAATCCTTATCGTAGAGCTTTTCCCCGATGATGACGTTGAGCATGCCCAGCGCCAGGGCGTCATCGGTGCCGGGGCGTATCTGGAGCCACTGGTCGGCTTTCGCGGCGGTGGCCACTTTCCGCGGGTCGATGACAATCGTTTTCGTGTCGGGGCGGCGCATCGTTTGGGAAAGCTGGTGGCCGCACATACCGTCCGAGGCGCCGGCGAGGATGACGTTACAGCCCCAGACGATAACGCATTTCGGGTAAACGCCGCCGAAGCCGTAGTAATCGCAAATCGGGAGGTTGCCGCAGGTCATTGCTGAGGACGCCAGCCGGGGCGAATAGCAGATATGGCCGCCCCCGAAGCGGTTGGGGGTACCTAGGGCGCGGACGAAGCGCCCGAAGAGGACGGAGTAAGGGCGGCCCGTGCCGGAGGTGGCGGCGATGGACAGGACGCCGTGCTCCTTTTTTACCCGGAGAAACTCGCTGGCGACGGTATCCAGCGCCTCGTCCCAGCTGATGCGCTGCCACTTGTTCTCGCCGCGGGCGCCCGCGCGCTTCAGGGGGTAATGGAGGCGGTCGGGATGGTAAAGCAGCTCCGGTGAGGCCCGTCCCTTGGTACAGGTGTAGCCCTGTGAGGTGGGGCAGTCCGGGTCCCCGGTGATTTTGGTGACCCTGCCGTCCTTCAGGTGCACCAGGACGCCGCAGACCCCGTGGCACATGCGGCACGTGGATTTGACGATCGTCTCTCCTGAGCTTGCCATGGCATACCTCCCCGCGGCATGATATCCCTGAGAATATATTAAATATAATAAGCCCGGACGGGCGTGTTTTGTCAATGTTT
>JBDRGD010000104.1:0-49201 GCA_043818095.1 Chloroflexota bacterium
CACCGCCGTCGGCGCTTCCGGCGCCGTCTTCGCCATTGCCGGGTCCCTGGTGGCGATAGTGCCCCGGCTGCCCGTGCGCCTGTATTTTTTCATTCCCATGCCGCTCTGGGTGCTGGTGCTCGTCTTCATGGTCTTCTTCTCCTTCATTCCCGGCATCGCCTGGCAGGCGCACCTGGGGGGCCTGCTCTTCGGGCTGGCGGTGGGCTACTATTTCCGCCGGACGCAGCGCCGCCGCTACTACTACGGATGATGCTTTCGGACAATGAAATTCTGCTTGACTTTTTTCCATGTCCTTCTTTATAATACGTAGGCTGTTTGCCATCAGCCCGGATGGTTCGGGATGCCCGAGTGGCGCAATGGTAGCGCAACCGATTTGTAATCGGTAGGTTGACGGGTTCGAATCCCTCCTCGGGCTGATTCCTGTGTCCGGCAGGCGTTAGGGAGGGGTGCCGGAGTGGTTAATCGGAGCAGACTGTAAATCTGCCGCCCTAAGGGCTACGCAGGTTCGAACCCTGCCCCCTCCACCATTAACGTTAAGCAAGTATGGACAAATACGGTGGGAAATCGTTATAATGAAACCGATGCCCACATAGCTCAGTCGGTAGAGCACCATCTTGGTAAGATGGGGGTCATCAGTTCGAATCTGATTGTGGGCTTGGAATTAACGGAGGTTGAAATGGGAAAGCAGAAATTCGATCGCACTAAACCGCACGTAAATGTGGGCACCATCGGGCACGTTGACCACGGCAAGACGACCCTTACCGCAGCCATCACCCTGGTGCTCTCGAAGCAGGGATTCGGCACCACCTTCCGCGCGTTCGATACGATTGATAACGCGCCGGAGGAAAGGGCGCGCGGTCTGACCATCGCCATTGCCCACATCGAATATGAAACTGCCAAACGGCATTATGCCCATATCGACTGTCCGGGACACGCGGACTTCATCAAGAATATGATTACCGGCGCGGCGCAGATGGACGGTGCCATCCTCGTCGTCAGCGCGCCGGACGGCCCCATGCCCCAGACGCGGGAGCACGTGCTGCTCGCCCACCAGGTGCAGGTTCCCAAGATGGTCGTCGCCCTCAACAAGGTGGACATGATGGACGACGAGGAGCTGCTGGAACTCGTCGAGGTAGAGGTCCGGGACCTGCTCAACAAGTACGAGTTCCCCGGAGACGATACCCCCGTTGTCCGTGTCAGCGCTCTGAAAGCCCTTGAGTGCGGCTGCGGCAAGACCGAGTGCCAGTGGTGCGGCGGCATTCTGAAGCTGATGGATGCGGTAGACAATTTTATCCCGATGCCGGACCGCCCCAAGGACCTGCCCTTCCTGATGCCGATTGAAGACGTTTTCAGCATCAAGGGACGCGGCACCGTACCCACCGGCAGGGTGGAACGCGGCACCATCAAGTCCGGGGACGAGGTGGAAATCGTCGGTCTGCACCACGAGGCCAAGAAGGTCGTGGTCACCAGCATGGAAATGTTCCACAAGACCCTGGATTACGCGGAAGCCGGCGACGCCGTTGGCTGTCTGCTCCGCGGCGTGGAAAGGGAAGACATCGAGCGCGGCCAGGTACTGGCGGCACCGGGGTCCATCAAGCCCCACACCCAGGCCGAAGCCCAGGTCTACGTTCTCTCCAAGGAAGAAGGCGGCCGGCATACCCCCTTCTTCAACGGCTATAAACCGCAGTTCTACATCCGCACCACGGATGTCACCGGCTCCATCGAGCTGCCCCAGGGCATGGAAATGGTCATGCCCGGAGACAACGTGGTGATGAAGATAAAGCTGCTCTATCCCATCGCCCTGGAGCAGGGGCTACGCTTCGCCATTCGTGAAGGCGGCCGGACGGTAGGCGCGGGCACCGTCAGTAAGATATTAGAGTAATATGGCCAAGAAAGCAGAAGCGAGAAACATCATCCATCTCGCCTGCACGGACTGCAGGGAGAGGACCTATACGACATCCAAGAACCGGAAGAACGACTCTCAGCGGCTGGAGCTAAAGAAATACTGTCCCCGCTGTCGCGTCCACACTCTTCACCGGGAGGCCAAGTAACACCACGCTACCGGAAGAAGCGGGGAGGTTCCTGAGATGACACATCAGACGGCAAGCGCGCGGCAGGGTCGCTTCAGGCTTCGCTATATCGTCGAGATTGTGAACGAACTGAAGAAGGTGGTCTGGCTCAGCCGGAGAGAGGCCACCTACCTGACCGTACTGGTGATTATCGTCTCGGCGTTCTTTGCCCTTGTCCTGGGAGGGCTCGACTATATCTTCAGCAAGTTGATTACGTTGTTTATCGGCGGGTGAAGCGCGCATGCCGGTTTGCGGTGCGCCTTACGCCCGCCTGGCGATTTTTCACAGCAGGGAAGAAGTGAGGGTATCTCTTGGCGGAGAAAGATGATTCCAAGAAGTGGTATGTGATTCACACCTACTCCGGGTATGAGGAGCGGGTGAAGAAGAACCTTGAGCAGCGTGTCAAGTTCATGGACTCCAGCAACGAGATACTCCAGATTGTCATCCCCACGGAGGACGAGGTGGAAGTCCGCAGCGGGCGCCGCCGCACGGTCACCAAGAAAATCCTGCCCGGCTATGTCCTGGTGGAGATGAATATGACGGACAACTCCTGGAGCGTGGTGCGCAATACCCCCGGCGTGACCGGCTTCGTGGGCGGGGGCGGTAAGCCCACTCCCCTGCCGCAAGCCGAGGTGAGCGAAATCCTGAAACAGATGGCGGCGGATACCCCGAAGGTCAAGGTGGGTTACCGCAAGGGCCAGAGCGTCCGCGTGATTGACGGACCGTTTATTGACTTCGTCGGCCTAGTGGACGAAATCAACCAGGAAAAAGGCAAGCTGAAGGTCCTGCTCTCCCTCTTCGGGCAGGAAACGCCGGTGGAACTGGACTTCCTTCAGGTGGATAAACTGTGACGGAGGGGAGAAGGTAAGATGGCGAAAAAGGTAAAGACAATCATCAAACTGCAAATCGCGGCCGGGCAGGCAAACCCGGCGCCGCCCGTGGGCCCCGCGCTGGGCCAGCACGGGATAAACATCATGGGCTTCTGCAAGGAATACAACGAACGCACCGCCGCCCAGGCGGGGTCCATCGTCCCGGCGGAAATCACCGTTTATGAGGACCGCTCCTTCACCTTCATCACCAAGACGCCGCCCACCGCCGACCTGCTGAAGAAGGCGCTTGGACTGGAAAAGGGCAGCGGCAATACCGGACACGATGAGGCCGGCACCCTCTCCCGGCAGAAGCTGCATGAAATCGCTGAGATGAAGGCCAAGGACCTGAACGCCAAGAGCCTGGAAGCCGCGGAAAAAATCGTGGCGGGCACCGCCCGCAGCATGGGAATTAAGGTGGAGTAAGATGACCAGACACGGAAAGAAATACGAAGCCGCGGTGGCGCAGATTGACCGCAACGCCGCCTATACCCCGGAGGAAGCGGTCTCCCTGGCGAAGAAGACCGCCCCCGCCGCTTTTGACGAGACCGTAGAGTTGCACCTGCGCATGGGGCTGGACCCCCGGAACGCCACCCAGCAGGTCAGGGGGGTGGCTTTGCTGCCTCACGGCCTGGGGAAGCAGATACGCGTCCTCGTCTTCGCGCAGGGTGAGGCGCAGAAGATTGCGGAGACCGCCGGGGCGGACTATGCCGGCGGGGATGAACTGGTGAAAAAGGTAGAGGGCGGCTGGCTGGAGTTCGATACCGCCATTGCCACGCCGGACATGATGAGCAGGGTAGGCAGGCTGGGTAAAGTCCTGGGCAGACGGGGCCTGATGCCCAATCCCAAGTCCGGCACCGTCGTCGCCGCGGAAGACCTGCCCCGCGTTATCGAAGACAGCCGCAAGGGCCGCGTCGAGTTCAAGCTGGACCGCACCTCCATCATTCACCTCCCCCTGGGCAAGGTCAGCTTTGAAGAGAAGACGCTGCTGGAAAACCTCACCGCCATCGTCGAAGCGGTTATGAAAGCCAAGCCCAGCGGCGCCAAGGGGCAGTATGTCCGGAGCGCTTTCCTCACCACCACCATGGGACCGGGCATCAAGCTGGACCTCCGCCCTACCCTCTCCCTGACCGCCAGCTGACTTTACAGGCACGCCGCGGGTGTGCTAATATTGTAGACAACTGAATAATCGTCCCGAGACAGCGGGTGCCGGAAAAGGCTTAAAGCTTGCCTGCCGAGGACTGGATAAAGCGGGTATCTCCCGAAAACAAGTCCTTGTGCGTCCGGCACGGGGACTTTTTATTTTACCGGGAACCGGAGGTGAATCATGCCGACACGAGAAAAGAACCGGGAAAAGAAGGGCCAGGCCATTGAGGACCTGCAGGAGATCCTGGAGAATGCCGAGATAGGCATCTTCACGGACTACCGCGGGCTGACCACGGCGGAGCTGAATGCCCTGCGCCAGAAGCTGGACGCGGTACAGGTCAATTACCATATCGTGAAAAACACCCTGGGGCGTTTCGCCGCCACCAGGATGGGACGGGAAGACTTGGTCGCCTTTTTCCGGGGGCCGCTGGCCATCGCCTTCAGCCAGGGAGAAATCACCGAGTGCGCCCGGGTGCTGACCCAGTACATCCGGGAGGCCAAGTCCGTGATGACCGTCAAGGGTGGTTTCCTGAGCAACCGGACGCTGACGGCGGCGGAGGTCGAGACCCTCGCCAGACTGCCGTCCCGTGAGGTGCTCATCGCGAAAATGCTGGGCGGGATGCAGAGTCCCATTACCGGTCTCGTAAACTGTCTCGCCAGCCCGTTGCGGGGCGTTATGGGCGTTTTACAGGCTAGAATCAAACAGTTGGAGGGAGCATAAACATGGCAGACGAAGTTACCGCTGAAGCAACCGCAGAAGCAGCCGCGGAAGAACCCAAGAAACCCAAGGCAGCCGCCGCGGGCAAGGCGAAGAAGTCCGCTTCCATTGACGAGCTCATGGTCACCATCAAGAACATGACCGTCATGGAGCTGGCGGACCTGGTCAAAGCGCTGGAGACGGAGTTCGGCGTGAGCGCCGCCGTACCGGTCGCCGCAGTCGCCGCCCCGGGCGCGGGGGAAGCCGGACCCGCTGCCGAAGTCGAGGAGCAGACCGAGTTCACCGTTATCCTCAAGGAAATCGGCGCCAACAAGATTAACGTCATCAAGGCAGTGCGGGAACTGACCTCTCTCGGGCTCAAAGAGTCCAAGGACCTCGTTGAGGCCGCCCCCAAAGCGGTAAAAGAGGGCGTCAACAAGGAAGAGGCCCAGACCGCCAAGCAGAAGCTGGAAGCCGCCGGCGCTACCGCGGAAATAAAATAGCCCCGCCGGTGGGTTTTACCAGCGATTAGCGGGCAGAGCTGCCATTGCGATGAGCATAGCGGCGAAGCAATCACGCTTCCCGGGCCTGGAGATTGCTTCGCTCCGCTGGCAATGACATTAATGCTAACCGGACGGACCTCTCCGGTGCCCGTCTTGCAAATCGGGCGGGTTTGGTGTATGGTTTTACCACCAGAACACCTTGCCTGAGGAGACTGCGGGACGATGGCAAACGGAGAATACATCTTTCTGATTATCGTGGGGGGCGTGTTCCTGCTGCTCGGACTGGCGGCGATGTTCTGGGGGCAGCGGGAAGAAAAGGGCTATTTTAACGACCTGGCAACGCGCGCCGACGATTTGAGGGAGTTCATGGACCATTGGCCCTCCCGCCCCCAGCCCGGCGCCCTGAAACTGGGCGGCTGGCTCGCTATCACCATCGGAATACTGCTGGGCGTCCTGGGACTGATTCTACTCCTGCTGAACCAGGGCGCCATCTAGCCCGGAAGCTCAGTTTCCCGCCGCCGCACTCTGAAGGCTCAGTTCCTGCAGTTCCGCTTCGATGCGCAGGGCATTACCCTCCTGCTCCCGGGACGGCACTATCCTGCCGTCGCGATAGACCAGCCAGGACGCCTGCCGCCAGATTTCCGGATAGTCCCACGGGGAAACGGCCGTCATGTCCACCATCACGTTCCAGACAGTTGAGCCGTCGGTAAAGCGGACCAGCGCCACGTTCCAGTTGTCAGACGCGGCATAGAAGTCCGCCAGGTACAACTTTGCGGCCGAGCTCCCGGCGAGGGCCAGCAGGTGCTCGTAGACCGCCAGCTCCGCCTGGTCGGCGCTATTGACGGCGGCCTTCTCCGGGGGTTTCGGGGCAGGCGCCGGGGCCTCCGGGGCGGGAGCCGGGGCGGGAAACTGCTGGAAGTCTTCACACGCGCTCAGACTCAGCAGGACCAGGCCTGCCAGCACGGGAATCAAGCACCACCGGACAAAAGACTGTCTCATTTTCCTCTCACCTCCTGCCTCTCACTCCGTCCGCCGCGGGCGGTACTGGATGGCCTCGGCGACGTGGTGCGCCTTTATCACCTCTGCGCCCTCCAGGTCGGCAATCGTCAGCGCCAGCTTGAGCACCCGGTGGAAGGCGCGCGCGGAGAGATAAAGCTGCTTCATCGCCGTCTTGAGCAGGCCCTGCGCGGCGTCCTCCACCCGGCAGAACTCGCGGATTTCCCCGGGCCGCATCTCGGCGTTACAGGTCAGGCGGCTGCCGGCAAAACGCCGCAGTTGTACCTCCCGGGCGGCCTGCACCCGCGCCCGCACCGCTTTCGACGGCTCGCCGAGGCGGTCGTCCGCCAGCTTCTCGTAATCGATGCGCGGCACCTCCGCGAAGATGTCCACCCGGTCCAGGAAAGGCCCGCTGATGCGGTGCTGGTAGCGGGAGACCATGCCCGGAGAGCAGGTGCAGGGACGGAAGGCATCGCCGTAATATCCGCAGGGGCAGGGGTTCATCGCCCCCACCAGCATGAAATGGGCGGGAAAAGTGAACGTGCCCTGCGCGCGGCTGATGGTCACCACGCCGTCTTCCAGCGGCTGGCGCAGCACCTCCAGCAGGGAATGCCCGAACTCCGGCAGCTCGTCCAGGAAGAGGACGCCGCGGTGGCTCAGGCTGATTTCCCCCGGATGGGGCACGCGCCCCCCGCCCACCAGCCCCACGTCCGAGATGGTGTAATGCGGGGCACGGAAGGGACGCTGCCGGACCAGGGGCGTTTCCGGCGGCAGCAGCCCGCCGACGCTGTAAATCTTGGTCACCTCCAGGGCCTCCGCCGCGGTCATCGGGGGCAGCACGGAAGGCAGCGCCCGCGCCAGCAGGGTCTTGCCGCTGCCCGGCGGCCCGGACATAATCATGTTGTGCCCGCCTGCGGCCGCCACCTCGAGGGCGCGCTTGACGTGCTCCTGCCCTTTAATGAAGGAGAGGTCCGTCATCTCGGGAGCAGGCGACGGGTCGTCCGCCAGCGCGGCCTTGGCCGGCTCCGGCGCCGGTATCTCCCCCCGCAGGTACTCGGTCAGCCGGGAAAGCGTGGCGAAGGGGATGATTTTCACACCGTCCACCAGGGACGCCTCCCGGGCGTCAGCTTCCGGCACGATGACCGCGGGGACACCTTCCTCACGCGCCAGGATGACCATCGGCAGCACGCCGTTGGTGTGCCGCAGGCCGCCGTCCAGGGAAAGCTCGCCCAGGAAAAGCACACCATTGACATCGGCGGACACCTGCCCGGAACTCATGAGGATACCGAGGGCGATGGGCAAATCATAAGAAGGCCCCGCCTTTTTCAGGTCCGCCGGGGCGAGGTTGACGATGACGCGTTTCATGGGGAAGGTGCCGCCGGAGTTGCGTATCGCCGCGCGGACCCTTTCTTTCGCCTCCTGGACGGCCGCGTCCGGCAACCCGACAATCGTAAAGGAGGGCAGCCCCGGAGCGATGTCCACCTCAGCCTCCACCACCCTGCCCTCCAGCCCCACGATGGCGGCGGTCCTCACCTTAGCCAGCATTGGAATCCTCCCGCCCTTTAACCACGGACTCATTGTAACGGAAACCGCCGGGAGTGGCAAACGTGGGGATACTAGGCAATCAGGCCGAAAAAATGAAAGACGGCGAGCATGGCCGCCGCGGAAAGCGCCGCCCCCGCCGCCACCTGTGCCGGGGTATGGTGCTCCAGTTCCACACGCGACCAGGCCATCACGGGCAGGAGCACCAGGGTAAAAAGAATTCCCGGCACCCGGTACATGATGATAAGCAGCATCAGTGACGCCGCCAGGAAACCGGTGTGCACACTGATTTTCCACCAGAGATTGATGCACAGATAGAGCCCGATCGCCAGGAGGGCGGTAACGAAAGCGGCCAGAAGCTCCCGCGGCGCGCCGAGGTAGTACAGTATCCCGATGCTCACCAGGACACAGACACTTGCCAGGAGATAAATCCTGTGCCGCTGCTGGCGGGCGCGGATAAAGATGCCCTCCAGCTTTTCGTTGTGCACCAGGACCAGGATAACCACCAGCACCGGCAGGATGCTGAAAGCGACGGACAGCAGGGACCACTTGAGCCCCTCTGCGAAGCTGGCGGCGTGGCGGAAAGAAAGCAGCACAATCATCACCAGACTGATGGAAAAGGGATTGATGATGTCCGAAACCAGCCGCGCGATTTTTCTTCTCATCGTAGTCAGGCGGGACCTGCTGTAAAATCCCCACGCCCATGATACCACAGCATCCCGGAATCCTGCATGTCCCCGGGAGCAGTCTCTTACACAATCCTGGTTGTCGCCGTCATTGCGAGCAAAGCGAAGCAATCCCGTACAAAGGAAAAAGAGATTGCTTCGTCACTACGCTCCTCGCAATGACTATCAAGAATGGGAAGAACCCGGCAGTCTTGGCTTTACTCCTGAAGGGCGTTATAATATTCATGAATAGCCGAAGGATGCGGTACGATGCTGGAACAACTGAAAAAACTCTCCCTTCATTATGAGGAAATCAGCCTCAAGCTGGCGTCCCCGGAGGTCGCCACCGACCTGCCCAGGCTCCAGGCTCTGGCACGGGAGCGCGCCGAGCTCGAGGGCGTGGTCACCCGCTACCGGGATTACGAAGCCACCGCCCGCGAGCTTGAGGAGACCAGAGCCATGCTCGCAGAAGGGGGCGACGAGGAGATGACCTCCATGGTCAAGGAGGAACTCACCACGCTGGAAGCGAAGCTGGAACGCCAGCACCGTGAACTGACGGCGGCCCTGCTGCCGCGTGACCCTAATGACGCCAAGGACATCATCATGGAAATCCGCGCGGGGACGGGGGGCAACGAAGCCGCCATCTTCGCCGCCGACCTCTTCCGCATGTACAGTCGCTACGCCCAGGCCAAGAACTGGAAAGCGGAAATCATCAGCATGAGCGAAAGCGGTAAGAGCGGCATGAAGGAAATCATCTTTGAAATCAGGGGCAAGGGCGCTTACAGTCGATTGAAATACGAGCGGGGCGTGCACCGGGTGCAGCGGGTACCCATCACGGAGGCTTCCGGGAGGATTCATACCTCCACCGCCACGGTGGCCGTCCTGCCCAAGGCGGAGGAGGTGGACATCGATATCAGCCCGGACGAACTGAAGTTCGACATTTTTCACAGCGGCGGCGCCGGGGGGCAGAACGTCAACAAGGTGGCCACCGCCGTCCGCGTTACCCACCTCCCCACGGGGATGGTTGTGGCCTGCCAGGACGAGCGCTCCCAGCTCCAGAATAAAATCAAGGCGCTCTCCGTCCTGCGCTCCCGCCTGCTGGACATCGAGCGGCGCAAGCAGGAAGAGCAGATTACCGCGGACCGCCGCGCCCAGGTGGGCACGGGGGAACGTTCCGAGAAGATACGCACCTATAATTTCCCGCAGGACCGCATCTCGGACCACCGCCTGGGGAAGAACTTTCACAACCTGCCCCGCATTATGGACGGGGAGCTCGACGAGATAATCGGCGAACTGGTTTCCCTGGGCCAGGCGGAGCAACTCGAGGAATCGCGGATATGAGACGCCGGGAAGCCATGACCCGGGCGCGGCGGACCCTGGCGGACGGGGGCATCGCGGAGGCCCCGCTGGAAGCGGAATTGCTGCTGCGCCACGCGCTGGGTATCGACCGCGCGCAGCTATACACCGAGCCGGATGCCGTCCTCACCCCGGAGCAGGCGGATGATTATCAAAAATTGTTATTCCGCCGCCACCGCGGCGAACCCTCCGCCTACATCACCGGACACCGGGAGTTCTACGGGCTTGACTTTTATGTCAATCCAGCGGTGCTCATCCCCCGCCCCGAGACGGAGTTGCTGGTGGCGGAGACCATCGCAATCGCCCGACGGTTTCCCTCCCCCACCGTCGCGGATATCGGCACCGGGTGCGGCGCCATCGCCATCAGCCTGGCATGGAACCTGCCGTCTGCGGTCATCTACGCCACCGATGTTTCCCCGGAGGCGCTGGCCGTCGCGCAGCGCAATAGCGGGCGGCACGGCGTCAGTGACCGGGTGCGCCTGCTGCAAGGCGATTTACTGCAACCCCTTCCGGCTCCGGTGGACATCATCGTCGCCAACCTGCCCTACGTGCCCCGGGGAGAGCTGGAGCGGTTGCCGGACCTCCGCTGCGAGCCCGGAGGGGCGCTGGACGGCGGAACGGACGGCACGGCGCTCATCGCGGAGTTGTGCCGCCGGCTGCCGGAGAAGCTGAATCCCGGGGGCTGGGCATTGCTGGAAATCGGATTGGGGCAGGCGGAGGCGGTGGCCCGCATTTGCCGGGAAACCTGCCCTGCCGCGCCCGTGACCGTCTTGCCCGACGGCGCCGGTATCCCCCGCGTCATCCGGTTTCAATTGACGGCGCAAGCCGCACAATGCTAAAATACCCGTGGTTCGAACGGGAATAATTACTTTCCCGTGATGTCCACAGAGGGAGGTCCAAGCAGCATGAACACGATTGTCTGCGTGAAACAGGTTATCGACCCCGAAGCCCCGCCCGCCAGCTTCAAGATTGACGCCGGGAAAAAGCAGGCGGTCATGCAGGGGGCGCCGCCCGTGATTGACCCCTACGGAGAATACGCGGTGGAAGCCTCCCTGAAAATCAAGGAAGCGCAGGGCGGCAAGGTAACCGCCGTCAGCCTGGGCAACGGCCTCCTGCGGGAGGTGGTCAAAAAGCCGCTCTCCATGGGGGCGGACGCTCTCATACTGCTGGAGGACCAAGCCTTCGTCGGCGGGGACAGCTGGGCCACCGCCCACGCCCTGGCCGCCGCCATCCGGAAAATCGGGGAATATGACCTTATCCTCTGCGGACGGGAAGCCTCGGACACCAACGCCGGACAGGTGGGCGTGGGCATCGCGGAGATACTGGGGCTGCCCAGCGTAACCCTCGCCAAGAAGATTGAGATTACCGACGGCAAAGCGAAAGTGGAACGGGTCACCGCGGACGGCTACGAGGTCGTCGAGGTCACCATCCCCGCCGTCATCACCGTCAGCAATGAAATCGGCGAGCCGCGCTACCCCACGATAAAGGGCATCATGGCCGCCAAGAAAATCGAGCCGGTGGTCTGGAAACCGGCGGACATCGGGGTGGAAAAGACGGGCGCCGCCGCATCCAGGGCGGAAATGCTCAAGCTCTTCCAGCCGACCCGCGAGGGCAAATGTGAAATCGTCGAAGGGGACAACCCGGAAGACGCGGGCGCCAGGCTTGCCCTGAAACTCAGGGAAGCCAAGGTTTTCTAGAGGACCCTTCACCGGGAAATTGAGGAGGTAACCGGAAAATGGCAGGAAAAACAGGCGTAATGGTATTCTGTGAAATCAACGACGGTAACCTCGCCGCCATCGCCACGGAAGGGCTGGGCATCGGCCGGAAGCTGGCGGACGGGATGGGGCAGGGGCTTGCCGCCGTTATTATCGGGAACAAAATCGGAGAGTGCGCCCAGGAAGCCATCTCCTACGGCGCGGACCGGGTGCTCGTCGCCGATGACCCCCTGCTCAAGGACTACCGCACGGACGCTTATACCGCGGTCCTCGAGAAACTGGTCAAGGAGAACGAACCGCAGGTCGTTATCGTGGGCCACACCGCCACCGGGCGGGACCTGGCACCCCGGCTGGCTTTCCGGCTGGGCACCACGGCCACGATGGACTGCATCGACCTGGCGCTGGAAGGCGGTAAGCTGCTCCAGACGAAGCCCATCTACGGCGGCAACGCCCAGGCGGTCTTCAGCGGCAGCACCTCCCCGCAGGTGGTCACCATCCGCACCAAGGCGATGACACCCCTGGCCGCGGACCAGGGGCGCAAGGGGGAAATCGTGAAAGCCGCTGCCGGCCTAGACGCCGGCGCCATCCGCACCAGCGTCCTGGAGAAGGTCAAGGAGGAAGTGGAGGGGGTCAAGCTGGAGGACGCCGAGGTCGTGGTGGCCGGGGGCAGAGGCATCGGCAATGCCGATGGCTTCAAGCAGCTGGAGGACCTGGCGAAACTGCTCAAAGGCGCCATCGGCGCCAGCCGCCCGCCCTGTGATAACGGCTGGCTCGCAGAAACGCTGCAAATCGGCCTGACCGGGAAAATCGTGGCGCCACAGCTCTATTTCGCCATCGGCATCTCCGGCTCCAGCCAGCACATGAGCGGCTGCTCCGGTTCCAAGAACATCATCGCCATCAACAAGGACCCGGAAGCCAATATCTTCCGGGAAGCCCGTTTCGGCGTCGTCGGGGACTGGAAAAAGGTGTTGCCTGCGTTCACCGAGAAGGTAAAGGAGCTGCTGGCCGGGTAGCCGGGTAACCGGGCGATTTGAATTTAGCCCGCGGACTTGCTATCATTAGATTATTACTTGACTTTTACTTAACAATCGGGGACTATAATGCGATTATAATCCCATTTTAGCTCGCTTCAATATTTTTATTTTTGTCGTATAACCAACGTGGTATCGAGGTGATTGAGATGAAGAAGATGAAGCTTTTCCGCGTCGTCTGCCTTTTCCTGGCAGCTCTGGCGCTGGCGGTTACGCCCGCGGCAGTCTTCGCCCAGGAGCAGCCGCCGCCGGAAGTCGTCATCCAACCAACTTACCCCAGTCTGAAAAACATCGCCGGGGCCAACTTCGAGTTTGAGGTGTCCCTCAGCTTTTTACGCGGCACCGAGCCGCGCGATTTCGACCTGACCACCTCGGCGCCCCCCGGCTGGGAAGTCTACATGACCCCGCCGTATGAGAAAGAGAAGAAGGTCACCGCCATCCGGCTGGAGCCTACCTTCTCCGCGCCGCAAAAACTGCGGGTGGTCGCCACCGCCCCCTTCTGGCCCCTGCCCGACCCCGGGGACTACCCGATAGGGGTGACCATCTCCTCCGGAGACCTGAAATCCACCGCGAACATGATTGCCAAAATCGAGGCGAAATACATCCTCACCGTGATTCCCACCGCGGAAAGGTACAATACCAGGGCCCTGCCTAACCAGGACAATTTCTTCTCTATCGACGTGCATAACCTCGGCACCGCCCCGGTCGAGAACATCAAGTTCACCACCACCAAGCCGGACGGCTGGACGATGGACTTCAACCCGGACACCATCGAGACTCTGGACGCCTTCGACAGCCAGACGCTCGAACTAAATATCAAGCCGCCCACGGATACCGTCGCCGGGGACTATAATATTACCCTCCGCGCTTCCGGTACCCAGGTAACGGCGAACGAGGTCGCCCTGCGGGTAACCGTGGAGACGCCCACCATCTGGGGATGGGTCGGCGTCGGTGTCATCGTCGTCGTTGTTGCCGGCCTGATATTCGTCTTCATGCGTTTCAGCAGGCGGTAATCATGACTGATACTCTCGCCATAGAAACCAAAGACCTCACGAAGAGGTACGACGGGGTGACGGTGGTCGACCGTCTCAATCTCACCATCAAGGAGAACGAGATTTTCGGCCTGCTGGGGCCTAACGGCGCCGGCAAGACCACCACCATCCTGATGTTGCTCGGCCTGACCGAGCCGGCGGACGGCACCGTGAAGGTGTGCGGCTTCAATCCCACCCACGAACCCCTCAAGGTGAAGCGCATCACGGGCTACCTGCCGGAGAACGTGGGCTTCTACGAAAACCTGACCCCCCGGGAAAACCTCACCTTTATCGCGGAGCTTAACGGCATCAGCTACCAGGAAGCCGGCAGCATGATTGGCGAGGTGCTGAAAACAGTGGGGCTTGAGGAACAGGCTGAGCTCGCCGTGGGGAAGTTTTCCCGCGGGATGAAGCAGCGCCTGGGCATTGCGGAGGTCCTCATCAAGCGCCCCCGCATCGCCATTCTTGACGAGCCCACCTCCGGACTCGACCCCAAGGGCATCAACCAGCTCCTGGACATCATCGCCGCGCTGCCCAAGATGGGCACGACGGTGATTCTTTCCTCGCACCAGCTTTACCAGGTGCAGCGGGTCTGTCACAGCATCGGCATCCTGTCCCGTGGGAAGATGGTCATCGAAGGCTCGCTGGAAGAGTTGAGCCGGGATACCCTGACCGGCGGGAACTTCGTCATCGAGGTGGAAACGGAGCAGCCCACGCCGGAGCTGACGGAAACCATCGGCAAAATCGACGGCGTGATTAAAGTAGACGCCAAGGAAAACACCCTGCTCATCAGCACCAAGGCCGACATCCGGAAGGAAATCTCCAAGGCGATTGTCAACAACAACTTCCCGCTGACGGAGGTAAAGATCCACGAGTTTTCCCTGGACGATATTTACATGAAGTATTTCAAGGAAGGATAGCAGAGAAAAATGCGCGCGATTTTTCGCAAGGAAATGGCGGACTATTTCAACAGCATCCGCTTCGTCGTCTTTTTTATCCTGGTGTTCCTTGCGGCGGCGGCGGCGCTCTTCGCCGCCTACCAGGGCATCCGCGGGGCCAATCCGCCGCGGGGCTTCGTCTTTCTGAGCCTCTTCACCACGTCCGGGCAGTCGCTGCCCTCGCTGGCGTTCTTCCTGAGCATCCTTATCCCGCTCATCGGTATTGCCCTGGGCTTTGACGCCATCAACAGCGAGCGGGCGGGCGGCACGCTGAGCCGCATCATGTCCCAGCCTATCTACCGGGACAACGTGATTAACGGCAAGTTCCTGGCGGGACTGACCACGATGATCATCATGGTGGCGACGACGATAATGCTGGTCGGCGGTTACGGCCTGCGCATGATTGGCGTCCCGCCCAGCGCTAACGAGATTATCCGGCTTTTTATTTTCTTTGTCCTGACGATGGCCTACGGGACGTTCTGGCTGGGACTGGCCATACTGTTTTCCATCACCATGCGCAAGGTAGCGACTTCGCTGCTCATGGTACTGGCGGTGTGGCTCTTCTTCAGCTTCTTCATGCTGCTCATCGCGCCGTCAATCGCTAACGCCATGGCGCCGGTCAGCCAGGCAAGCAGCCAGGTGGAACTGGTGCGGAACGCGGAGATACAGCAGACCGTCTCCCTCTTCTCCCCCACCACCCTCTATTCCCGCGCGACGGCCGCTTTACTGATGCCGGTGGCGGTGGGAACGCTGGGGGTCATCACCCCCGCCCAGGTCTCCATGATGCTGCCCAATCCCCTGAACCTGACCCAGAGCCTGGTGCTGGTCTGGCCCTATCTCACCAGCCTGATAAGCCTGAGCGTCATCTGCTTCGGGGTGAGCTACATCATCTTCATGCGGCAGGAAATCAGGGCCACCTGAAGAACCCCGGCTATTCCTTCTCCGCTTTTTCCTCTGCCTGTCTCTCCGCGATTATCTTCTGGGACAGGTGCGCGGGCACCTCTTCATAGTGGCTGAAGGTCGCCGTATAGTTGGCGCGCCCCTGCGTCATGGACCTCAGGTCGATGGCGTAACGCTGGACTTCCGCCAGCGGGGCCTGCGCCTCGATTTCATTCCAGTCACCGGCGGGGTTCATCCCCAGCACCCGGGCACGCTTGGTGTTAAGGTCGCCGATGATGTCCCCGGTGAGGTCGTTCGGAACCATTATCTTCATGATGACCACCGGTTCCAGCAGTATCGGCTGCCCCTGGGAGAGCCCCCTCTTCAGCGCCTGCGACCCGGCGATTTTGAAGCAGATTTCCGAGGAGTCTACCGGGTGGAAACTGCCGTCATAGAGCACCGCTTTGACATCCGTCACGGGATAGTGCGCCAGCACCCCCGCATGGAAGCCCTCGTTGACCCCCTTTTCCACCGCCGGGATGTAGTTCTTGGGAACGGAGCCGCCTACGACCCTCTCCCCGAACTCATTGCCCGTGCCCCGCGGTAAAGGCTCCACTTCCAGGAGCACGTGGCCGTACTGACCGTGTCCGCCCGTCTGCTTCCTGTGCTTGTATTCGGACTTCGTTGGCGTCATGATGGTTTCCTTGTAGGGGACCTTGGGCGTCGCCAAATCCACGTTGACGCTGAACTTGCGCGCCATCTTCTCCGCCGTTACCTCCAGGTGGGTCTCCCCGATACCCAGCAGCAGCACCTCGGCGGTATCCATTTCCCGCCGCACCCGGATGGCCATATCTTCCTCCGCCATGCGCGCCAGCGCGGGACCCATCTTGTCTACGTCTACCTTGGTGCGGGGATAGACCGACAGCGAGTAAATCGGCTCCGGGAAGTCCACGGGCTCCAGCTTTACCGGCTTGTCCTGGCGGCAAAGGGTATCGCCCGTGCTGGTGACGTTCAGTTTCGCCACGGCGCCGATGTCCCCCGCCACCACCCTGGCCACGGCTTCCTGGTTCTTGCCCCGCAGCATGTAAAGCTGCCCGATGCGTTCGGCGGCATTCCGGTTGGCGTTCCACGCCTGGGCGTTGCTCTCAATCGTGCCGCTGTAAACGCGGAAGTAGGTCAGTCTGCCCACGTAGGGGTCGGCACTGGTCTTGAACACCAGCGCCGCCAGCGGGCCCGCCGGGTCTGGTTTCAGGTCACTTCCCGCGGCGCTCACCGCCGGCGAGGGCAGATAGGCGACCATCGCGTCCAGTAAAAGGCCCATGCCGACGTTCTGCAACGCCGAGCCGACCATTATCGGGACAAGGCTGCCGCCGGTGATAGCCTTGCCGATGTTCGCCCCCAGTTCTGCCGCGGTCAGCTCTTCCCCGCCGAGGTATTTCTCGATAAGTTTATCGTCGGTCTCGGCAATCGCCTCCACCAGTTTCTCGCGGAAAGCCGCGGCCGCGGCCTGGGCCTCCGCGGGGGCCTCCCCTTCCTTCCCTTCCGTGCCGAGATACGCTTTCTGCGACAGGACATCCATGACGCCCTTGAAAGTGGTATGAGCTCCGATGGGCACCTGCATGGGCAGACACTTGCTACCGAACCTGTCCTGGATGTTGGCGACCACCTTGGCGAAGTCCGCGTTTTCCCGGTCCATCTTGTTCACGAAGATGAAGCGGGGCAGCTTCCGTTCCTCGCAGTAGCCCCAGACCTGGTCCGTGCCTACCTCCACCCCGGAGTAAGCGTCCACCACGATCAGCGCGGTATCGCTGATACGCAGAGCGGCTCTCACCTCGCCGACAAAGTCCGCGTAGCCGGGGGTGTCCAGCAGGTTTATCTTGGTATCCTGCCACTCGCAGGGCAGGATGGAAAGGTTGATACTTATCTGGCGCTTGTTCTCTTCCGGGTCATAATCGGAGACCGCAGAGCCCTCGGACACCTTGCCCAGGCGCGTCGTCGCCTTGGCGGTAAAGAGGATTGCCTCCGCCAGCGAAGTCTTCCCCGCTCCCGAGTGGGACAATAAGACCGTATTCCTGATAGCCTCCGTGCCGTATTCCTTCATCTAAGCACCTGCCCTTTCTCTTGGTCAACGCCTTATTATACTTACCTTTAAGGGGGAACGGCAAGCGCATCAGCCCGGAAGGAAATAAATGAGGAGACCCCCTCTTCTAAATTTAAGTAAATATCCCGAAAGCCGGGGAAATCAAGCCTGCAATAACGGCGGGAAAGCAGGAAAAACCCTTAACTCACAATATCGATAGACGGCTTGGCGATGAATCACCTATTGACGGTTAATCTCCGGCAGGAATATAATTATTGTTATACCACAAAGTAACTCATTGAACCTGAAACGTGCGAAGAGGAGTTAAAAGGGGGTGAGGTCAGCACAAGTCATAAATATTATAAAAGCAAAAGTGACTTTTCATCGTCGGAATGAATCCAGGAGGATATGGTAATGGGAAGAAAAAATCTGGCGGTCCTGTTAATAAGCGTCTTATTAATCTCCTTATTCATGTTTTCGTCTTTCATGGTATCCTGTTCTCAACCGGCGCCAGCGCCATCACCGGCGCCGTCATCGGCCCCGGCGTCCTCAAAAGTATTTGAGCTGACCTTTAACGCGGTATGGCCGGAAGCCTGGCCGGGCACCCCGGCCATGAAGCGTTTTATCAGTGAAGCCGATGCCCGCAGCGGTGGCCGGATTAAGATGACTTTCTACCCGGCCGGAGGTCTCGGCACGAATGGCGAGAGTATTGAGAACCTGGGCAAGGGCGTCATCGATATTACCGGCGACTCACCGCTTTTCGTCGCCGGCGCCTTCCCGATAAGCACCCTCGCGACCCTGCCCTTCCTTTTCTCGCCCCAGGCAAGCCAGCCGGCAATCTTCTGGGACCTCTACTACCGCGGATACCTCAAGGCGGAATATGACCGCCGCAACATGGTGCCGCTGGCAATGGTAGGCACCGAGGTGTTCCGTCTTTTCCTGAAGGGAGACAAGATTACCAAACTGGACGACTTCAAGGGCAGGCTCATCAGGGACCCCGGCGGATACTGGTCCCAGTTCCTGAAAGCACTGGGGGCAAGCCCCACGGTAGTCATCCCCCCGGAAGTCTACAATGCGCTTGAGCGCGGCATGGTAAGCGGCGGCGTCATGGGCAGCGGCCTTTCCAAGGCTTTCAAGATGGACGAGCAGTGGACTTCAGTCCTGATGGAAGGGTTTGGCCAGACGGCCAACGGCATCTACATGAACCGCGACAAGTGGTACGCCCTGCCGGACGACCTGAAGGCGATTATGCTGGAGCTCCGCCCCGAGTTTGAAGGGTGGCTGCTGGACGGCATGGATCAGGGTGACCGGAGTTACACCGCCGAGATGGCGGCCAAGGGGATTGAGCTTTACCGGCTCGACCCCGCCGAGCTGAAGAAATGGCAGGACGCCGCCAAGCCGATACTGGCTGGCTGGATTACCGACATGAACAGCCAGAGCATCCCCGGGCAGGAAATCATGGATATCGTGCTCAAGGACCTGCAGAAATATAACTGGCGGTAACCGGTAGCAACATCTGGTTATACAGAGTGAGTAAAAGCAACCGCGGAATCATACACAGCCTGAAAAAAAGCGGGAACACGGCAAGCCAGGGGTCGCTCTGGCTTGCCGTGATTGCATTGACGGTCCTGGTGCTGCTGATTGTCGTCCACGTGGCGGGACGCTACTTTTTCAAAGCGCCGGTGCAGGGCGCGGTGGAGATTGCCCAGTCCGCCATGGTGCTCATCGTTTTCGCATCCATGGCCTATGTTACCCTGAAACGGGGCAACGTCAAGGTTACGCTTGTTACCACCCATTTTCCGGAAGGTGTCCAGACCTATTTGGAGGCGGCAATGAGCCTCATCGGCGCCGCTATCTTCGCCATCATCAGCTGGCAACTGGCTCTGACGATAATAGAAGCGTGGCAGCAAAACATGTACACAGACTCCCTGAGGTTACCGGTCTTCCCGCTGAAAGTGGTGGCGACGATCGCCACCCTGGTAATGTGCGCCGAGCTCCTGATAAGGTCTGTCAGGCTGCTGCTGAAAAGGGGGGGGCGATAAATGTCGCCGCCCCTGGTTGGTGCCATCGGGTTCGTGGTGATGCTCCTGCTCATCCTGCTCGGCTTGCCCATCGGCTTTTCCATGATGCTCATCGCCGTCGTCGGGACGGCTTACTTCACCAATCTACACGCCAGCTTCTCTCTCGTGGGCATCATCCCTTACACCACCTCCTTCAGCTATCTCTTCGCGGTGGTGCCCCTTTTTACCTTTATGGGGATGATCAGCTATGAAATCGGAATAACTACCGGGGCCTACCGGGCGCTGTACAAATGGCTGGGGGCGCTGCCGGGAGGACTGGCGATGGCGACCATCGGGGCCTGCGCCGCTTTTGCGGCGACCTGCGGTTCCAGCCTGGCGGGCGCTGCCAGCATGAGCAAAGTGGCGGCACCGGAAATGTTCCAGTATAAATATGACCCCAAGCTGGTGACCGGCTCTATCGCCGCGGGCGGCACCCTGGGCATCCTGATTCCCCCGAGCATCGGCTTTATCGTTTACGGGATGATTACGGAAACGTCCATCGGGCAGCTTTTCATCGCCGGCTTTTTCCCCGGCCTGCTCCTCTCCGGTCTGTTCATGCTCGGTATCTACGTCATGGTGAAGCGCAACCCGAAGATGGGACCTCCCGGACCCGGAACGAACTGGCGGGAAAGGCTCATTGCCATCAAGGACTTCTGGCAGATAGCTTTCCTGTTCCTGCTGGTCATCGGGGGAATTTATGCCGGCGTTTTTACGCCTACGGAAGCCGCGGCGGTGGGTGCCTTCGTTGCCGTGGTCCTCGGCCTGGTGCAGAAGAAGCTTACCGGGGAAAAACTGATGCGCTCTTTCCGGGAGACCGTGCATACCACGGGCATGCTTTTTGTAGTGGTGATTGCCGCCATGCTCTTTAACTACTTCATCGGATTGAGCCGGATTCCCCTCGTCCTCGCCGATATCATCGGCGCCCTGGGTCTGTCCCGGTATCTAATCCTGACTTTTATCCTCGTTGCCCTTATCTTCCTGGGCTGCATCATGGATGCCATGGCGATGATTCTGCTGACCATGCCCATCCTGTTCCCGGTGGTCATCGGGCTCGGGTTCGACCCCGTCTGGTTCGGTGTCATCACCGTCATCATGATGGAGGCGGGGCTGATTACGCCGCCGATTGGCCTGAACGTATACATCGTCTCGGGGGCTATCCCGGAAGTGCCCCTTGAGGACGTCTTCCGGGGGATACCGATTTTCCTGCTACTGATGATTGTCTGCGTCATCATCCTGACGTTTTTCCCGCAGATTGCCCTCTTTCTCCCTAATCTGACCATGTCCTGATACCGCCGGTATCACCCCTTCTTTTGTTTTCCCTCAGGCTGATGTGCTATTCTACTAATAATCCCGAGTTCCGACTGGAGGTAACGCAATGAGCGTGTTAACCGTAGAGGGCCAGCAGTATGCAGGTATGAAACCCGCGGAATTCCGTGAAATAGCGCGGCGCGGAGAGTACACGGGAAATACCAGGGACGTCTGCCGGGGCTACGCCCGCTTCGCCGTGGCCATCATGCCCAGGGAGTACGCCCTCGACTTTTTCATGCTCAGCCAGCGCCAGCCTGCTACTTTTCCGATTATCGATGTCACCGACCCCGGTTCACCGCATCCGGGACAAACGGCACCGCGGGGGGACCTGCGTACCGACCTCACCAGCTACCACGTTTTCGTTAACGGGAAACTGGAGGCGGAGGTTAACGACATCACCTCCTACTGGCGTGACGACCTTGTCGGCTTCCTGACCGGCTGCAGCGTGGGCTTCGATTCCGCGTTAGAGGCCGCCGGTATCCAGTTCCGGCTCCTGGGGGTCTACAACACGGACCGGCAAATGTCCGGCGGGCGGCTGCACGGCACCATGCGCACTACGGGGCGGCTGGTGAAAGGGGGCCGGGACGTTGTCCGGACGATTCACATCGCTTCCCGGTATCCTGCTTATCACGGGGCACCGATACACGTGGGCGACCCGGCGCTCATCGACATTAAAGACCTCTACCACCCGGATGTGTTCGCCATGAGGGAAGCTATCCCGCCCCGGGAACCGGACGAGGTCCCCATGTTCTGGGGCTGCGGCATGAGCCTGAAATCGGTAGCGATGGAGAGCAAAATACCGCTGCTGATTACGGACGGCGTCGCCGCGATGTTCGTCACGGACCTGAAGGAAAGCGACCTGGCGATTATCCCCTGACGACGACCTGTTTACCTGACGAGCAGCGGGGTAATAAACGTCTCGATAATGGCGGCGGGGAGCAGCAGCAGCGCGGCGATACCCAGGTATTTCAGGTTCTGCTTGAATTTGGGCAGCAACTCCAGCCGCGCGTCCGGTAATACCACGGCGCGCATCATCGCGACGCCGAAGTTGAGCGCCGCCGCCCCGCCCAGAATCAGCGCCGGCAGCTCGAAAACGCCGTGCGGCAGGATACCGGCCAGGACAAAACCCAGGGACCTCTGCGAGACGACCATCGCCGCGATGAAGGCAATCAGCCAGCCGTTGAGCAGCATGGATATTATAGGCATGAGGCACAGCAGCGGGCTGAAAGCGAAGCTGACCAGCAGCGCCGTGACGTTTTTCAGGTAGATAAAGACCGCCGTGCCGAAGGTAAACGGGGTGAGAATTCCCGCCAGCTCGCGGAGACGGGCGATATCCCCCCCCAACAGTTCGGCGAGCGGCTGCGTGACCGTCAAGCCCAGGGCAAAACCGCTGAAGAAGAGCCCCGCCGCGATAACCACCCACCACCGGAACCTCATTACTTCACCTGCCCGTATCTTTCGTAGAAAATGATCTCGGCAAGCTCTTTCCTCCCAGGGTTTTTCCCCTCCTGTTCCGGGTAACCCAGCGGCGTGAGAGAGACCACGGCATGGCTCTCCGGAACGCCCAGCAGCGCCGCCACTCTGGCGGCGTCGAACTGGCCGACCTGCACCGTGCCGAGCCCCAGGGCATGGGCGGCCAGCGCCAGGTTCTGCATCGCCAGGGCGACATCGAACATATACCAGTCACCCTTGTCCGTCGCCGGAATGCCCGCGTCGTAGCCCGACTTCCCCAGCACCGCACAGCCCACAATCACCACGGGGGCGTTGATAATCGCTTTTGTCGAGGGGTTGTCCCTCAGCCCGTCCGGCACGGAAATCTTGATGAGGCACTCCGCCAGCGCGGCCTTTACGCCCGCGTCCCGGACAACGATAAAGCGCGCGCACTGGGTATTTTTCCAGGAAGGCGCCCACCGCGCCGCTTCCAGGACCGCCTGCACCGCGTCATCCGCCACCGGGTCGGCAGTATACCTGCGGATACTCCGCCGGGTCCTGATAGCTTCCATCACGTCCATCGTGCGCCTCCTATGAGCTTTCTTCTTCCCAGGCTTCCTCCCCTATCAGGGAGACGAAACGGCAGCCGCCCAGGTTCTGCACCCGGTTATTCTTCTCGCCGCGGGTAATCCTGGTGAGTTCCTGGAGGTAACGGGAGCCGACCGGAATCATCATCCGCCCGCCCACGGCCAGCTGTCTCATCAGCGCCGCCGGTACTCGGGGCGCCGCCGCCGTGACGATGATGGCCTCGTAGGGCGCTTCCGGGGGCCAGCCCAGCTCTTTCCCGGCGGGATGGAACTCGATGTTGCGGTAGCCCAGGCCGTCCAGGGTCATCCGCGCCTGCGCCATCAGCGGCGCCAGGCGCTCCACGGTGATGACCCGCGCCGCCAGCCCGGCGAGGAGCGCCGTCTGGTAGCCGCTGCCGGTGCCGACCTCCAAAACCTTTTCCCCGCCCGCAAGCTCCAGGGCCTCCGTCATCAGGGCAATAATATAGGGCTGGGAAATGGTCTGTTCCAGACCGATGGGGAGCGGCCGGTCTTCGTAAGCCTGGTGCCTGACCTCCGCGGGGACGAACTGCTCCCGCGGCACCCGTGACATCGCGGCGAGTACCCGCTTGTCCCTGATTTCCGTGCCGAGGTGAGCCACCAGTCCGGCTCGCTGTGCTGCAAAGTCCATCTTGACGCGGGGACCGCCCGACTATTTTACGAAAATCGCCAGAATCACGAGGATGACGATGATGATACCGGCGAAGATACCAATCTTTTTCAGCTCGTCCAGGACGTAACCGTAGCGCGCCGGCGCCGGCCTGGCGGAAACGCCCGGCGGCTTTGCGGCGGCGGGAATGTTCGCCGGACGCGGGGTGGCTTTTATCTCCACGGGTGCAGCGGGGGTCGCTACCGGCGATGGTCCCGTCACGGAACGCTGCATCGCCCGGCTCTTCTTACTGGTAAGCCGCTTTGCTTTCGCGTGTTTTCCTTTTCCTGCCATATGCTCTTATTCCTTAATTATTCCTTATCCGCCGGCGGTACGGAGGCCTTTTTCCTTTCCGTCTCCGTCTTTCCGGCGCGGGGATGCGCCCTTTCGTAAGCGCGCCGGACGTGCTCCGTGGTCAGGTGGGTGTATATCTGGGTGGTCGCGATGTTGGCATGTCCCAGCAGCTCCTGCACGGCGCGGAGGTCCGCCCCGCCGCTCAGCATATGCGTGGCGAAGCTGTGCCGCAGCGTGTGGGGGCTGATTTCCGTCCCCAGGTTCGCTGTCCTGGCGTACTCCTTCAGCTTCTGCCAGAAGCCCTGGCGCGTCAGCCTGTCCCCGCGGGGGTTAAGGAAAAGGGCGGTCTCTCCTCTGGAACGCTGCAGGCGGGGGCGCACCGTTTCCTGATAGTCCTTCACCAGCTCCGCCGCCTGCGGGTAAATCGGGATGATGCGCTCCTTGTGACCCTTGCCAAAACAGCGGACGAATCCGCCGGGGATATCCACGTCGCCCACGTTCAGGGCCACCAGCTCGCTGATACGCATCCCGCTGGCGTAAAGCAGCTCCAGCATGACGCGGTCGCGCTTGGCCTCCGGCGTGTCATGCTTCGCCGGCTGCTCCAGGAGCTGGCGCACCTGGCTGATGGAAATCGGCTTGGGCAGTGCCTTGCCCACGCCGGGTGAGGCCATGTTCTCCGTCGGGGATACCTTGATTATCCCATCGCTGACGAGAAACTTGAAGAAAGACTTGGCCGCGGCGACCTTGCGGGCCACCGTGGCCGCGGAATAGCCCCGCTCCTTGAGGTCCAGCAGGTAAGCAAGCATCGACTGGCGGCTGAAGTCCGCCCAGGAAAAGGCCGCTCCCTGCTTTGCCGCTGCCTCCCCCGCGAAGTCCGCGAGCTGCGAAAGGTCATTCCCGTAGGCGTCGGTGGTGTTCTTCGAGAAACCCTTCTCCACCGCCAGGTACTTCAGAAAACCGGCAACCTCTTTCTGCACTGACAGCCCTCACAAAACCCGTTTCGCGTAAGTATTTTAACATAACTAGAGAAAATGCAAAAGTACCGTCCGGGAATTTCTTTGCCCGGGAATCCCTCTCCGATTAAGTTTCAGCTTCCGCTGTTTTCAAATCGGGGTTACCCTTTAATTAAATTGGGCGTAGACGTGATTGCTGGCGCAGGCCGGGTTGATTAGTCTGATAACAAGGGGGTGGACGTATACGTCCTATGACCAAAGGACTATTGTCCCCGGAGGACAGTGAAGCTAAGATAATCGAGGACATATGTGCCTCCACTCTGCAGCAGTGAAATAAACCATGCCAAAAACAGACCCCGTACAGAAAAAGGCTGACATGTTGAAGTGGCAGCCGGACCCGACGGCGGTGCAGCTCATCCCGGAGGTGATGGCGCGTAAATATAACGCCATGCCTCTGGCCGTTGAAGATGATACCCTGCGGGTGGCGATGGCCAATCCTACCGATATCTTCGCCCTGGAAGCCATGGCCAGCCACAGCCAGATGCGTGTTGAGCCGGAAGCCGCCGGTCTGGAAGAAATCCTCGAAGCAATCGATTTCAACTACAAAGCCTACGATGAGATTGAGAAGCAGGTCTCCAACATTTCCCTGCAGGGGGGGCAGGCGACCATCGACCCGTTTAAAATCGAGTCCACGGTGGACGCTCCCGTGGCCCAGGCGCTCTCCCTCATCATCGATGAAGCGGTCAAGGCGCGCACCTCGGACATCCACCTGCAGCCGGAGGAAGACAAGCTGCGGGTGCGCTACCGCATCGACGGCAGCCTCCATGACATGTTCTCCCTCCCCCTGGCGACGGCCACCCCCCTGGTCTCCCGGATTAAAGTCCTCGCCAGCATGAACATCGCGGACCACCACCGCCCCCAGGACGGGCAGTTTTCCATCAAGACGAACAACCGGCTGATTGATATCCGCGTCGCCACCATCGCTACCGTTTACGGCGAGATGGCGGTCCTGCGGCTCCTGGACAAGCGCCGGGCGACCCTCACCCTGCCGGAGTTGGGCTTCCTCCACGGCAGCCTGGAGAAATACGAAAGCATGCTGAAGGTGCCCTACGGCATGCTCCTGGTCAGCGGTCCTACGGGCGCCGGGAAGACCACCACCCTCTATGCCTCGCTGAACACCCTGGACCGGGTGGCGCGGAACATCATCACCATCGAAGACCCGGTGGAGTACCGCTTCAAGAACATTAACCAGATACAGGTCAATCCCCGCTCGGGGATTACTTTCGCCAGCGGCCTGCGTTCCATACTGCGGCTGGACCCGGACGTCGTCCTCGTCGGCGAGATACGGGACGCGGAGACGGCGAACATCGCCGTCCAGGCGGCGCTCACCGGCCACCTGGTGCTCTCCTCCATCCACGCCAATGACGCCATCGGCGTCGTCATGCGCCTCGTGGACCTGGGGGTAGAGCCCTTCCTGGTGTCCTCCGCCCTCATCGGCGTCGTCGCTCAGCGGATGGTGCGCCAGATATGCCCCAACTGCGGCCGCCCCGTCGAGGTGCCGACTATCGAGCAGATAAGCTACGCCCGGGAAACCGGGGAAGACCGGCACGAGTTCCACTATGGCGCCGGCTGCAACGCTTGCTCCAATAGCGGCTACCGGGGACGCACCGGTATTTTCGAAATACTCGCCATCAGCGATGCCATCAGGACGATGATACTGAAGGAAGCGACCGCCACCGAACTGCACAGCCAGGCGATTAAAGAAGGCATGCTGACCCTGATGCGGGACGGCATGCTTAAGGTCAAGGAAAACATCACCACCCCGAGCGAGGTCCTGCGCAACGCTTACACGGTGGAATAGGCACAGCCGCGGAGACAGCAGAAAAAATGATTTTCGAATACGTTGCCTACAATACCAGCGGAGAAGTGGTCAAGGGCAGACTGCCCGCCAGCAACGAGGACACCGCCAGTGACCTCCTGGGCTACGCGGGCTACAAGACCATCACCATCAGGCCGTATGTCCCCTTTTTCAGTTCCGACCGGCTTTCCGCCGAGTTTTTCCGGGTAAAACCATCGGAAGTCATCCTGTTCTATCGCCAGCTGGCGCTGCTGCTGGAGTCCGGCATCAACATTGTCACCTCCCTGGAGCTGTTACTCGGGCAGACCGCCAACCGGGCGATGAAAAAGGTGCTGGAAGACATCATCAGTGACCTCAGGCGCGGCAACCAGCTCTCCGCCGCCATGGGCAAACACCCGGAGGTTTTCCCGCCCATCAGCTGCCGGACTTTGAGCATCGGCGAGCAGACCGGCGGACTGGAGGAGATGCTCCGGCAGATGGCAGACTACCTGGAGAAGGAACAGGAAGCCAGCAAGGGCATCAAGAGCGCCCTGATGTACCCTATCATCGCCGCCGTGGTCACCGTGATCGTCGTGGTGATAATGGCCGTCTTCGTGCTTCCCGCCTTCAGCGACCTTTACAGTTCCCTGGGCGCGGAAATGCCGGCGTTGACCCGCTTCGTCATTGACGGCGCGAACAAGCTCCGCGAAAACGGGCTTATCATCATGTTGGGACTGGTTGTCGGCGGCGGCCTGCTGGCGGCGTACGTGAAGACCCCGGAAGGGAAATTCCGCATGGATAAATTGGCCTTAGAGCTGCCCCTGATAGGCAGGGTGAACCAAATTAGCGGTCTATCCCGCATGTGCCGGAGCATCTCCCTGCTCTTCCGCTCCGGGCTTCCCCTCACCGAGATTATGCCCCTGATCATCCAGGGCACCGGCAACCGGGTGATGGCGGAAGCCCTGAAAGACGTCCAGCAGGAGATGCTGCGCGGCCACGGGCTTTCCCAGCCCATGCAGAAGAACCAGGTCTTCCTGCCCATGATGGTGCAGATGGTCAAGGTAGGCGAGGAAACGGGTAACCTGGACATCACCCTGCTCTCCGTCGCCCAGAGCTACGAGACGGAGGCGGAAGACGCCACCCGCTCCCTCATCGGCATGATTCAGCCGGCAATGACGCTCATCATCGCGGTTATCGTGGGGGTCATCGCCATGTCGCTGGTCTCCGCCATGTACTCCATCTACGGGCAGACATAAGAAGAATTAACGCAGTACCGAAAAGGCACAAGGAGCATAACGTTGAAACTGGGAAGAACTAGCTGGGTCATCCTGATACTGGGGGTGCTCATCATCGCCTTCGGCAGCCTGGGGATAGCGCGCGCCCAGCAGGTTGAGGAGCGGAAACAGATTTCGGAAGACCTCACCATCGCGGAAAAACGCCTGACAAACCTGCAACTCCGGGAGCTGCAATCGCAAAAGCTCAACCTGGAGCAGGGGCTGGAACAGGAGAAATATCTGCTGGATAACGCCCGCATCGCGCTGGACCAGACGATTGACAGCATCCCCGTCACGGACGAGCTGTTCGTCATCGCCGCCGCCACTAGGGTTAAGATCATGGAGCTTACCTCCACGGGCGTCAAAAACGGGGACTTTCAGGACGTCCCGGTAACCGTAATCAAACTGAACATCACGGCGGACGGGGAAGTGCTCGACCTGATTAACTTCGTCACCCGGCTGAATACCGACATTCCCACGGGGGCGGTCCAGTCCGTGGATATCGCCACCGAGGAACTGGATGTGGAGGACGTGGAGGCCGGGACCTCCGGCAGCGAGAACGTCACGGTGGAAGAGGAGGAGGAAGAAGCCATCCCCCGCGCCCGTATCGCCATGGATATTTACAGCTACAGTAAGGATAACTGACGATGACAGGTAAACTGGTAACTCTCTATATTGATAATACGCAGATAAAGCTGCTGGTTACCGGCGGCAAGCGCATCAAGAAGATGGCGGAGCTGCGCTTGGAGCTCACCTCGCGGAAAATCAGCGCGGGAGAGAGAGAGGCGGAAATCGCCAGCAAGATCCAGCAGCTGCTCACCGCCAAGAAAGTCAGCGCCTCGAAAATCATCCTCGGCTTAAGCGGGCTACACTGCCTGACCCGCCCCTTCTCCCTGCCCCAGCTGCCCAAGACGATGCAGACAGAAGCGGTCATGCGCGAAGCGAAGAGGGTCCTCCCGGTGCCCATAGACCAGCTTTATATCTCCTGGCAGATTTTCCCGGGAATAACGGAAGGACAATCCCGGGGCTTTCTCGTGGGGATACCGCGCAAGACCGCGGACATGTACGTTAACGTATTGCGGCGGGCAGGGCTTAAGCCCTACCTCGTGGACTTGAAGCCGCTGGCCATCTGCCGCCTGGTCCAGGATGATACTGCCATCGTCGTGGACATCCAGCCGGCGGATTTTGACATCGTCGTGATGAGCAAAGGCATCCCCCAGCCTATCCGGACTGTTTCCTTCCCCCAGGAAAATCTGCCCCAGGAAGAGAAACTGGCGCTGGTCAAAGAGGAAATCACCCGGACAATCGATTTCTATAACGCGAACAGCGAAGAAGGCCAGATAAACAAGAACGTGCCCCTGTACGTTTCCGGGGAACTGGATGACGTCACGGAGGCCGCCACCAGCCTGTCCGGAGACCTGGGTCTGACCCTGAAGGAGCTGGCCTCCCCGCTGAAATGCCCCAAGGAACTGGACCCCTCCCATTACCTGGTGAACATCGGGCTGGCGTTGAAGGAAATGGTCACGGAAAAAGAACCGGCCTTTTCCCTGGTAAATATCAACGCCCTCCCCACTCCCTACCGCCCCAAACCCCTGCCGCTGATGAAACTCCTCAGCGTTCCGGTGGCGGTATCCGTGGTCGGCATCATCACCTTGATGGGGATGTTCGTCTATAACGCTTCCGCCAGCATCGCCGCAGCGCGCACAGAACTGGACACCACCAACCAGATAATCGAGACCCGGCAGACCCAGAAGGAAGAGCTTACGAAAACCATCGCCGGTCTGGAGACAAAGATTTCCCAGACCAAGGCAGCCACCCGGACCTTCCTGACGGTGCAGAACCTGATTGACCGACAGGGCGGTCTGATTAATGGCGACCTGTCGACCTCCGCAGCCCAGCTGATTGCCGATATGCAGTTGACCGGCATCAACCACAGTAACGGCGCGCTGACCATCCGGGGCAGCACCCTCACCGAGGAGGAAATCCTCACCTACGCCCGCCGGCTGGAACAGAGCGGCCGCTTCGGTGCCGTGAACATCTCCAACATCCTCCGGGTAGTAAACGAGGAGGAAACGGAGGTCGGAATAGAGACTACTGAGACCATGACGTTCACTATCGCTCTCGAACCGGAGAAAGAAACTGAAGAAGAATAGCTGATGGACATTTTTGAGATACTGCGCCTAGCCAAGGAAAAGGGGGCTTCCGACCTGCACATGGTCTGCTCCGTCCCGCCGCTCTTCCGCGTCCACGGTGATATCCGCCCGGCGGAGGGTCTGCCGGTGCTGCGCGGCATGGACATGGAGCAGGCTTTCCAGCATTTAACCACGGAAGCCCAGCAGGCGGACTTCCAGCGTAACCTGGAGCTGGACTTCGGCTACGATGTCCCGGAAGTAGGCAGGGTCCGCTGTAACGCCGCCCGGCAGAGGGGCACCATCAGCATGGTTATCCGCCTCCTGCCACCCGACATCCCCGAACTGGAGCAGCTGGGTGTCCCCGACGTCTGCAAGGAGCTGGTATTGAAACGGCGCGGGCTGGTGATGGTCAGCGGCCCCACCGGCAGCGGTAAGTCCACCACCCTGGCCGCCATGATTAACTACCTGAACCACACGGAGTACCGGCGGGTGGTCACCATGGAAGACCCCATCGAGTACGTTTACCAGAGCGCCAACTGTACCATCACCCAGCGGGAGCTGGGCGCGGATACTCACTCCTTCGCCGACGCCCTGAAGCACGTCCTGAGACAGGACCCGGATGTCATCCTCGTCGGCGAACTGCGTGACCTGGAGACCGCCTCCGCGGCATTGACCGTCGCGGAAACGGGCCACCTTGTCCTCACCACCGGCCACGCCCCCAGCGCCGCCCAGGCAATCGAAAGAATCACCGACCTGTTTCCGCCCCACGAGCGCCACATGGCGCAGTCCCAGTTGGCTTCGCTCCTCGTCGGGATACTCTGCCAGGCGCTGGTACCGAAGACCGACGGCTCCGGCCGGGTCGCAGCGGTTGAGGTGCTCCTGGCAAACTCGGCGGTGAGGAACCTGATACGGGACGGCAAGGTTTTCCAGATTCCTAACGCCATGCGGATGCACACCCAGGCGGGGATGCAGCTCCTCGACCAGTCGCTCCTCAAGCTCTTCCGCAAGGGTATCATCAGCAGCGACAGCCTGTTTTCCTTCTGCAACGACAAGGAGGAAATCGCCAAGCTGTCCGGCATGGAAGTGCCCGCCGCGCACGCCTCGCTGGAGCAGGCATCCGAAGAGAGCGTCGCCAGCGGCCTCTTCTAACAACCCCTCAAAACCGGGTACTTCCGGGGAAACTCTACTTTTTCCCCAGCAGGCTTACCCTCTGTCATGGCGAGGGGCGTGCCAGCCCCGCGCGCAATCCCATTTAAAGTTTGCTTCGCTGCGCTCGTAATGACTGGATAAAAACCCCGGGACAGAAAGCACCGGGGTAATGCGAATCCTCTGTCGGTGAAAAACAGAAAGCCTGCCGGTGGGGATATCCCCATTGCCGGTCAGGCTCTCCGCTCCGTTGCTATCGTTAAATTTATTTCTTCTCTTAAACTATGCCGTCGCTAACGGCGGCGCTATCTGTTATGGTACAACCTGCGATACCGTGCCGTCATTGGCGAAGGAATAGGTGCAAGGGGTTTTCACACTGGTACCGTTTAAGCCGGTCAGGTAATCGCTGAGAATCAGCCCGTCGGTGGACAGAACGGTAGACATGTCAACAACCCCAGGGCCGATCGGCGTCAGGTTGCCCGCGGTGCTGTCCGCCAGCATGGCCATCACGGCCGTCTGGATGTTGTGGAGCTCAGTCTCGTAAGACTCCGTTTTACCCTTGCCGATGAATTTACCGACGTTCGGGACGGCTACTGCGGCCAGGACGCCCAGGATGGCTACGACAACCAGCAGCTCGATGAGGGTGAAACCCTTCTCGCCATAATGGAACTGCTTCAAAATCTTCTTCATTCAGGCACCTCCGTTGATATTTTTTTCCTTTTGAACTTGTTCCCAATTCAGCTTAGCATAACGGGATTTGTATTCAATGGGGTTTTAGTCACCCCCCGGCATGAGAATAAAGTCCTACATATCTGCTCCCCTCCTTTTTGGTCACGGTGATACTTTACCCCCGGAAGGCTTAACCGCCCATAAACGAAAGGGGGTGTTTCGTAAATATTCCGTGAATATTGGCTCTTCCTCTTGACGCTCCTGGCAGCCCTCAAAGGTGTTGTGTTTGTCATTGCGAGGAGCGTAGCGACGAAGCAATCTCCTTTCCCGGATTGAGGATTGCTTCGCCTTCGGCTCGCAATGACAGCACCACCAACCGCATACAAATAGAAATCCGTAAAAGACGGGTTGACGCGCCCCGGGGAAAAGGGGCAAAATAGGACAACATGGAAGCCGTGCTGACGATACTGTTCATCCTGGGGGGGATTGCCATCGGCAGTTTCCTCAACGTCCTCATTGACCGACTTCCGGCGGGAGAGTCCATCGCCTATCCCCCCTCCCACTGCGCCGACTGCCAGCACAAGCTGGCGCCGTGGGACCTCATCCCCATCTTCAGCTACCTCTGGCTGCGGGGCCGCTGCCGCTACTGCCGCGCGCAGATACCCTTGCGGCTGCCGCTGATAGAAGCGGGTACCGGTCTCCTCTTCTGGCTCGCCTTCTGGCGCTACGGGCTAAGCGCCGAGTTCGCCCTGACCGCCCTGTACACCGGCGTCTTCATCATTATTATTTTCATTGACATGGAGCGACAGCTCATCCTGAACAAGGTGCTTTACCCCGCCGCCCTGTTCACCGTCCTGCTGTACCTGGCGGACATCTGGCTGCCCGCGCCGGGGCTCTTCCCGGCATTTCGTTACCTCCCCGCCATCAAGGTGGTCAGCAGCCTTATCGGCGGAGTGACGGGTTTCCTCTTCTTCTTCATCGTTTACGTCCTCGCCCGGGGCGGTATGGGCGCGGGAGACGTCAAGCTGGCAGGGTTCATCGGCCTGGTCGCCGGTTTCCCGCTGGTCTTCCCGGCGCTCTTCATCGGCATCGTCGCCGGCGGGCTGGTCGCCATCATTTTCCTTCTCCTGCGGAAAAAGGGCCGCAAGGAAGTCCTCCCCTACGGGGCTTTCCTGGGCATCGGGCCCATCATCACGCTGCTCTGGGGACAGGCAATCATGGACTGGTACCTCCACCTCTTTTAGCGCCGCACGGCACTCTTCCAACCGTTTTTTTTCCTCAAATTTGCCCGGAAAACCGTTGACTTCCCTCCTGCCGGACACTACAATGTTTAGGTTGGCCGGGACTATAGTCCCAGGACGTAAGTCATATGGATGAAGCCTTTTCCGGTAGCGCACCCAACCCCCCGGCGGTCCTCAACCGCCGGCGCTCGAACATCGAGATTATCGCCGATATGCTGCGGGCGGGGGAAAACGGCGCCGGCAAGACCCACATCATGTACAACGCCAACATGAGCTACACCCAGATACAGAAATACCTCGACTTTCTGGTGACCCACGGTTTCCTGGACAAGACGGAACCGGGCTTTACCAACACCACCTACCAGGTCACCGACAGTGGACTGAAACTCCTCCGCCTGATTGACAGTCTCACCGATATGCTGGGCATCAGCGAAGTAGAGTAACGCCCTTCTCCCTGCCGCAGAAATCAGCCCCGTGAAACCGCCGAATCCGGTTTTTTTCTTTCTCCGGACCTCTTTAACCTGCCTTCATTTAATAAAAATTTACTAAATATTTATGGAAACTTAACGCTTATTTATGCGCTGCTTTATCACCGCAGGCTAGAATCAGAGATAGAGGAAGAAAAAAAGGGTATTTCGCGTGACCAAGAGAATCCTGATACTGGATGAAGAGGCGCTGGTGCTCGTCGCCGATAAAGATATCGTGCACCAGGTGGACGCCAACCGCGGCGAGTTGACACGTTCCGAGTTCGTCAACCTGCTCATCCAGAGCCAACTGAGGAGAAGCACCCGGCAGTATGTGAGCCGGGAGGAGTTCTACCACTTCGCCCAGGAAATCAAAGACACCCTGCGCAATCTCCTGGAGTTCTTCCTCTCCTGGAAGATACCTGCTGCCTCACTGGAACAGGAAGGCAATCTTCAGAACTGGCTCCACAAGGTAGAGAGCATCGACGAGGCCGTCAGTGAGGCCGGGTCTCCTGACGACCCACCCGAGGAGACCACACCCTAACCCAACCCTCCCCAGATAGAATAGAACTATATTCTAGAACTCTCTACTATATTACAGTCCTATAACATAATCCCTTCTCAAGCTGGCGTATTCCTGTCATCATTTTCCCGTCGACACACGCGAGCGGGGGGAGGTTTTTCTTTATGCCCACGGCGGCGGACTTACTCCGGCAGGGCCGTTCCGAGGACATCTGGCAGCGCTACTGCGGCTTCACCGACCTGAACCTGGAGCAGTTCATGACCATCCAGAAACGGCTCCTCCTGGAGCAGATTGAGCTGCTGAACGCCAGTCCCCTGGGCGCCAGGATTATGGGGGGCAACCGCCCCGAGACCATCGAGGAGTTCCGCCAGTGCGCCCCCCTCACCACCTACAGTGACTACTGCCCCGAGCTCCTGGAGCAGCGGGAAGATATGCTCCCCGTAAAACCCGCCATGTGGGTGCATACTTCCGGCCGTTCCGGGGAATACCCCTTCAAGTGGATACCGCTGACCCCGGCTTTCGCGGAGGCGCTGAGCATCACCCTTTACGGCGTGGGGAACCTTTCCCACTGCCGGGAACGCGGAGACACCACCCGGCTGACCCCGCACCCCAAAGTGGTTTACACCGTGGCGCCCCGGCCCTATATCTCCGGAACGATGGCGAGCCTCATTGAAATGCAGACGCCGCTGGACTTCTTCCCCCAGCTGGAAAAAGCGGAGAACCTTACCTTCGACGAGAGGATAAAGCTGGGCTTCCAGCAGTCCCTCTCGGCGGGGATGGACTACTTCTTCGGGCTTTCCCTGGTGCTCGTCGCCGTGGGGGAAAAGTTCCAGCAGTCCTCCGCGAAGGTAGACCTGCGCCCTTACCTGAAACACCCCAAAGCCCTGCTGCGTCTGGCCCGGGGGGTGGCCAAGAGCCGCATGGCGCGGCGTTCCCTGCTCCCCCGTGACCTCTGGCAGGTCCGGGGCATCATCAGCAGCGGACTGGACAGCTGGGTCTACCGGGACCGCATCCGGGAACTCTGGGGGAGGTACCCCCTGGATATCTATGCCGGCAGCGAGGGCGGGGTTTACGCCACCCAGACCTGGGACTTTTCCAGCATGACCTTCATCCCCAACCTGAACTTCCTGGAGTTTATCCCGGAAGAGGAACACTTCAAGTGGCAGCTGGACCGCAGCTACCCCTGCCGCACCGTCCTGCTCGATGAAGTCCGGCCCGGGGAAAACTACGAGCTGGTCATCACCAACTTCCACGGGGGCGCCCTGGTCCGCTACCGCGTCGGGGACCTGGTGAAGATTACCGCCCTCCGCAACGAGCGCCTCGGTATCGAGCTGCCGCAGATGGTCTTCGAGCGGCGCGCGGACGGCCTCCTGGACTTCAACGTCATCCGCCTCTCCGAAAAGGAAATCTGGCAGGCGCTGGAAAATACCGGCATCGGCTACGCGGACTGGATGGCGCTCAAGAACACCGGGGACATGTCCCTCCATCTTTTCGTCGAGCTGAAGAACGGTTCCCAGGTCAGCGAGGAGGCCCTCGCCACGGCGGTCTATGACCAGCTGGCCCGTTCCGATAGCGATTCCGCCGGCACGGAGATGCTCGACGATACCTTCCGGATGCACGGTTTCGGTATCAAGGTCAAGCTGCTGCCGCGGGGCACCTTCGCCAGCTACACCGCCGCGCGGCAGGCGGAGGGGGCGGATATCGCCCACATCAAACCCCCGCACATCAACCCCTCGAAGAGGGTGCTCAGCATGATGGGCATCAGCGCGGGGCGCCAGGGCGTGGAAATCAGGGGCAGCGAAGAGGCGGACAAGGTGGCAGCGTCATAGTACTTTAGTCAGCACTACCTTGGTGTACGCAGTTCAGCTTGCCTTGACACCTGGCAATTTTGGGTCAATAATGACTTATAATGAATATCTATGCCATTTTTCCGCTGCTGGCGACCCTGGCGTATATCCCGCTACTGGTCACCACGGTGAGCAGCCGTCCCTGGCAACGGCGCTACACGCTCTTCGTGCTTTTCCTCATCGCCGCCATGGCATGGGGACTTTTTGACTATTTCTTCCGCGGCAACGTCTTCCCCGGGCAGATTATCCTTGTCTGGAAGATAGCACTCATCTGCTTCCCGGTGATGGCGACAGCCTTCCACGCCTTCACCTCCTCCTTTTTCCCACGGGGACAGGGGCGCTGGCTCCCCTTTGCCTTTATCTCGCTGGGGGCGATAACTGTCCTCACCATCACCGGCTACATCGGCGAGGGGGTGGTCGTCTCCGGGAACAAGCTCTACCCGGACTACGGCTCGGGCATCATCTTCATCGCCGCCCCCCTGCTAATCCTGGCCGCCAGGAACTTTTACGTATTCAGCAAGACCCTGCGCCACCTGGACAACCCGGTACTCTATAACCAGATAATTGCGCTGGTCATCGGCGTTATCGTGATTATCTTCTTCTCCATGCTAGCGATATTGCCCTGGGGCAGAGAGGTCCCGCTCAGCCACCTGGGCGCCATCATCAACGCCTTCGTCCTCAGTTACGCCGTCATGAGGCACCAGCTGGTGGACATCAGAATCGTCCTGCGGCAGGGGTCAGCGCTGGTAATACTGGCGTTCTTCGGAGCAATCTGTTACTGGCTGCTACTCATCTTCTTCCACGGCATCTTCGATTTCGTTCTGGACATACGGGCAGCCTTTTCCGCCACCGTCGTCGCTATCCTGGTCGCCGCTTTCCTTTTCCGGCTGCGCGGCTTCTTCTTCGACACGATGAGCCGCGCCTTCCAGGGAGAGATTTACGACTACCGCGGAAAGCTCTCCAACTTCACCAACACGATACAGAGTATTTTCAGCCTGAAGAAGCAGGGCGGCGAGTTCCTGGAACTCATCACCAGGGCGGTCAATGTCAGGCATGCCTGCCTGCTTTTCCCGGAAATCGGCGGGACGGATTTCCACGCCCAGATTGTCGAGCCGCGGAGCGGCGACAATCCCCTGGACATGCTGAAAATCCGCAATGACAGCCCCATCCTGAAATACCTCCGCCAGAAACAGGTGCCCCTGATGCGCGAGGAGCTGAATATCAAGCCGGAGTTCCTCGGCCTTTGGGACCAGGAAAAAAGAGAAATCGAGGAGCTGGAGATTGAACTCTTCGTGCCCCTCATCAGCCGCGACCGCCTGATTGCCCTGCTGGCGGTGGGGAAAAAGGTGTCCGGGCGGTACTCCCTGGAAGACGTCAACCTGCTGGTCAACGTCACCGAGCGCGTCGCCGTCAGCATGGAAAAAGAATATCTCCGCGAGGAACTCCGGCAACGTGAGGAGGAGCTCCGCGTCCTCAACCGCGCTAGCGCCATCATCACCTCCAGCCTGGACCTCCAGGAGACCTTCGGCGGCTTTATCGAGGAAATCCGCAAGGCCGTGGACATCAACTGGGCCGCGATTATCCTCGCCGAGGAGAGCGGCCTTTTCTTCCTCACCGTGGCGCCGACGTCGGAAGCGCCCTGGCAGATCGGGGAAAGGGTCCCGGCAAAGGACTCCATCACCGAATGGGTCATCAGGCACAAGAAGACCTTTGTCGAGAATAACCTCACGGAGCAGAGCAAATTCACCTACGGAAAATACCTGTCCCGGCACGGCGTGCGCTCTCTTGTCTGCCTGCCGCTTTTGGTCAAGGGCGAAGCCATCGGCAGCCTGACCATCGCCAGCAGGAACCGGGATGCTTACAGCCGCCAGCATCTCATGCTGCTGGAACAGCTTGCTTTCCAGACAGCGATGCCGGTGGAGAACGCCCGCCTCTACGCCCAGGTGGAGCAGAAAGCACGCGTTGACGAGCTTACCGGACTGCTCAACCGCCGCTCCCTGGACGAGTTAATCGTCAATGAAATCGGGCGTCACTCCCGCTACGGCGGCATCTTCTCCCTGATTATCCTCGACCTGGACAACTTCAAAGCATACAACGATAACTACGGGCACCTCGCCGGCGACCACCTGCTCCAGCAGATAGGCATTATATTGAAAGGCGCCGTCCGCACCGCGGACCAGGCTTTCCGCTATGGCGGCGACGAGTTCGCCATCCTCCTCCCGCAGACCGCCGTGGACGCGGCGGACCGCGTGGCCCAGCGGGTGCGCCGCCAGATTGCCCTCAAAGTGAAGTCCGACCAGGTGCCGATTACCGCGAGCCTGGGCCTGGCCTGCTGGCCCGCGGACGGCGTAACCCCCAACGAAATCATCAGCTCGGCAGACGCGGCGCTCTATCACGCCAAGAGGGGCGGCGGCAACCGCAGCCACTGTGCCTCGGGGATGCTGCTGAATCTGGAAGAGCTGCCGGTGGTCCCCAACAAGTCCAAGGAGGACAACGGCATTCTGAATACGATTTACGCCCTGGCGGCGACCGTGGACGCCCGCAATCCCTCGTCCACGGACCATTCCCAGAAGGTGAACGAGTATACCCAAACCCTGGCCAATGCCCTGAAGCTTTCCTCCCGGGACAAGAACCGGCTGGAAATCGCCGCCCTGCTCCATGACATCGGCAAACTGGGTATCAGCGACACTATTCTCAACAAGCCGGACAAGCTGGACGAGCAGGAATGGGTCATCATTAAAGAGCATCCCCGGCTCGGCGCGGTGATTGCCAGCCGCGCCCGCCAGCTGGCACCCTGCATCGCCGGCATCCTGCACCATCATGAGCGCTATGACGGCACCGGCTACCCCAAGGGACTGCGGGGCGATCAAATCCCGCTGGACGCCCGTATTCTCGCCATAGCTGATGCTTATACCGCGATGACTTCTTTCCGCCCCTACTCCGAGACCCTTTCCCGGGAAGACGCCCTTGCGGAAATCGAAGGGGGGGCGGGCTCCCAGTTCGACCCCCACCTCGCGCAGATATTCATCGCGGAGATGAGAGAACAGGAAGTGCTACCCCAGAAATAAGTGGTGAGGAGGTAAACCGTGGCCGTTAAGGAGAACCATAGCCCGGTAACAGGTAATACAAAGATACAAGTGCTGCTCATCAGCCAGCAATCGCTTTTTCAGCAAGGCATCGAGCATGCCCTCGCCAGCCGCAAAGACGTGGCGATAACCTTTGTCCCCGAGGTGACCAGCGAGCTTTTTACCTCCATCGACACGGCGCCGCCGGACGTTATCCTGATGGACATCGACGGGCCGGGAGACAACGGCCTGGATATAGCCCGGAAGATGAAGCAGCGCTCGCCGAACGTGGGCATCGTGGTGCTGACCTCCAATCCTAACGACGCCCAGCTCTTCCAGGCGCTGAAAGCCCAGGCGATGGCCTACATCGGCAAGAACCTGACCGCGGACCAGCTGGTGGCACTCATCAAACGTGTCTCCACCGGCGAGCACCCTATCAATGAGAGCCTGGTGACCCGCCCCAAGGTGGCCGAGCAGGTCCTCAAGCAGTTTCAGGAGCTTTACTGGCGCGACCAGGCGGAAACCATCATCTCCCCGATTACCCCACGCGAGACGGAAATCCTCACCTACATCGCCCAGGGATTTCTCAACAAGCAGATCGCCGCGGAACTCGGCATCAGCGAACAGACCATCAAGAACCATGTCACCTCCATCCTGCGCAAGCTGAACGCCAACGCCCGGACGGAAGCCGTCGTCGTCGCCATTAAGCAGGGACTGATTTCCCTCTAGCCGCGGCGGCCTTCCCCACCGCGCGCCCGGCGTCCCTCTTTGCGCCCGCAAGGTGCTGTGCTAGAATATTTCTGGGAGCACGAGGGGGAATATGCCGAGCAGCCTGATTACGGAGCAACTCCAGCACCTGCCGCCGCAGCCCGGAGTCTATCTTTTCAAAGACAGCGGGGGCAACATCCTGTACGTGGGTAAGGCCGCCAGCCTGCGCGCGCGGGTCCGTTCCTATTTCCAGAAGGGACAGCAGGTGACGCACAAGCTGCAACAGCTGGCTACCCGCACCGGCGAAATCGAGTTTTACATCACCGGCTCGGAGCAGGAAGCCCTCATCCTGGAATTGAACCTGGTCCAGCGTCACAATCCTCCCTTCAACGTCCTCCTCAAGGACGGGAAAACTTTCCCCTACCTGAAAATCAGCACGGAGGAAGAGTTCCCGAGGGTCTACGTCACCCGCCGCCCACGTGGGGACGAGGGCCGCTACTTCGGCCCCTTCAGCAGCGCCCACTCCGTCCGCCAGACGCTGAAGGTCCTCAGGGGCATCTTCCCTTTCCGGAACTGCACCCGCCACATTACCGGGAAAGACCCCCGCCCCTGCCTGGAGTTCCACATGGGGCGGTGCCTGGCGCCCTGCACCGGCGCCGCCGGCGCCCGGGAATACGCGGAGGTCATCCGCGCCGTGACCCACTTCCTGGAAGGCAAGCGGGACTCGATTATCCGGGAGATGGAGCGCAAGATGCGCCGGGCGGCGAAAGACCTCGACTTCGAGAAGGCCGCCCGCTACCGCGACCGTATCCAGGCGATGAAGCAGGTCATCGAAGGGGAGCACATCGCCACCACCGTCCGCGGTGAGCAGGACGCCATCGCTTTCGCCACGGAGAAGGACCTGGCCTTCGTGCAGGTCTTCCTCGTGCGCCAGGATAAGCTGGTGGGGCGGGAAAGCTTCGTCCTCCAGGGCGCCCGGGATGAGACCCCCCGGGAGATTATGACCGGCTTTATCAAGCAATTTTACGCCACTAACCCCTCCATTCCCCCGCAGCTTCTCCTCCAGTACGCGGTCACGGAGAAGACCGTACTGACGGAATGGCTCCTCGGCAAGCGCGGGGGGCCGGTATCCATCCGGGTACCCCGGCGTGGTCCCAAGAAGGAGCTGCTGGACATCGTAGCGGAGAACGCCCGGCAGGGGCTGGCGCAGCTCAAGATCAAGCAATCCACCACCCCCCGGGATGTGGAAGCCGCCCTCGAGGAAATCGGGCGCATCCTCAACCTGAAGGGCCCGCCGCAGCGCATGGAGGCTTACGATATCTCCAATATCCAGGGCAGGTCCGCCGTGGGGAGCATGGTGGTCTTCGAGAAAGGGAGGCCCAAACCGGCGCACTACCGCCGTTTCCGAATCCGCACCGTCACCGGGGCGGACGACTACGCCATGCTCCGGGAGGTTATCCAGCGTCGCTTCCGCCCGCGGGACCGGGGCGGGACCACCACACCTGACAGCTGGGCGCTGCAGCCCGACCTGGTGCTCATCGACGGCGGAAAGGGGCAGCTGAACGCGGTGCTCGCCGCCGTGGGCGCGGCAAGCCCGGTGCCTTTCGCCAGCCTGGCCAAGGAAAACGAGGCCATCTTCCTCCCCCACCGGAAAGACCCTATCCTGCTGCCGGATTCCTCCGCGGCGCTGCACATGCTCCAGCGCCTCCGGGATGAGGCCCACCGCTTCGCCATCGGCTACCACACCCGGCTACGCCACCGGGAAGGCTTGACCTCCCGGCTGGACGCCGTCCCCGGCATCGGCCCCAAGCGCCGGCGCAAGCTGCTCCAGCATTTCGGCTCGGTGAGCGCCATCCGGGACGCCTCCGTGACCGCGCTGGCCGCCGCCGCCGGGGTAAGCGAGGAACAGGCGAATAAAATCAAGGAGCAACTTTAGACTGCCATGCCTGCGAACCTGACCCCTCAATATTACGAAGCCGAGCGGAGATTCCGGGCGGCAAAAGGCCCCCTGGAGAGGATTGCCAGCCTGGAAGAAATGCTCTCCATCATGCCCAAGCACAAGGGCACCGACCACCTCCGCGCTGAGCTGCGCACCAAAATCGCCAAGCTCACGCAGTCGCTGGACAAGAAGACCGCCACCCAGCGGGCGACGATGATGATTGAGAAGGTGGGCGCGGCGCAGGTGACGCTCGCGGGAATGGCGAACAGCGGCAAGTCCCAGCTCGTCGCCCGCCTGACCAACGCCACGCCGACCGTCGCCGCCTACCCCTTCACCACCCAGGCCGCCCTGCCCGGAATGATGCCCTTCGAGAATATCCAGATACAGCTCATCGATACCCCACCCCTCACTGACCAGCCCCCGGAGTGGTGGCTGCCCCACCTTTTCCGCCGCGCCGACGGACTGCTCCTCATCGTCGACCTCAGTATCGACCCGCGGGAGCAGCTGGCGTTGCTCCGCGAGCAGATGGCCGCCAGCCGCATCGCCCTGACGGAATCGAAAGCCGCGCAGGAGGAAGTCACCCTGACACTCAAACCGGTGCTGGTCGTGGGCAACAAGAAAGACCTGGACCCGGAAGGGCGCAACCGCGCCGCCCTCCAGGCCGAATGCGACGACGATTTGCCCCTGGCGATAGTCTCGGCGGAGCACGGCGAAGGACTGGACGACCTGAAGAAGGAAATCATGGGAATGCTGGACATTATCCGGGTCTACACCAAGGCGCCGGGCAAAAAGCCGGACTTCACGGACCCGATTATCCTGATGCGCGGGGACACGCTGGAAGACGCCGCCGCGTCCGTCCACAAAGACTTCGCCCGGAAGATGAAATATGCCCGCATCTGGGGTTCCGGAAAGCACGAGGGCATGATGGCGAAGCGGGACCACGTCCTCCAGGACGGCGATATTATCGAGCTACACCTCTAGCCGGACCGGGCTAGGCCTCCTTGCCCTCGTACTTGAAAGAGACCCTGACCTTGGCGCGGTAGGCGCGTATCTTGCCGTCTTCCAACTGCATATCCAGCTCTTCCACCTCGGCGATACGCAGTTCCCGTAACGATTTAGCAGCAGTTTCCACCGCCGCCGCCGCCGCTTTCTCCCAGGACTCGTTGCTGGTACCCACCAGGGTGATAACCTTGTACACACTGTTCGGCATGTTACTCTCCTTCCGCCCGGCGTCCCGGACTTCTTCTGATAGAGTCTTGATTCTAGCGGGAAAAGGGATGGTTTGTCAAGATTATACCGAGCGGCGACCTTGCAAACTAATTAATAGCAAATAAAACCCGTGCCGCTCCCGCCGGTTTGTGCTAAGATGGTTACCATGGCGGATCCGGCTACCATCAATCCGGGAGAAGTCCTGAAGTGGGTGGCGCTCGTCTTTGCCGCGGGCTTTGTCGGCTACTTCGGGCGCTACCTCGGCATGCTTATCATCGACCGGCTCCGCCGGAAACGGGACCGGCAGACTGCAGATAACCCTGCCGGTACCGGGACGGAGAAGAAACGGCTCAAGGCGATGGTAAAACAGGCCAAGAAAGCCGGCAAGGAGAAAAGCGGCTAACCCCCGCCGCGCCCGGAGAAAGATGATGTTTTCCCCCGGACAGGATACCGCGCCCCTCAAACCGCTGAAATTCTACCAGGACCTCGCCACCCGGAAAGGGCGGCGGGAACACGGGGCCTTTATCGTAGAGGGGGAAAAAGCCGTCCGCAGAATCATCAAGACCCGCCCGGAGTCGATTCTGGAAATCGTTAGCGCGGCGGAGGCTCCCCGCGGCATGGGCGACTACCCCGCGCGGACGGTAACCGCCGCGCAGTTTTCCGGCATCGCCACCAGCAAGACGCCCCAGGGACTGCTGGCGGTGGTGCGTATCCCCGCGGACGTCTCCTCCCCGGGGCTGCCGGCGGACGCGGGCGACCGGGTGCTGCTGCTGGAGGACATCCAGGACCCCGGGAACGTCGGCACGCTGCTGCGCACCGCCGCCGCTTTTGGTTTTTCCGGAGCTATCCTCACGGAGAAATGCGCCGACCCCTTTTCCCCGAAGTGCGTCCAGGCAACCGCCGGCACCGTGCTCTCTTTATGGCTGCGGCGGACATCCGAATGCCTGGAAATGCTGGCGGCATTGCGGCCGCAGGGCTACTCCCTGGTCGCTACCGAGTTGAACGGGAAAGAGGATACTGCCGTGCTGAAGCGCCCGCGGCTGCTGCTGGCGCTGGGTAACGAAGCTGCCGGGCTCTCTCCGGCGGTGTTGCACGCGGCCGACTTCCGGCTGAGAATCCCCACCGCCACCGGGGCGGAATCCCTGAACGTGGCCGCGGCGGGCGCGATCTGCATCTACCTCAGCACGCGGGAAAAAACCGCCCGGTAACGGCCGTCCCTGACCTTTACCGCCACCGCCGCCTTCTCCCGGTTGATGCCCGACTTCAGGACAATCCGGAAAGCGCGGAAGCCGGAAGGTATCAGCCCGAAGGCGCCGACCGCGGAGGTGAAAAGCCGGTCCGGCAGAGGCAGCGGACGCAGCCACGCCAGCAGCAGTACCACCATGCCGGAAATTCCGAAAAAGAAAACGAGCATGATGTCCAGCCCCCGGTCCCTCATTTCACTATCTCTGTCCCTCATCTCGTTCTCTCCCTCAGGTTTCTTACCAGTTAAAACGTCCCGCCCGGTGGTTTGGTTAGCCCCCTTTCCGGAATTGTTGCCCCGGTGAGACGAAAATCACAGCCATAAGTTCCCGGTTAAGTTAAATTAGAAACAGGAAATATTCTATTCGCCAGAGATTTAAGGAGGAAACATGGTCACCAAAGAGAAGATTGAAGACGCCCTGAAGGCTATCCGGCCCGCATTGAACGCGGACGGGGGGGACGTGGAACTCGTCGACGTGGAGGACGGGGTGGTCAAGGTACGCCTGACCGGCGCCTGCGGCGGCTGTCCGATGGCCACGCTGACGCTGCGGCAGGGCGTAGAGCGCGTTCTCCGGGAAAAGGTCCCCGATTTGAAAGAAGTCGTCGCTGTCTAGGGACCGGGAGGAGAGGCATTAACGGTGAAAGGACTATCGAGAGTCGGTATCATCATTGTCGTGGGGCTGGGAGTTCTCGCTGCCGCCCTGGCCGGTTTCCGGGGAGCCCGTGAGGAGGAAAACACGATGAACGCTGCCAGCGAACCGACCGCCGGGATACCGCCGATGGATATGAACGTCCCCGTAAAATTCGCCACCGCCACCTTTGCCCTGGGCTGATTCTGGGGACCTGACTCCCGGTTTGGGAGTTTAGACGGCGTTATCCGGACCCGCGTGGGCTACTCCGGCGGCGCGACGGTAAACCCCGACTACGAAAACGTCGGCGACCACTCGGAGACGGTAGAGGTGGACTACGACCCGACGCGTATTAGCTACGAGCAGATTCTGGAGGTCTTCTGGCAGAGCCATGACGCCATCGGCCCGGTATGGTCACCGCAATACCGCTCCGCAATCTTCTACCAGGACGCCGCCCAGAAGGAAGCGGCGGAGCATATGAAGGCGCTCCTGGAAGAGGAGAAGGGCACGGAACTGAATACGGCCATCATCCCCTTGGAGAAGTTTTACCTGGCGGAAGGTTATCACCAGAAATACGAACTGCGCCTCGCCGGCGTAATAGCTAACGAGTATCTGGCGATGTATCCGCGCATGGAGGACTTTATCAACTCCACGGCGGTCACCCGCGCCAACGCCTACGCCGGCGGTAACGGCTCTCCGGAGCAACTGGAAAAAGACATCGGCCAGCTGGGGCTGTCACCGGCGGCACAGGAAAAGCTGCGGGACCAGTTCAGCGCAATGGTCGAGATAGGGGCGGGCTGGTGCCCGCCGCCGCTCGCGGAAGCCCCGGCGCCGTAGATAACGATAAAGTTTTTATCGGGGGCGAGGCAAACTCGCCCCCGATTCTCCTCTTCCCTCGATTTAAGGTATAGCAGCGATAACGACGATTTCGACAACCATTCCTTTTCTGCCCAGACCGGATACGCCGATAAGGCTGGCCGCAGGAGGGTTCTCAATGAATTCCGGGCAGTGCTCGGCCCAGAATTCCCGGAGTGCCCGGGTTCTTTCCTGGCAAATGGGGTCGCTGGTGATACCGTCGGGAAACTCTTTACCGACGATATAAGTCCAGATGTGACAGATATTCTGTAGAGACGTACCGAGTTCCTCCAGCCTCTCCTTGATTTTCACCAGGGCAAGCCTGGTCTGAGCGTAAGCCCCCTCCACCACCTTATCCGTTTCGGGGTCGATGCCTTCGGTCCCGCTGAGAAAGACGAAACCCGAGGACTCCCTGACCGCCGTGCCCGCCGACCACATTTTCTTGCCACCGTAGTACAGGTTGTATCTTTTTAACTCCATTCCTTCTCCTTTCACCTCCGGTGACCGATTACCGCATTTTACTCCATCCCGGAGCCGATGTGCCAAGCGGAAACACAATGCGTAAGGGATGGATGGAAACCTTTAATTGCGTGTGCGGGGCGCTGCAAATATCAAGGAAGCGGTCAAAGGAACCTGCGCTTACCGCTTGACGATAAGCTTTCTCACCGCCTCCCCCAATCCCTCCAGGGTTAGCTGGTACATGGGGAAAAGCGCCCCGACGGTGCGCACCGTGGGGTGTATCCAGTAGCGCGTCTCTTCGGGGTTGAGCCAGACGGCGTGGGTGAAGTGGTTGCGAAAGCTCTCCAGGCGAGCCAGGCCCGTCATCTCGTTCCGCTCCCAGTAATCGATCGCGCCCCAGCGCTCGGTAAGCTCATAGGGCGCCATGCGCGCGTCCCCGACGAACAGCACCTTGTAATCCGGCTCGGTGGTCTCCAGCAGGCTGGCCGTGCTCACGGCGTCCCGCCGCTCCATGTCCTTGTAAACATGGTCGTAAAGGCAGTTGTGGAAGTAGTAATATTTGAACTCCTTGAAATGGGTGCTGGAGTGCGCCGCCGAGAAAAGCTGGCTGCACATCAGGGCGTAGGGGTCCATCGAGCCGCCCACGTCCATCAGCAGGAGCAGCTTGATGTTGTTCTTGCGGCTGCGGGCCCAGATGAACTCCAGCTCCCCGGCGTTCTGCGCCGTCGCCTTTATCGTCTTGTCTAAATCAAGCTCCTCCGCTTCACCGATGCGGCTGAGCCGTCGCAGCCCCCTCAGCGCCACCCTGGTCTGGCGGACATCCAGGACCAGGTCATTGCGGTAGTTACGGTAGCGCCGCTCCTGGGCAATCTGGATGGCGCCCCGCCCCCCGCCTTCCCCTCCTATCCTGATGCCGGCGGGATGGTAGCCGGAGTGCCCGAAGGGAGAAATACCACCCCTCCCTACCCAGTAGCTGCCGCCGTCGTGCTGCGAGTTCTGCTCCTGGAGGCGCTTTTCCAGCTCCCGGAGCAGCTCGTCGAACTTGAACTTCTGCAGCAGGGCGCCCTGTTCCGCGGAGAACGGCAACCGCGCCAGGGGGTCCCGCAGCCAGTCCAGCACCTGCTCCAGGATTTCCGCCGGGGTCTCCACGCCGGTGAAATACTCCTGGAAGGTCACGTCATACTGGTCGAAAAAGCTCTCGCTCTTGACGAGGATGGCGCGCGCCAGGAAATAGAAGTCGTCCAGGTTGCGGATGTGGCCGCCGGCCAGCGCCTCCATGAGGGTCATCCACTCCGTCACGGAGACGGGGACCTTGTGCTTGCGCAGCAGGTAAAAGAACTCGGTGAACATGGCTATGAGCGGGAGCCCTTCATGCGGGTGTAGTAGTTACGCAGGAAATACTCGTGGTCGAACTCTTTCTTAAGGAGGGTGCCCGCGAAGGGGACCTCCGCGGCAACCTTTTCCCGGGGGATGCCCCCGGCGAGCAGCGCGCGTATCCAGTCGATAAGCTCGCTGGTGGAGGGTTTCTTGCGGAGCTCTTCCAGCTCCCGCAGGCTGTAGAAGGTGTCCCGCGCCGCCTCGAGCAGCTTTTGCTGGATATCAGGGTAGTGCACGCGGACGATTTCCTCCATCAGCTCCGGTGAGGGGAACTCGATGTAATGGAAGATGCAGCGCCGCAGGAAGGCGTCCGGCAGCTCTTTCTCCGCGTTGCTGGTGATGATGGTGATAGGGCGGTGGTTGGCGGAGACGGTCTCGTTGATTTCCGGGATGTAGAAGCACATCTCATCCAGCTCGTTCAGGAGGTCGTTGGGGAACTCCAGGTCCGCCTTGTCAATCTCGTCGATGAGCAGGACCACCTGCTCGTCCGCGGCGAAAGCCTGCCCCAGCTTGCCCAGCTTGATGTACTGCTTGATATCCGACACGTCCTTGTCCCCGAAGCGGCTGTCATTAAGGCGCTGCACGGTGTCATAGACGTAAAGCCCCTCCTGCGCCTTGGTGGTGGACTTGATGTTCCAGACCAGCAGCTTTTTGCCCAGCGCCCCGGCGACGCTGTGCGCCAGGAGCGTTTTGCCCGTCCCCGGCTCCCCCCGGATTAACAGCGGCCTGCCCAGGGCGATGGAGCAGTTCACCGCGTTGCGCAGGGGCTCCGAGGTAACGTAGTCCGCCGAGCCCCGGAACCGGTCAAAACCGTCATGATGCGTCAATGGTCTGCCTCCCGAGAAAGAGATTTTACGCTAACAGAGGGGTAAATAGATATCTGTTTAGGTATTATAGCAGAGGAGATATATAGGGGGGAAATGGGGGGATGATTTTGGGTGATTCCAGATACTCACCCCCTTTATCCCCCTCTTCAGCCAGTAACACCCCGGTTTCCGGCGATGCCGCTGGCTGGAGAGGGGGCAGGGGGTGAGGTGAGCACGATAACCGGAGTGAAGTGAAAATTCCCCCTCACCCGAAATATCTCTCTATCGCCGCCGCCAGCCCCTGCTCCTCCACGTCCCCGGTCACGAAATCGGCAATCTCCTTGAGCTCCTCGGGCGCGTTCCCCATGGCGACGCCCTCCCCCGCGGCGGCCAGGAGAGACAGGTCGTTCAGCCCGTCGCCCACCGCCACGATTTCCGCCACCGTGACCCCCAAATGTTCCGCGAGCTGACCCAAAGCCCTGCCCTTGGAGACGCGGGGGGCGAGGATATTGTGAAAGACCACCCCGGGATAGGCGGGCGTCCGCGCCGGGGAAAAGTGCACCTTCCCGCCGAAATGCTCCTGGAAAAGCGCCGCCTGAGCAAACTCTCCGGCGGTGGTACTCACCAGCCCCACCTTGACGATGCGCTCCCGGGCGACCACCAGGTCGAAATCCGCGAACTCGGGTTCTACGGTAAAATACTTGCGGTGCGCCGCCGTGGACCAGGTCTCCCGCGCGGCGAAATACTCCGTGGTGCTGAAAAGCTCCAGGTCGATTCCCCTCCCCCGGGCGAAAGCCACCATTTCCTCCACCACGGCTCTACCCAGCGGGGTGACGGACACCTCGTGGCTGAGGTCGTGGTGGCCCACCACCGCCCCGTCGAAGAAGATGGGATCGCTGTCCAGGGAAAGCCGCGCCAGGACCCGCCGGCAGGAGCGGAACGACCGCCCGGTGGAGAGCGCCACC